>JAFGTG010000431.1 GCA_016934255.1 Sedimentisphaerales bacterium
AAGGCTTTCGGCTCACCCATAGAAAACCTCCTCGGTAGCCGGTGTCGTTTCGGTGTGGCGCTGTTCGGCGGCGCGCATCTTCTCAAGCGCCTTGCGATAATCGATCGGCACGACTTTCACGAACTTACCCACCGCGTCCTGCCAGGTGTCTAAAATACGTCGGGCCTGTTCGCTTTGTGTCCACGTCAAATGACGCTGAATTAAATCATGGAGCAGATCCTTATCCTCCTGCTTCCAGACGCTTTCCAGCTCCACCATATCGAGATTGCAGAGCGTATCGAACAACTGCGCTTCATCGAGCACGTAGGCGATGCCGCCGCTCATGCCGGCGGCGAAGTTGCAGCCGGTATGGCCGAGCACGACGACGGTCCCGCCGGTCATATACTCGCAGCCGTGGTCGCCGAGGCCCTCGACGACCGCGACGGCTCCGCTGTTGCGTACGGCGAAGCGCTCGCCCGCCGTGCCGTTAATAAACACCTCGCCGGATGTCGCACCGTAAAGCAACGTATTGCCCACGATAATATTTTCATGGGCGGCGAAGTGGGAATTGTCGGGCGTCTTGACAACGATCCGGCCGCCGGACAAGCCCTTACCCAAATAGTCGTTGCTTTCGCCGATCAGTTTGAGTGTCACCCCCGGAGTCAGAAATGCGCCGAAGCTTTGGCCCGCCGAACCGTTAAAGGTAATGTCTATCGTCCCATCGGGTAATCCCTGGGGACCGTGCCGGGTCACAATACGATTGCTCAGGATGGCGCCGACGGCGCGATTCGTGTTGCGAATCGGCATCTCGACGACGGTCTTTTCTTTCTTTTCAAGAGAGGTTTTAACCTTCTGTAAAATCTTCCAGTCGATGTGGTCATCGATCTTGACCGGTTGCTGAGAGCTCAAACGGATCGCCTTGCGATCGGAAGTGGCGGGCCTCTCGAAGATGGCGGAGAAATCCAATCCTTTCGCCTTCCAATGGTCGATAGCCTTGCGTACGCTCAGTTGTTCCACGTTTCCGACCATCTCTTCGATTTTCCGAAAACCGAGCTGCGCCATGATCTGTCGGGCTTCTTCGGCGACGAAATGCATAAACCGCTGGATATACTCCGGCTTGCCCGCGAACCGCGCTCGAAGCTCCGGGTCTTGGGTGGCGATTCCGAAAGCACACGCCCCCTCGTGACACTTGCGCAACAGCGTGCATCCGAGCGTCACCAAGGCCGACGTACCGAAACCGAATTGCTCGGCCCCAAGCAGTGCGGCGATCACCACGTCCCGGCCGGTCCGTAACTGGCCGTCCGTCTGCACCCGGATGCGGTCCCGCAGACCGTTCATTACGAGGACCTGCTGGGTTTCCGCCAGGCCCAGTTCCCACGGACAGCCGGCGTGCTTGATCGACGAATAAGGACTCGCGCCGGTCCCCCCGTCGTGACCGCTGATCAGGACCTCATCGGCGTTGCCCTTGGCCACGCCGGCGGCAATCGTCCCCACGCCCACCTCGGCGACAAGCTTAACCGAAACCTTCGCTTTTAGATTGCTGCATTTGAGATCGTAAATAAGCTGCGCCAAATCCTCGATGGAATAAATATCGTGGTGTGGCGGCGGCGAGATAAGCGTCACCCCCGGCGTCGAATAACGCATCGTCGCGATTTCCTGTGTCACTTTATGGCCCGGCAACTGGCCGCCTTCTCCCGGCTTGGCGCCCTGGGCGATTTTGATTTGTAATTCTTTGGCGTGTGCAAGGTAATTGGCGGTTACGCCGAACCGCCCGCTTGCCACCTGCTTAATGGCGCAGTTTTTCGAATCACCGTTCGGTTCGAGTACGTAACGTGACGGATCCTCGCCGCCCTCGCCGGTATTGCTCATCGCCCCCATGCGGTTCATTGCAATTGCCATGCACTCGTGGGCCTCCTTGCTGATCGAGCCGTGGCTCATCGCCCCGGTGCAAAACCGCTTAACGATCTCACTGGCGGGTTCGACTTCTTCGATGGGAACCGCTTGTCCCGGTACGAATTCGAATAGTCCACGGAGCGTACCTAATTCCCGCGATTGGTCGTTGACGGCCTTGGCGTAATCGGCATAAGCCTTCGGATCCTCATTTTTAACGGCATGTTGTAATCGTGCCACTGTCGTGGGATTCCACAGATGCCTCTCGCCCGATTGCCGGTAATGATAGGCTCCGCCGAAATCCAGATCGAGCGATCCAAGGGGGCGTGGCTTGAATGCGGATTCGTGGCGTATTAAAATTTCACGGGCTACTTCCTCGATGCCCATTCCCTCGATTCGCGAACTCGTTCCTGTGAAATATCTATCAACGAAAGCGCGGTTCAGACCGATCGCCTCGAATAGCTGCGCACCGGAATAGCTGCGCAGCGTCGAGATGCCCATCTTACTCATCGTTTTCAGGATACCCTTCTTGATCGCGGCGATATAGTTATCCGCAATCTGGATCGGTTCCAGCTTAGCAGGCAGTTCGCCCTGGCGTTGCAACTCGTCAAGCGACTCGAAGGCCATATATGGATTGATCCCATTGGCGCCGTAGCCGCACAAGAGGCAAAAATGCATCACTTCTCTCGGCTCGCCGCTTTCGACAATGAGGCCCACTTCACCGCGTAGGCCGCGATTGAGCAGCCCGTGGTGCACCGCGGCGGTGGCCAGCAGCGATGGAATCGGCGACTTGGTTTGGCTCACGCCGTGATCGCTGATGACAATCAAAGACGCCCCGCTCTCAATGGCCTGTTCCGCCTTAGCGATCAGGGAATCCAGCGCCGCCTGAAGGCTTGCGCCCGGATCGGGCGTATCAGCGTCAAAAAGGGCCGAAAGGGTAACAACCTTATAGTCGTCGCGCATAACGGATCGCAGCCGTTCCATATCCTCATTCGTCAGAACCGGGTGAGGCAGTTTGAGTTGCCGGCAATGTTCGGGCGTCTCGGCCAGGAGATTCCGCTTTTTGCCGGTAAACACCATGAGGCTCATCACCAATCCCTCGCGCAGCGGATCGATCGGGGGATTCGTGACCTGGGCGAAAAGCTGCTTGAAGTAGTCGAACATGAGCTTCGGCTTGTCGGATATAACCGCCAACGGCGTGTCGTTGCCCATCGAACCTACCGGCTCCTGGCCGTGAACGGCCATCGGCGTCAGGATCATCTTAAGCTCCTCGCGATTATACCCGAACGCCCGCATTCTTTGCGCAATCGTTTGAGAATCGCTCTCGACCAACCTGGGTGTATCGAACAATCCGCGCAGCTCGATCCTGTTTTCATCGAGCCACCTGCGATAGGGCCTCTGCCGGGCAATCTTGCCTTTAACCTCGTTATCTGAGACTTCCCGGCCCTGTTCCAAATCCACCAGGAACATATGACCCGGTCTGAGGCGGCCTTTCTTGCGAATCTTCTCCGGCGGAAATTCCACCACACCCGCTTCACTGGCGATTACGGCTAAGTTATCCGTGGTTACCAAATACCGGCACGGCCGTAATCCGTTGCGGTCCAGCGTCCCACCGATGATGCGACCGTTGGTAAAAACCATCGCCGCAGGCCCGTCCCAAGGTTCCATGAATGAGGAGTGATATTCGTAAAAAGCACGTTTATCTGTACTGATATGATACTTCGGCCCGAACGCCTCCGGGATCATCATCATCATCGAATGGGGCATGCTCCGGCCCGAACGCACCAGAAGTTCGAGCGTCGCGTCGAAACACGCCGAGTCGCTCATCTCAGGCGATAGGACGGGTATCAAGTCGCGAATATTCACGCCGAACACCTCGCTGGACATCACCGTCTCGCGGGCTCGCATCCAATTCCGGTTGCCGCTGAGCGTGTTGATCTCACCATTATGGGCGATGCAGCGAAACGGCTGGGCGAGGCGCCAGTTGGGAAATGTGTTCGTACTGTACCGCTGGTGCACGATCGCCAGCGCTGAAACGACGCGCTCGTCCGCCAAATCCGGATAATACCCGAACAACTGCCAAGCCATGAACATGCCTTTATAGCAGATCGTTCTGCACGATAGCGATGGGACGTAGAAATCCTGGGCCTTCTCGCCAAATCTCTCCGCGACGAGCCGTTCCGTCCGCCTGCGCGCCAGATACAAGCGTCTTTCCAGAATCTCATCCTTGAAGCCTGCTCCATCGACGAAGACCTGCCGGATACTCGGTTCAGCCACCAGCGCGATCTTTCCGAGACACCCAGGAGAGGTCGGGACATCCCGCCAGCCGAGCACTCTCATGCCGTAATAGCCGATAGCCGCTTCAAGTAACCGTTCGCATTGCTCCCGGATTTCGGCGTTTTTAGCATTGAAAACAATTCCTACACCATAAAGGGATGGCTCGGGCAATGAGAAACCCAGCGTTCCGGACTCGGCAACAAAAAAATGATGAGGAATCTGCAAGAGGATCCCCGCCCCGTCTCCGGTCGTCTCATCGGCCCCGGCGGCCCCGCGATGGTGCAGGTTGAGCAGAACCTGCTTGCCGTATTCAATGATCGAATGTTCCCGTTTGCCGGAAATATTCACAACGGCGCCAATCCCACAGGCGTCGTGCTCCCGCTGAGGCTCGTATAATCCCGTTTCTTTTCCTTTAATGACCATCACTTACCCATCGTAAAAATGTGGTTTAAACTCAACGTCTCGGGCCGGCTCGAACCACAAAAAGACGCATTGTAAAAACATATCTGGAATATCATACGTTATTTATAGAAAATAGGCACACGTTTTTCTGTAATAGACAACATAAGAAAGATTTATAATATAATAATGAAATGAGATACAAATAAGACCCGGGAAAGCCAGAAAAATGAACGGCTACTGAAAGGTAGTAGCTTAGTAATCAACTTAAGTCAGAAAAATCCTAAACACGAAATTCGAAATCCTAAACAATATCAAATGTTCAAAATAGAAATTTCCAAAACGAGCAACATTCGCATATGTAACTTTCCAAAAGCGAATACATCTTATCGTCGCGACCGTTTTGGATTTCTGTTATTAGAATTTTGGATTTGTTTAGGATTTAGATATTAGAGATTAGAATTTGTGAAGCTAAAATCTTTGCACAAAGGTAAGGAATTTACTCTTATACCCCGAATGGAACAGTAAAAAGCAGATGATAGTCCTATAAACCGCCGCCGTTTTTCTCCCAGATATCTCTATTGACGACCCACATACCGGGCTGGTAGGGTTTCTGCTCGGCGTGCTCCGGTATCCATACTTTGCTTTTATGCAGGGCTTCTACGTGGCCGTCATAAAAGGCGAGATTGCAAGACTCGTTGTGGCGATACATGGTCGGTCCCCCGCATCCGACGCCTTTGTATTCATTAACCGTTCCATCCTGGCCTAACACGTCCCAGCCGTCGATGTAATTAGCGCCCCGCCATTTGCTCCACCAGTCGTGGGCTTCGTTGAAATGCATTTTCTGTGCCGGCTGCTGGACGGCGGACATCTTGTAGGCCAACACTTTCATCTCCATCGTAGCCGTCCATGAGGGCGAACCGACCGAGGGGTACCAATCCTCAATATTGAAACCGTAGCTGGTCAGGGTTCCGGTCGTGCTCCCGGTTTCAACATCATAGGCGTGGAGCCAGGCTTTTTGTGTATCGCTGGGGCATTTGTATTTCTTAGGGGTTTGAACGCTGGATAAACCCGGCTCGGCCCCCTCGTAGCCGATGTATTCCCGAAACACGGAATTGCTCGTCCATAAGGACGTCCCACTCTCTGTGATGTACCGGCACGGGATGCCCCAATCATCCTGGTTAGCGGCATACAACTGGTTGGCCAGGGCGATGCTTTTAAGGTTGTTTGCACACGTCATCTTGCGCCCCTGGTCCTTCGCCAAATTCAATGCGGGGAGTAAAATAGCAATCAGAATAGCAATAACGGCGATGACAACGAGCAGTTCGATCAAAGTGAAGGCTTGGCGTTTCATAATTCGTTTCCTCGTGAAATGGCATTTGTATCACTGACGGAAATCCATCCTGAGCTTTCCACCTGAGTCATAGACCTGTTAGACTCCATGACGGCGGTTATTATATCACAATCATCCGGACCTGTCGAGAATTTTTCTTTAGAATAAGACTTTTGCAAAATTGGAGGTTAGGCATATATTATTTCAGAAAATCTGTTTCAGGATTTTCTGAAAATAATCAA
>JAFGTG010000432.1 GCA_016934255.1 Sedimentisphaerales bacterium
GGAAAATGAACGAGATGTAGTGAAAACTTTCTGTGATTACGAGCCAAAAACAATGATTTTACCCCCTAACTGCGGAAGTTGGGTTAAGACGTCGATTCGAGGCCCGCAGGCAGCCGTCGGTAATATACGTCGAACGACCGTCCGGCTCGACTTCCTCCAGATAAGCGAAAAGGTCAACGTCATCAGCGGTGCATTCAATCCACATGTGAACAACCGGATGGCCGGCGATTTCAACATCGTTCGCCAAAACAGCGGTAGTATAAGTGAGGGCCTTGCGGTCGTTGGTTGTCATGTCGGGATAAGCCGGTGTCCCACCGGTCCAGCGCGTTTTTGAACCGCTGGTCGTGGTGTAATCGACCTTATAACGGTCGGTTCCTGATTTTGGGGCGATGGTACTGAGCAAACCGTCGTTAACCGAATCCACCGATTTGGACGGTCCATCGCAAAAATAATAATCGACCGGGTGACTATCCGCCGGGGGCCACTGGTCCGACCATCGAATAGACTTGTTTCTGGATAATCCGATGACGCCGTACAGGACGGGCGGCTCGTCCATGATGCCGTTGTCGATGTCCTTGAGCCAGTAGTCGTACCAGCGGAGCAACTCGGTAGCCCGGTCCACACCGTGGCTTTCATAATGGTTCTAGGGACCGATGACGATCTTCTTCGGGACCGTTAGATTGTTGAACCACAACAGCATGTCGCGCGGATACATATCGAACCAGCCGGCCCGCTGATACACTGCGACGCCGGACCGGTTCACACGGTCAATATAACTGGAAGGGCTATGATCCCGATACAATGCTCCGGCTCCCTCGATCAGGCTGTCCCGGTAAGGCGCCAGCGAAGCCTTCATTACATCGAAATTATCCTTGTGTTGGGCAAGGGCCTGTGCCATGTCTCCATCTAAGGCTCCCTCGACGGGCGCCGGTTGTCTCGTCAAATGCAAGTCCAATCCGCGGATCTGCCGGGCCCAGTTGTTCATAAAGGTGTGTCGTAAGATCCCTCCGGGATACACCATGTCGTATAGATCGAACATGGTCATTTCCGGGAAGATCGCTTTCAGATGAGGTGGAGCCGTACTGGCCGCCATGAATTGGACCGAGCCGGAATACGAGATACCATACATGCCCACCTTGCCGGTGCACCAGGGCTGGGTCGCCAGCCATTCGGTCAGGTCGTACGCGTCCAGACTTTCTTGCGGAGGCGTCGGATCGATTCGCGTGCCGAATGACGCGCCGCTGCCGCGTACGGCCGCCACGGCATAGACATAGCCATAGAGAACGACTTTTCGCATGGGATGATCCCCTCGATCCAATTGAGAGAAAATCCGTCCATTTTCATCCTGCGAAGCCCTTTGGTACCGGCGGTGCTCCCAAATGACCGGCAGCGCCTCGGAATGCAGTTTGCCCCGGCGTGTGGGCCGGAAGATGTCCATCGCGATCTTCGTGCCGTCCCGAACGGTCACATATGCAGAGTGGCGTTGCCAGCCGTCATAGACAGCCTCCGAATAACCTTCATACCGACCGGGCTCGGATATCCATCGTTTAGCAGATTGGCGAGCAGCTAAGTCAGACGGGGATATAATTGCCATAATCGCCAAAGCGGTCAGTGCGAAAAAAACTTTTGCAGAACTGAACTTCATATGCAGACCTTTCATACGAAAAAATGCTTACAAGATTAGTCGCAGTCCAGGTGAAGTTATTTCAGATAATTATTTTCATGAATTTTCAGGTCATAAGAACTATGGCGTGATCAGACAAGGATACAAATTACTCAAGCGTATTTTTAGTACTCCGAACGGAATTGAATATTTCTTAAATCGTGTTAAGTTATTATATTGTTAGCTAGTTTCTGTTGCGAAAAGTCAAAACTTCACGTGTCACCCCTGCGAAGGCAGGGGTCCAGGGCATAAAAACTGGATTCCCGCCTTCGCGGGAATGACAAATAGTGTTTCCGCAACAGAAACTGGCTAAAAATTCGAGAGGAGATGGCTATGAAAAGAATAAGACGAAAGTTCACACCGAAAGAAAAAGTTAATATCCTCAGGCTCCATATATTCGAAAAAAAGTCGATTTTGGACCTATGTAATGAGTATGGTATACATCCAACGGTGTTGTATCGTTGGAAAAAACAGTTATTTGATCTTGGTGAAGAAGCTTTCAGACGAAATCATCCAAAATCCATTATAGCAAAGCAAAAATTACAGAAAACTCTTACTAAAAACAAAAAGGAAGAAGACTCACGTAAATGGATGCTTGAATTAATTCAAGGCAAGTACGACCACTCTCATCTTATGCCTGTTTTTTTAAAGTATTTACAACTAAGTGAGTTGCAAATGTTGATTGACTGCATAAAAAATCGTCCTCTTCGTTATAGAAATCGTGCAGTATTTGTTCTCGCACATCTTAAAGGAATTCCTGTTCCGGCAATATCCAGGTTTCTTTTCATACCAAGGCAAACTGTTCATTTATGGGTTCAAGTATATAAAAACAGAGGATGTACTGATTTTCTAAATCCTCCATATTTACCAGAATATAGAAAATGTAAAGATAAGAAGTACATTGATGCTGTCTTTGCAATTATACATGCACCACCAAAAACTTATGGGATCAATAGGACAAGCTGGAGACAAAGTGATGTCCAAACTGTAATGAAAAAAGAAGGCATTTCTATCTCTAAACAATACATTGGCAAAATAATAAAAGATGCTGGTTATCAATATCGTAAAGCGAAAAAAGTCCTCACAAGCATAGATCCTGACTATCATGAGAAGCTGAAGAAAATAACAGGGATTCTTTCTCGACTTGGACCAATGGAAAAATTTTTTTCAATAGATGAATTTGGTCCATTTGCTGTTAAAATCCAAGGTGGAACATCATTAGTAAAGCGAGGTCATGCAAAGGTAGTACCAAAATACCAAAAAAGTAAAGGGAGCTTAATTTTAACAGGAGCCTTGGAACTTTCAACGAACCAGATGATTCATTTCTATTCCGAAAAAAAGAACACCATGGAAATGATAAAGCTGCTCAATCTCCTTTTGAATAAATATCCAAACGAAGACTGTCTTTATTTATCATGGGACGCGGGATCTTGGCATGCCTCAAAAGAACTCTACGAGCGAATCGATGAAGTTAATACTTTTAAGAGAGGTAGGCCAAGAGTGGAGCTTGCACCACTTCCAGCTTCAGCCCAATTTCTAAATGTGATAGAGTCTGTTTTCAGCGGAATGGCAAGAGCAGTAATACACAATAGCGATTATACCTCAGTTGAGGAATGTAAAAGAGCAATCGATTTACACTTCAAAGAAAGAAATGTGCATTTCAGAAAGAATCCCAAACGAGCCGGAAATAAGATTTGGGGAAAAGAACGAGTGACCCCTGAATTTAATGTAGGCAACAATTGTAAAGATCCAAGGTATTCAAGATAGATAAACCAATGAAAGCCAATCAAGCCTCGATAACGTAAAATATTCTTCGCACAATTTTATAGGACATGAAAGAAGCCCTCAATCTGGTCGATGGATAGTTGACCAAATAAACCATTCAATCAGAGAAAGGGCTTGAAATGAAAAACAAGAAGACATCGGCAGAACGGGAAAAGGACTTGAACAAGGTTATCAAAATTGATGAGGCTCAAATTCATTCACACCTGGATTCGATGGTCCGTGAGACGGTGGAAGAGACCCTCAACCGGATGCTCAATGAAGAGGCGGATCGGCTGTGCAACGCTCATCGATATGAGCATACGGAGTCCCGGAAGGATACCCGAGCCGGTCATTATCAACGCAAGCTTCACGTCAAGGCCGGCATGATCAACCTGAAAGTTCCCAAGTTGCGTAAGACCACGTTTGAAACCGCGATCATCGAACGTTATCGTCGTCGTGAAGCCTCGGTAGAGGAAGCCTTGATCGAGATGTATTTGGCGGGTGTTTCCGTTCGACGAGTAGAAGATATTACCGAAGCCTTGTGGGGTACGCGTGTCAGCCCAGGTACGGTCAGTGAATTAAACAAAAAGATCTACAGCCGGATTGAATTGTGGCGAAATCGCCCTCTGACGAAGCAATATCCGTATCTGTATCTCGACGGTCTCTATTTGAAACGCAGTTGGGGCGGCGAGGTTCGGAACGTTGCGATTCTGGTGGCCGTGGGGGTGGATGAAGACGGTTTTCGCGGGATGGTCGGTATATGCGAGAGCGCCAAAGAAGATCAGGAAAGCTGGCGCAAGTTTCTGTGTTATTTGAAGGAACGCGGCCTCTCCGGCGTCGAGCTGGTAATCTCGGACAAATGCCTTGGGCTCGTGGAAATCCTGGGCGAGTTCTTTCCCGAAGCTCAATGGCAGCGATGTATGGTTCATTTTTATCGCAATGTCTTCTGTGACGTCCCGCACAACAAAGTCAAAGAAGTCGCCGGCATGCTCAAGGCCATTCATGCCCAGGAAGACAAGCAGGAAGCCCGACTCAAAGCCGGGTAGATCGCGGGCAAGCTCGATTCGATGAAGCTGTCCAAGGCCGCTTCAACCGTTCGGGCCGGGGTTGAAGAAACCTTGTCTTACTACAGCTTCCCGCGTGAACACTGGCTGCGAATCAGGACGAACAACATGCTGGAACGGGTGATGCGCGAGATCCGGCGCAGAACCCGCGTGGTGGGCTGTTTTCCGGATGGTCATTCGGCGTTGATGTTAGCCGCTGCCCGTTTGCGGCATATTGCTGGAACGAAGTGGAGTACATATCGATACTTGAATATGAAACGACTGCAGGAACAAAGAAAAGAACAGCCGCAGGAACAGGTAAGGGCAACAGCTTAGTCCTATAAATCGACCCGCCCCATGGGGCGGGTGTGGCAGCAGAGGTAACCGGATTGAGAGAGCTTACACAAAAATTTGCGAAAGATATTTGACACTACCCAAGCCGCCTCAATTAACTCACCATATTATGCTTTAGTCTTTTTATCCGCCTATGGAGGAAGAATAAATACATCAGAAAAAGCTTTTAGATCATTGACTGAACGGTTGCAAACCTGAGGTCTATAAGAATAGGTCCTATGGTGACAATCATATGGGATTCGAATCTGATAAACTATTTAAGGTATAATTATTTCAGGGCGGCGAAGAATCGGTCGAGGCGGGGTTGGAATTTGTCGGTGATGTCGAACGAACCGATGACGCCTTTGGCTTTGCCGACGATGGATTCTCGCTCGACGAAACCGAAATATCTCGAATCCCGGCTGTTATCTCTATTGTCGCCCATCACGAAATAATGCCCGTCCGGTACGGTCACCGGCCCGAAGCTTCGCATGGCGGGAAGCGACGGCACGCTCATGACCGGATGCGTGAATCCGTCTAAATCTTCCGTTGCCACAATACTGTTATCCTTCAGCTTACGGGGCAGGTCCTCTTTGTATTCGGGATCGCTATTTTTATAGCTGACGGGTTCGTCGTTGAGGTAGATAACATTATTTCGCATTTCTATCGTATCGCCCGGCTGCCCGATGACGCGCTTGACCAAGCGCGTCTCGTCCTCGGGAGAGAAGAAAACAACGATGTCGCCCCGTTGCGGGTTCGACCATTTGGCCAATCGGTGCATCGTCAGGGGAAATCGGAGGTCGTAGGCGACTTTGTTCACGTAGATCAGGTCGCCGTCCAGGATCGTCGGGTTCATCGAGCCGGTCGGGACCCAATTCCAGTCCGCCAGGGATGATTTTACCGGAATGACGACGAAAACAATAATGAGGATTGTGACTCGACATTCTTTCCAGGTCTTGTAGAGATATTTCTTAATTTTCTCTGCGTTCATGGTTTCCTCACTGAACAGGCTTAAAAATTGTTGTCCCATTTTATACGTAAATCGTTCCTATCATGTTCTGAATTTGTCTATTTTATCATATGGCACCGGAGTTCAAAAGTGCTTTTATTTCGGCGTTGCATTTGTATCGGGGATTTAGTATGGTATTGCCTTTTCACTGCTTGGCCGCGTGGTTAAGTGCATTAAAAGGAGTCAATAGTTATACAAAGGATTAAGTGGAGGCAAAACCATGAAGAAGGTAGCAGGTCAATTGTTGGTATGGAGTATTGTGGTGGTTTCTCTGACGGCTCTGACGGGTTGTGAAGGGGGGCTTTTCGGATCGAAGGAGATCACTCTGTGGAACGGAAAGGATTTCTCCGGTTGGAAACTGTATCTTCCGGATAACACGGTTAGTGTGGATGACGTCTGGACCGTCAAAGATGGTGTAATTCATTGCACGGGAAAACCTAACGGGTATATGCGAACCCAGCGCCGGGTCGGAAACTATCGTTTGCATCTCGAATGGCGCTGGACGGAAACGCCCGCGAATAGCGGCGTCCTGCTGCACGCCTCCGGCCCGGATCAGGTCTGGCCCAAGTGCATCGAATGCCAGTTGAAATCCGGCAATGCCGGCGATTTTGTGCTGATCAACGGTCCGGGGATTACCGTCGATGGCGAGGATAAACAGGACGTCGAGAAGCAATTCGTCGTTGCGGCCAAGAAGCAACAAAGCAGCGAAAATCCCGCGGGTGAGTGGAACACGTATGAAATCTACTGCCTCAAGGATGCGATAAAATGCTACGTGAACGGCGTTCTCCAGAATGAAGGAACCAACGCGACGATCACCACCGGCTGGATCTGTCTGCAAAGCGAGGGCGGCCCCATCGAGTTCCGGAATATTTATATCGAAGCGCTGAAATAATCTCACTGTTCTCTTGAGATAGTTTTTTAAACTGGGTGGCAGCCTTAAAGCCAAATGTAAAGATCAAAATGTAAAATGCAAAATGACACGGAAGTGTCATCCTGAGGCGCAGCCGAAGGATCTGGGCGACAAGAGAGAGATTCTTCGCTTCGCTCAGAACGCCTCAAAGACAGGCGTTTTTGATATTTGATTTTTACTTTTCAGGTCATCCCCAAAGCCTGTGGCTCTGAGGCTGCCACCCTGTTACTCTCTGATGCGGCGTTATGGCCTGTAAATATTGCGTGATCTTTGTCCAAAATTGCCGATATTTGTTGACTTTTTTTCGGTCTGCGAGTAGTGTATTGGCACGTATAAACCGGCATTGACGTAGTGCCATAAACCGAGTCGATGGGATGATAGAAAACCGATGACGGAAACCAGTAAGCCCCAGGAGCAATTCGAGGATATGCGTATCCTCGATGAGTTGAAGAACTCCTATTTGAACTACGCCATGAGCGTGATTGTCTCGCGCGCGTTGCCGGACGTCCGCGACGGGCTGAAACCGTCTCAAAGGCGCATCCTGGTGGCGATGAACGACCTGAACCTCGGGCCGCGGAGCAAGCATCGAAAATGCGCGAAAATCGTCGGTGATACGAGCGGCAACTATCATCCTCACGGCGATCAGGCTACCTATGGAACGCTGGTCCGGCTGGGTCAGGAATGGAACATGCGTTATACGCTCATCGATCCCCAGGGGAACTTCGGGAGTATCGATTCCGATCCACCGGCGGCGATGCGATATACCGAGGCGCGCATGGCCGCTCCGGCGATGGATATGCTCGATGACATCCGGTACGATACGGTGGATTTTGTGCCGAATTACGATGAGACCCGGATGGAGCCGGTCGTGCTGCCGTCGAAGTTTCCGAACCTGCTGGTCAACGGCTCGACGGGCATCGCGGTAGGGATGGCGACGAATATCCCGCCGCACAATATCAAGGAGGTTTGCGACGCGCTGCTTTTGGTCATTGATGATCCGCACTGCGGATTCAAGGATATTATCAAGCGCCTGCCCGGTCCGGATTTCCCCACCGGCGGTATTATCTGCGGCCGGAAGGGTATCATGGAAGCTTACACGACCGGCCGGGGCCACCTGAAGGTTCGAGGCAAGGTCGATGTCGAGACGACGAAGAAGGGCAGGGAGCGAATCGTCATCACCGAGATACCCTACATGGTCGTCAAAACGACGATCGTTTCCAAAATCGCCGAGTGCGTCCAGAATGGTACGCTCCCGGAAGTCTCCGACGTCAGGGACGAATCGGACCGCCACGGATTGCGGATTGTCGTGGAGTTAAAGCGCGACGTGGACGCCGATGTGGCATTGAACAAGATTTATCGCTATTCGCCACTACAAAGCACTTTTGCCATCGCCAATATTGCGTTGGTGAATAACCGGCCTGAAACGCTCAACATCCGCCAGATGCTGGATTGTTTCATCGAGCATCGCAAAGTGGTCATTCGCCGGCGCAGCCGGTTCCTCCTGAAGCGGTGCCGAAATCGGGCGCACATTCTCGAAGGTCTCATTCTGGCAGTCAGCGATATCGATGAGATTATCGACTTGATCAAGGCCTCGCCCGATTCGCCGACGGCCAAACTCAACCTGATGCAAAAACCTTTGCGTTTGATCGAAGTGGCGACGCTGAAGAAAATTTTACCCGAAGCCTTCGTCAAAGAGAAAAGCGAGGGCGAGCATTTCCTCACCGGCCCTCAGGCCGATGCGATCCTGACGATGCAGCTTCAAAGGCTCACCGGCCTCGAGATCGAAAAGCTCGCCAAGGAATACGCCGAGCTGACCGAGCAGATCGAGGGCTATGAAGCCATCTTGGCCAACGACCAACTCTTACTGGATATCATCCGGGAAGATCTTTACGAGATCAAGGAAAAGTACGGCGACGAGCGGCGCACGAAAATCACCGCGGCCGCCGAGCAGTTCGCTATCGAGGATTTGATCGCCGAAGAGGAAGTGATTGTTACCGTCAGTCACAGCGGATACGTCAAACGTATGCCGATCGACACGTACCGCCGGCAGGGCCGGGGGGGCAGAGGAATCATCGGGTCCGATACGAAAGAAGGGGACTTCATCGAGCATCTCTTCATCGCCTCGACGCACGATTATCTGCTGATCTTTACGAATCGCGGCAAGTGTTACTGGTTGAAGGTTTACGATGTCCCAAGCATGTCACGACAGAGCAAAGGACGGAATATCGTCAACCTGCTGAACCTGGGCAGCCAGCAGGTCGCGTCGATTATCAATGTCAGCAGCTTCGATGAAGAGGCGGGGGAAGATAAACCTCAACGACAACTCGTGATGGCCACGCAGAACGGCATCGTCAAAAAGACGAAGTTGTCCGCCTACAGCAACCCGAGATCCAATGGTGTGATCGCCATCAATCTCGATCCGAACGATGATCTCATCGGCGTAGCGTTAACGACGGGCGTCGATCATATCATCCTCGGCACGCGCGACGGGATGACAATCCGCTTCGACGAAAGCCAGGTCCGCTCGATGGGCCGGGCGTCGCGCGGCGTCATCGGCATCAAGCTGCGTCAGGGAGACACCGTCGTCGATATGGTCATCGTCGAAGAGGGCGCCGACTTGTTTACCGTTTGCGAGAACGGATACGGCAAGCGAACAAGCCTTGAGGATTACCGGCCCCAGGGGCGCGGCGGAATGGGATTGATTAATATCAAAACCAGCGAGAGAAACGGCAAGGTCGTCGCCCTGAAAGCGGTCCGGAGCCAGGATGATTTAATGATGATTACCGCCCAGGGGATGATTATTCGTACGGGCCTGGACGAGATCCGCTCGATCGGCCGGAACACGCAGGGCGTGCGGCTGATTAATCTCAAGCCCGGCGATAGTCTCGTTGCCGCCGCAAAGATCATTTCGGAAGAAGAAGACGAACCGCAGGAAAGCCAGTGAAACGTGACTCTCACGAGCTAATTTACGTCATCGCCGGCAAGGAAGAATCTCTCGTCGGCAGGCAGTGTGGCGAACTGCTGGATAAGCTTTTAGAACCATCTCAGAGAGCAACAGCCCTTTTAGATGCTGAGGGAGATTCGGTCTCGGCGTCCGACGTGTTGGATGAGTTGCGGACGGCCCCTTTTCTGACGGATAAACGCGTCGTGCTGATACGAAAAGCGGACGATTTCGTTTCCAAGAATCGCCCGTTGCTGGAAAAGTATTTCGACCAGCCGTGCCCTACGGGACGGCTTGTATTGACCGTCAATAGCTGGGATTCCCGCACGAAGCTGGCGAAAAAACTGCCCAACGTCGGCAAACTCTTCAGTATCGCCGAGCCGAAGCGCTGGGAATTGCCTCAGCGTTTGATCCAATACGCACGCGATGCCTACGATAAGCGGCTGAGCCGGGACGCCGCCGAGTTGCTGGTCGAGCTGAGCGGAGACGAATTGACGCGATTGTATAGTGAAGTCGATAAGCTGGCCTTATTCGCGGATACGGAGAAGGTCATTACGGACAAGCATATCGAATCCCTGGTCGGTCACAATCGCTTGTTCAATGCGTTTTCCGTGATTGACGCCATGATTGCCGGCCAGGCCGGGGCCGCGGTGGAGCGTTTACGGGGGATGTTCGCCGACGATAAATCCGCGGAGTACACCGTCGTCGGCGCTTTTGCCTTTCATTTTCGCCGGCTGTTTAACGCGAAAGCGATGCTCGAAAAAGGCCATCATCGCGGTGACGTCGAAAAGAAGCTTCGCATCTGGGGCAATAAAGACGGCTTCTTCGCACAACTTCGCGGGATGAGCCTGAAACAGATCGGCGCTTGTTTGCAACACCTGGCCGAGACCGATTACGCGATTAAAACGGGCCGGACCAAAGCGCCCGTAGCTATGGAGCAGTTCGTTTTGCGCATTACATTGAAGTAGGGATCTCTTTTCTTTAACTCTCATGTTGGCTGTTTTGGATTTCAGCGAGCCATCGGTCGGATTCGGATTTCGGGTAGCCTAAGAAGGCGCTTTGCTTGTCGTGGGAGTTGAAAGCCTTGTCGGCTCGGCGTTTATTGGCGTTGGCGTAGCAATACACGCAGCCGTGCGGGCAGGTGTCGTAAGCCCCGATGTCGAGGCTTTGCGCGCAGCCGCATTCTTTTCTCGTGGGTTTGATATCGTATGAGAAGCCTTCCGGCGAGAATAACGTCTCGATCAGGGCGCCATCGACGCAATGGGCCTTCTTGATTTTTTCCCCGGTGAGGTAATCGCCGCAGCAGGAGTACATACGGATGCCATGTCGCTCGGCGATCACTGCCAGGTCGTTGGCTAATGCGATTTTAAATTCCTGACTGCAATTTGCGATTCGCGCGTCGGTTGTTCTTTCAAGCTCCTCGTAGTTTCGTGTGACCTTTTTGTACTCCGTTACGAAGCTGATAATGCAGCGCTCGGTAAATCCTTCCAGTTCGGACGCCAGCTTCTCGAACGCTCTCAGATGGAATGTCTGGTCGCACCTATTGGACAGGAGGATCGGGTCATATCGCCACTGGATGTGTTGTGGCGAATACCTGTTGCTTAGCTGCTTGAGAGAGTCGATCGCCGCATGCTTGTTTACATGGCTCTCGAACATAGCGGGAAGGGCGGTAACGGTATAGTTGAAATAGAATGAGTATCCGAGAGTGTCGAGAATTTCCAGGTGCTCGATAAACGGGCTGAAGTCCTTGGACCAGAAGACAAAACACGCAACATCTTCGGGCCTGAGCGATACGAGATACTTGCGACCGCCGAAAGGATGAACGACGCCGGCGAAGCCTTCTCTGATTCGGCCCATGAACCAATCGCTGTAAAACGCCGGGATGTCGGTTCTCCGTGAGACGGAGATAATTCGTTTCATTCCTGACCGAGCCTTGTTCGCCTTTAAGGCATTCTGACAAAACCACGATTGTCAATTCGAGCGACTGAGCTGCTATGCCGGTATCGAGAAGAAAATGAACCGTAGGGTGCTCAGCACGTGTCATGTCGAGCGCAGCGCAGCGAAGTCGAGACATCTGGCGACGCACGTGACAGGATGTTCTTCCGTAACCAGATTTCTCCGTTCCAGTCCACTTCCAGTGGACTTCCAGTCGAAATGACAGTTCTTACAGGCCATTTTCTTCGGATGCCTCTAAATCCTTGTTTTCCAATATATTTCTTTTCCTTGAAGATTTCAACAATCTTGACGCTTGCGGAGGATTGGGATAGACTTTCCTTGTCGCTTGAAAATGAGTGTGTCATGGGCAATGTTTATAATGCAGAAAGGAGAAGTCATGATTAAGAGAATGGTTACAGAGATTGCGTTGTGTCTCTTGCTCGTCGCGGGTCTGTTGGGATGTGAATCTGTTTCGCAGACCACCGGCGTCAACATTGTCACCGAACCTTATCTGCTGAATACCGGATTGGTCTCGCGTTCGATCTCGTTCGAGAACCCCACCGGAAGCCCGGGCGAAGGCGGGATGACCGCCAGCCGGCTCGGCGAGGGGCGGAAAGGCTCGCCCTCGAAGCAAATCCCGCCCGGCCAGGAAGTGCCGCTTTGTGATATCGAAGGGCCGGGCACGATCCGGCATATCTGGATGACGACGCGAAACAATCCCGCTAATCTCCGAAGCCTGGTATTGCGCGCCTGGTGGGAGGGCCAGGAGCATCCGAGCATCGAATGTCCCGTCGGGGATTTTATGGGCTTCGCACACGGCAAGGTCATGCCGTATCACTCCGCCGTGCACTCATTGGGAAAGAACGCCGGTATGAATATCTGGCTGCCGATGCCGTTCACGCAACATGCGAAAATCACGCTGACCAATGAAGGCACAAATGAAGTGCCCCTGTTCTATCAGATCGATTACACGATAGCCGATAAGCATCCGGACGACGTGGGCCGGCTGCACGTGTTGTTCGCCCGGCAAAATCCCACCATTATTAAGAGGGACTTTGTGATGCTGCCCCAGCGGATCAATAAAGGCCGCTTCATCGGGGCCGTGCTCGGCATCCGTAATCTGACGCCGGGCCAGTGGTGGGGCGAAGGCGAGATCAAGGTCTATATGGACGGCGATACGGATTTCCCCACGATCTGCGGCACCGGAAGCGAAGACTACGTCGGCCTGTCGTACGGCATGCAGCAGACGCCGTATTTCTACAACGGATGTAGTCTGAATGAGAAGAATTTCGTTTCAATGTATCGCTGGCATCTTCCCGACCCGATCGCATGGCAAAAGGAATGTCGCATCACGATTCAGCAGATCGCCTGGAAGAACGGTCTGATGGAAACAGAAGACGACTGGTCGTGCGCGACGTTCTGGTACGAGCCGGCCCCCAGCGCCCCGCTGCCCGAGATGCCGGACGTGGAGGCGAGGACGGCGAATATCTGGACCGACGAATCTTAAGTACTCTAACGAAGGTCTTATGGATTTGTCATTCTGAGCAAAGCGAAGAATCTCAATCTTTACGCCTGAATAGAGACCCTTCGCTACGCTCAGAGCCTGCCCTGAGCTTGCCGAAGGGGTGACAAGGGTGAGAGTGGATTAGAGCGCCTAATTGAAGAGAAATGAGCATGAAAAGAACCTTAGTGCTTGCGAGTTGCCTGGTTCTCATCTCCGGCGTTATTTGGGCGAATGAACCCGAGACGCCGGACGATCAGTTGGAAACCCCGGCCCGGACGTACGAACGCTGGGAAAAGACGATGGCGCCGTTCAATGTCACGATCCAAAAGGATGAGATCGTCCCATCGGACAGCCGGTCCGAGATGAAGCTGCGCCGCGTCGAAGTGAAGTTTTACAGCCTGGAGCTCGAAAAAGGTCGCAAGTGGGGACATCCCTGTGTCGTTTTCATGCCCGCGGATGAGAGGCGGTTCATGAGCGACGAGCGGCGGGGCCGATGCGTCATCGTCGCTCAGCGCAGTTGGGACGGGCTGGCCACCGGCCCCTGGCGAGGATCATTTTTGGGCAATTACGGTGAGCCGATTGCCGCCGAGACCGGTTATCCCACCATGATCCTCCCCCTTCCCGGCGAATACGACGGAGAAAACGGACGTGAGATCTCGATCGGCGTTCTCCGGGATCGCATGAACAAATCGAAAGATGTGATGGATCACCATTTTTTTCCCATGGCGAGCATTTACGTGCGGGCGCTGGACGTGATGGCCGAGCTGCTCAACGTCGAGAGGCGCGAGATTCGCGCCGTGATTGGCGGTCATAGCAAACGCGCCACATGCGCTCCCCTTGCCGCGGCCATCGATCCGAGGATCCGGGGCATCGTGTATATGGGCAACGAATCGGCCTGGGAGGACCGCCACATGGAGAGCCGGTACCGGGCGGTATATCCTCCCTTTGTCCACGGTCGCTGGACCGACGCCGAGTGCATCTATCTCGGCGCGACCAACGAGGACGGCTACACGATGTTCAACGTGAACCGGATCCTCGACCGCGTGAATCCGCCCTGGGCGCTGGCGTACGTCCCCAACTACCGTCACGCCTCCCAGTCCGAGAAGCATTTCATCGTCTGGAAAATGTGGGTCAAGCATGTCTTCGACGGGCGGCCGATTACCAAAGTGTCGGATTTGAGCTATGAGAAAAAAGGACCCGATTTCGAATGGGGCGGCCGGAACTACGGCGCCGGGGGCGGCACGCTGTTCAAATGCAAAATCGATACGCCCAACAAGATCATCCAGGCCAAGGTCTGGTACGTCTATAACGACGACGTCCCTTACTGGCGGGACCTGGTGTGGTATCCGGAATTTATGATCCCCTTGCAAGACGGTACGTGGGCCGGGTACGTTAAAGGCAAATTGCCCGACGCCTGGATGGTGGAAGTCAAGGATATCGCCGACGGTTTCCCCGGCTACATTTGCAGCTTGCCGCAGGATATTACGCACTTGCCCCGCGAACGAAAGACATCGCGCGGTTCGCGTTCACGCCTTTGGGAGCCGGTAACGGAAAAACGCTGAAAGCACCGTCGATTGCGATCCGAACGGATGTATGTTATGATTGTAGATAAAAGAAAAGCGTCTCAATAGGGAATTGTTTTATATTATTATCTTTGGACAATGTCGTTCACGAAATCAAAAAAGGAGATGAGTATGTCGCGCAGAGGATTAGCACTCAGTTGTGTTGTTGCTTTGATGGGATTGATAGGCTGCAATCAATGTTGCAAAGGCCCCGCTATCGATAAGGACTTTGCCGGCGCCGTTAAGCTCTTTAACGGCAAAGACCTGACCGGGTGGGAGACCAGCGGTAACGCTAAGTGGGTTGTCGAAAACGGTCTGCTGATCGGAACGCAGGGCGAGAACAATGCACCGGGTGACCTTTTCACAACGGAGACGTACTCGGATTTTGTGGCGAGCTTGATCTATCGGGTCGAGTGGCCGTGTAACAGCGGCTTATGGTTCCGTTTCCAATCGCCCCAAAAGGCTTATCAGGCGGATATTCTCGAATACAAGAATCCTGAATGCTATTCCGGCACGTTGTATTGCCCCGGCAAGATGTTTTTAGCGATGAACGAGGACAAGACGCTCGTGAACCGCGAAGGTTGGAACGCGATTAAAGTCCGTTGCGAGGGCGATCATCTCCAGGTTTGGATCAACGGCCACCAGGTCGCCGACGTCCACGACGACACGTCGGATTCGGGCACGTTGGGTTTCCAGATCCATCCGGGCGCCCAGTTCGGACCAATGAAGATTATCGTGAAAGAACTCATGCTCAAACCGTTATAAGCTTGTTTTGCATCTTTCACTTCGACATTCGATATTGGAAATTCGTTATTCATAATTTAATCATGAATATCGAACATCGAATGTCCAATGATGAAGTCAAAGATTGAAACGAACCATAAATCATTCTGCCGATTCTCCAGCCGGAGCTTCATCCTGGATGTAGCTCTTTTCTTTGTAGAGCTTGGCAACTACAATAAAAATCACCGCTGTTACCAGAATGACGGTCGTAAAGAACCAGAAATAGCTGGGACCTGCGAGCTTGCGGGTTCCGTCCTCATTCTCAATGACGAGATTGACAATGGCCGTGAAGGTGTTTCCGAGTGAGATTGATAAAAGATAAACGGACATGATGAACGACTTCATCTTCTTGGGGGCTTGGGTATAAGAAAATTCCAGGCAGGTAATCGAAACGAGAACTTCCGCGGAGGTCAGTAGCGCATATCCGAGGACCATCCATCCGACGCTGGGAGTTTCGCCCGCGACGATTCTTGCTTCGATCAGGGCGGAAAGGATGAACGGCGTAGCGCCCACGAATAAACCCAACCCGATTTTCCGCAGCGGCGTCAAGGGAAAGACCTTGTTCATGGCCGGATAAATCACGTAAGCGAACGTGGGGATGAGAATCAGGATAAACATGGGATTCAGCGCCACGACCTGGCTGGGAAGCCACTCGTGACCGAGCCAGACGCGATTCATCTTTTCGATCTGCAACACCCAGGCCGAATCCATCTGGTCGAAGATCGCCCAGAACGGGGCCAGACAAACAAAAATAATCCCCAGTCTGCCGATTGCTCGGAGACCTTCGCCGCTGAAACATTCCTTGACAAAGTCTAAGCCGCCTCGGGGGATGTGAACGAACTTCTTTCGTCCAAGCCAAAAAGCAAAAGTAGCCAGCACCATGAGGACGCATGGAACGCCAAAGGCAACGCGCGGACCATAACGCTCCAAGAGCTCAGGACACAGTAGATTCGAGATAACGGCGCCGACGTTAACTGAGAAATAGAACCAGTTATATACTTTGGCCATCAGGTGTTTGTTGGTTTTGCCGAATTGATCGCCGACGTTTGCCGAGACACAGGGCTTGATAACGCCTGAGCCAATCGCAATAAGAACCAGACCGAGGCCCAGGCCCAAACGTGTTTGATCGACGGCGAGGGCAAAAAAGCCAAAGCAGTAGAGGATCGAGAAATAAAGGATCGTTCTGTACTTACCCAGCCAGATGTCGGAGATCAGGGCGCCGAGCAGCGGCATGAAATAGACGGCCGAGACGAATAGATGGAACCACGCCTTGCTTTGCTCGGACGACATGGGAGCCGATTGCCCCTGGGCGTTCAACAGGTAATGGGTCATGAAGACTGTGAGGATGCATCGAGTCCCGTAGAAACTGAAACGTTCGGCGGCTTCGTTGGTGAGGATGTACGGGATGCCGGCCGGCATCTTATCCGAAGCGAAGGGTGCGGTGAGATATTTTTTCTTAGTCATAAGGCCCTATGTTACCGATATTGGCATCCGAGTTCAAATAGGAAAAATACGGAATTGACGGAATTCATGTTTTGAGAAGTCGCTTGATTTACGCGTCTCAGGCTGGTAATATCCTTCAAACTTGAAGGATTCGCATGATAAGGTAGCTCCATGAGATCAATTAGGACAAGAGTTTTGCAAAATTGAAGTTAGGCATACTTTTGGAAAGAAAAAATCTTGTTTCTTGATTTTTTCTTTCTAAAAAAAACCGATGTGTAATATCACACAGGACAATACGTTATGATCTGATCGCCGATTATTTTCAGAAAATCATAAAACCGATTTTCTGAAATAATATATGCCTAACTTCAATTTTGCAAAAGTTCAATTAGGAGCATGAAGCGATGAAAACTTTATTAATGTTCATTTCGATGATGAGTATGAGCGTTTTCTTCTTAGGTTGTGCATCCAATGTAGAGGAAAAGCAGATGCAGACATTCATCACATCGCACGTGGATACGGTCAAACCAATTCAGAAGGAGCAAAGCCTTGCATGGTGGGATGCGGCCACGACGGGTAAGTCCGAAGATTATGACAGGGCCGGCGACCTAACGTTGAAGATTCGGCGGATTTACAGCGATCCGAAGGAATTTGCATTTCTGAAAGAAATGAAGGACTCTGGACAGGTCAGGGACGCGGTTCTGGCTCGACAGTTGGACGTGCTGTACCGGGGTTATCTGGAGAACCAGATGGAGCCGGACTTGCTCAAAACGATTGTGGATTTGAGCTCGGAGATCGAGGAGAAATTCAGTACGTTTCGAGGAACGATCGGGGGAGAAAAAGTCACCGACAACGAAATTAAGAGCATTTTGAAAAACCAGACGGATTCCGAGCAAAGAAAACAGGCCTGGCTGGCGAGCAAGCAGGTCGGCGTAGCGGTCGCCGGGGACCTGATTGAGCTGATCAAACTACGGAACCAGGCGGCGAAAAAACTCGGCTTCGAGAATTACCATACGATGTCCCTCGACCTCGTCGAGCAGGACGTCGAGGAATTGGATAAAATATTCGCCGAGCTTTACGAACTGACGAACGGACCGTTTGCTGCATTAAAAGTCGATCTCGATAAGAAACTGGCGGCTAATTGTGACGTGAGCGTCTCAGACCTAATGCCGTGGCACTACCACGATCCGTTTTTCCAGGAAACGCCGATGGTCTATGAACTGGACCTGGACGTGTATTACGCCAATAAGGACGTCAAAGAATTGGCGGCTGCCTTCTATAACGGAATCGGACTCAAAGTCGAGTCGGTTTTGGCTAAGAGCGACTTGTACGAGCGGGAGGGCAAGAACCCCCACGCCTTCAGCACCGATATCGACAGGGAAGGTGACGTTCGTATCCTGTGCAATATCAAGAACAACGAGTCATGGATGGAAACGATATTGCACGAGTTGGGCCATGCCGTGTACGACAAGTATCACGATCTTGAAGTTCCGTACCTCCTTCGCCAGCCGGCGCACGCGTTTACGACCGAGGCTGTGGCGATGTTCTTCGGACGGCTCAGCCGCAATCCGGCGTGGATGCAGCAGATGCTCGATCTGTCGGATGCGCAGCGACGGGAGATTGAACAAGTCAGCGGGAAATACATGCAGCTCAAACAGTTGATCTTCGCGCGATGGGCGATGGTGATGTACAATTTCGAGAAAGGGCTGTATGCCGATCCGGATCAGGATTTGAATGCCTTGTGGTGGCGGACGGTCGAGAAGTACCAGCTCATCCAAAAGCCCGATGGCCGGGATGCGCCCGACTGGGCCGCCAAGATCCACTTTGCCGTCGCGCCGTGTTACTATCATAACTATATGCTGGGCGAGTTGCTGGCCTCTCAACTGCATCACCATATTGTGCGCGAGATATTGAAACTCACGTCCGATGAAAATGTCAGCTATGCCGGCCAACGAAAGGCCGGGGCGTTTCTCCGCAAGAACGTATTCGAGGCCGGGGATCTTTATCACTGGAACGAAATGATCGAACGAGCCACAGGCGAACCTCTGACGGCTAAATACTTCGTCGCTCAATTTGTAAACACTCGAACAAAATATTGATTTGTAGGGCTTGTCATTCTGAGCGGAGCGAAGAATCTCAATTCCTTCGATTTAACAGAAACCCTTCGTTTAGGGTAATCTCTGAGCTTGTCGAGGGTGTGACAGGAAAAAAGTTTTAGAGTGCTTAAATAATGAAAACGATTTGGGACAGGTGAAAGATGGATTTACAAGATCGCTCGATACCGGAAATTACAATTAAGGCGTTTGTATTAGGCGTGGTCCTTTCCATAATCCTGGCGGCGGCCAACGCGTACCTGGGTTTGTTCGCGGGGATGACCGTCTCGGCGTCGATCCCGGCCGCGGTCGTCTCGATGGGTATCCTGAGATTGTTCAAACGCAGCAACATCCTCGAGAACAATATCGTCCAAACGGCGGCGTCGGCGGGGGAGTCGCTGGCCGCCGGTGTCATTTTTACGCTGCCGGCTCTGGTGATTATGGGCTATTGGGACGGCTTCGGGGGTAAGAATTTCTGGTGGATTACGATCATCTCCGCCTTTGGGGGTCTATTAGGTGTTTTGTTTACGATCCCGCTTCGGCGCTCGCTCATCGTCGAGGGCAAGCTCCAGTTCCCCGAAGGCATCGCCACGGCCGAAGTCCTGGAGACCGGCCAGGAGGGTGGCAAGGGCGTCTGGACGATTGCCCAGGCGGCGATTGTAGGCGGATTGTTCAAGCTGATCGCAAAGGGCGTCGGCCTCTGGCCCGAAGCCATCGAAGGCGCGAGAGGCATCGGTCGAACGATCCTCTACGGCGGCTCGAACCTCAGCCCCGCGTTGCTCTCGGTCGGCTACATCGTCGGATTGAACATCGCCGTGCTCATCTTTCTGGGCGGGGCCGCCAACTGGTATGTGGCTATTCCCCTCGTCGCCGCCCAGGACGAATGGCCCCAGTATCAGCTCGCCAGCGAAATGGCCGATCCCAATGCCTGGAACGCCTTCACGCTGGAATACGCCACGGCCGATCCGAACGCCACGCCGGACGAAATCGCCGCGGTGGAAAAGAGCAACGAAGAGATCAAAGCACAGTTGGGCCAGCCGGTCGGTGCCACCGATTACGCCTATACGATCTGGTCGAAGAAAACGCGATATCTCGGCGTCGGCGCCATGCTCATCGGCGGCCTGTGGACCATATTCAAGCTGAGACGCTCGCTCTTGAGCGGCGTTAAGAGCGGCTTGCAGGCTTATCGCGCGATCGGCCAGGAGCAAGCCGAGATCGAGCGAACCGAAAAAGACATGCCCATGAAATGGATTCTCATCCTCATTGTCGGCTCGATCGTTCCATTGTTTTTAGTCTATCAGGTTTTCGTCGCGGATGTCTCGATCTCCCTTCCGATGGCGGTCGTCATGCTCATCGCGGGCTTTTTATTCTCAGCGGTCGCGGGCTACATGGCCGGGCTGGTCGGCTCGTCCAACAATCCCATCTCCGGCATCACCATCGCCACCATCGTCGTCTCGTCCCTCTTACTGCTCGTGCTCATGGGCAAAGGCGCCAAAGACGGCCCGGCCGCGGCGATCATCATCGGAAGCGTCGTTTGCTGCGCCGCGGCTATCGCGGGCGACAACATGCAAGACCTCAAGGCCGGCCGGCTGGTCGGTGCCACGCCCTGGAAACAACAGGTCATGCAAATCGTCGGCACGCTTTCCGGCGCGGTCGTC
Source organism: Sedimentisphaerales bacterium (assembly GCA_016934255.1). Classification (GTDB taxonomy): domain Bacteria; phylum Planctomycetota; class Phycisphaerae; order Sedimentisphaerales; family Anaerobacaceae; genus JAFGTG01. The sequence continues at coordinate 20,642 of JAFGTG010000432.1, forward strand.
ATGGCCCCCGTCCTCATGCTGCTCTACAAGGCCTATGGATTCAAGGGCCTGCCCGGCGCCGGACCGGATGCCCTCATCGCGGTCCAGGCCAACCTCATGGCCTCGGTCTCGAAGGGCGTTTTCGCGGGCGATATGCCCTGGACGTTGGCCTTTATCGGCATGGGCGTCGGAGCGGCTATTATCGCGATCGACTGTGCCCTGGAGGCGAAGAAAAGCTCGTTCCGCATGCCCATATTGGCGATAGCGATTGGAATTTACTTACCGTTGCAACTGGCCATACCGATCTTTGCCGGCGGCATTATCCACTGGGCGATCAAGGGCTTCCACAAGCGACAGAACACCCCATCCGAGCAGATCGAGCGGTCCAACCGGAGCGGCTTACTCTTCGCCTCCGGCCTGATCACAGGCGAAGCGCTCATGGGCATCCTGTTGGCGATTCCGATCATCTTACTCAAGCAATTCTGGCATATCGACTTGCCGATCATCAAGCACCTCTGGGGCAAAACCCTCCCCTTGGGCGGCTGGCTCGGCGCGGTCCTCTTAATCGGCGTCGCCCTCTGGCTCTACCGAACCGCCCGCGGAAACAGAACGCAAGCGTAGGGATGATATGATGTGGCTTTAGGTGCTTTATCCTCGAAGTTCCTACTGAAACTACTGGGATTGCCCTGCGAACTCATCTTCTAAACCGTCGCTGTTAACAAAGGTTTCGTCGATATCAAGGTCAATCAAAATCTTAGTTCTAACTTGATGAACATGAGTTTTTCTTGTTCTGATCTTAAGAAGACGGTATAATTCATATTAGTATTCAGCAGCGGATAAAAGAGTCCACAAAAGGGAGATTTTGAATTTTAATATCCTTGCTGTACTATATAGCGAAGGTTCTTTGGAAAAATATAAGGCAGAACTCAGAAACAAGGGTATTATATTTATTGTCAATTTTATTGTTTAGGTTGTAACCGTATTTTCGTTACCGATGAAAGAAATAGTTATATGGAGACCAATTGCCAAAATCCACTTTGCCAAAATCGGGCGGTTAGAGAGGTGCGCGTATCTGTTGAAAAGCCCAACGACGAAGTAAGAGCCTTGTGTGCCACCTGTGATGAGGCTTACGCTTGGGGAGTGCAGCATGGCAGTGCTCTCGTCAACGAGCAATCTAAAACCGACGAAGTATAGTATCGCCAAACGTGTGACGATTACATCTCATCGAAAATAATAGGCGCTATAGTTGTAAAATAATATTCATTGTGATTGTAATGACACAATGATAATCCAAATGTAGGACATCGTTTATAAAATCGTCGAATAGAATGATTAAACTTGTTGATTTCCAAAGCGATTTACTTAAAAAGGATTTGGAGGAAGTCGTGCAAAAATATCTATTTGATGGTTTTCCCTTTTGCTTCCAAGAAGATCCGGGTGTGTTTTATGATTTCAGAAAAAATGTATGTGATAATTTTAGGATTCATCAACAGAATTTTGCGATTGTTGGAAGCGCAAAAGTGGGTTTTAGCTTGTCTCCTGAGAAATATGGTAATTCATTCTCCGATTCTTCGGATATTGATATCGTCCTTGTTTCAGATGAACTTTTTGAGGAATTGTGGCTGAAACTGATCGAGTTTAAGCACACGACACTATTCAGATTAGACAGCACGATACAAATTAGATTTCAACAATTACAGAAGATGCTTTTCTATGGCACCATCCGATTCGACAAGTTGACAAATGATTTTCCTGTTGCGAAAGAGTGGTGGGAGTACTTCAATAAGGTATCTAAAGACGAGCGGTTTGGTCCGAGACGAGTGAGAGCAGCATTTTTCAAAGGTTGGAAACACGTTTCATATTATTACGAAGAAAGCTTGAGAAAGTTAAGGCAGACATTATGAAAGCGATAGCATCAAATCAAACAATAACTTGGTTTAATCAGAGATTTAAAGAAGATTCACTTGAGTTGAGTCCAGATTTCCAAAGATATCCCGTTTGGCTGCAACCCCAGAAAGAATACCTAATAGAGACTATAATGTTAGAGTTGCCAATGCCTGAGATATATATGGTGAACCGAATTACTCCAAGTGGGGATTCCAAATACGTAGTTGTTGACGGTCAACAGAGATTGAGAACAATTATCGAGTTCATAAATGAAGAATTGGTGATAAAGCATACGCTTGAAAGTTTCAAGCATGTCACGACGTTCAAGGATTTAACTGACGATGAAAAGCAGAAATTTTGGCGATATCCAATAGTAGTTAGAGACCTTGAGGACTCAACTGATTCAGATATACGAGGTCTTTTTCAGAGATTGAATAAGTACTCAGTTGCGCTCAATGAACAAGAACTCAGGAATGCCAGATTTAAGGGTGAGTATTTACAAGCCGTGCAGAAGCTTGGCGAGCATGATTTCTGGGCAAGTTCGGGAGTTTTTTCTGCAAATGATTTCCGTAGGATGCTAGACTTAGAGTTCATCAGTATTCTACTCACCACGCTTATAGCAGGAATCTTTAATCGCAAAGAAAGACTAGATGAATTTTATGCGATGTATGAGGACGAGTTTGAGGAATCTAATTTCTACAACGATAATTTTAATAAAATCTTGGATGTTATTGACATGGCATTGCCTAATATAAAGAAAACTAGATGGAAGAATAAGGCTGATTTCTTTTCACTTTTCATAGCGGTTGCAAATCTTGGTGTAAAAAAGTCGGATGCTCAAGTCGTTGCGCAACTTGAAAAGCTCTTCCCCGATTTCGCAAACAAAGTAGAAAAGGCAAAAATTGAACCGGATGAAGTCGAGGGTAATTTTAGAGAGTATTTGGATGCGGCAACCTATGGCACCAACGACAAGGAAAAAAGACAAAGACGAGTTAAAATACTTTCAGAATACTTAGAAACCAGTATAACGGCTCCGTCAGGATCATAGGGGAAGATACAGGATTACATCTTTTTAGCAATTTATTGTTTGATCTGTCTCATATCAAACATCGAGTATCTGGCATCCAGAAACGATTCCTGTCTCAGTGCTCTCTTTGTTCTCAGTGGCGAAAAAAATAAAGAATATCCTTGATTATGGGTGTATAATTTAGTATATTACATAACTAAATGATTAATGATTAATGATTAATGATATAGACCACAGGAGACAGGAGATCGGGCTATCAGGATATCCTGATGTGGGGATCAAGAAACAAGGGGAGGAAATATCGAATGTCAAAGGATAAATCATATCATTTTGGTAGAGTTGAATACGCGTCATCCGCGCAATCCGCGGTTATGAATATTTCTTTATGTCTTCGAGTCTTCGTGTCTAAAAACCTTCTAAAAATGCATAAAATTTTACAAATTTTCACAAATATTTATAAAAATCCTCTGTATCCGTGTCAAAAATACAAAATACTTCGCATTAATTCGTGCAAATTCGTGGTTGCAACTGAAAAAAACAAAGCCAATTAACCGGCCTATGGCCGGAAATCCGAAGCACTAAACTCGAAATCCTAAACCAAAACGATATTTGGAGGATTGTGGCGATGTGAAAAAACAAACCCAATTTGGTGGGGCGAGCCGCCACCCTACAAACCAGAATTCAGGAGGAAAATGAAATCATCCCGTCGATCTTGTTATCTCGTCAAACGAGGTGAAAAAACAAACATGTCCTGAGCAAAGTCGAATGGAGCCAATTTGCTGTATCCACGCCGATGGCGCAAAATCCAAGATTGGCCGTATTAGGAGGCGCTATTCTTTACGCGGGCAAGATGCCCGCGACACTCGAGGACGAGCCGCCCTCGCTACGATGCCTATGTTGCGTTGTAAGCTTAGAGTATTTCGTGCTTTATGGTCGCCCGGTAGAGGCCGTTGATGCGAGTGCCTTCCACGGTCATGGGCGAGTACTTCTCGTTTCGCGGCTGGAGGCGGATTTTGTCGCCTTTTTCGAAGAAGACCCGCTTGAACGTGGTCTCGTGCGGCTCGGCGAAACGCACGAAGCAGTCGTCGCCGTTGTGGACCTCGGCGGCTGGGGAGAAGATCACGATGTCACCCTCGCGGAACTTCGGCTCCATCGAATCGCCCACGACGCGGACCGCGAAGGCGTTCGGATCGTGCATGTCGGGACAGCGAATGTAGTCGTCGGCGATGCCCACGGGGTAGTCCAGGTCGTTGAAGTCGGTCGGGTAGCCGGCTGAGACCTTGTTGATGACCGGCACGAGTCGCCCGGAGGCCAACGTTTGTTTTTCGGGATCGAGCTTCAGTTTGTTCGCGGCTAGGACCCGTTTGAGCCTGCTGACGGCGACTTTCTTGCCGAGGATGTTCTTGGCGATCTGCCGCCATTTCTGGTTCTCCAGCTCGGCGGATTCGTAGCCGTGCCGGATGTCGGACGGCATCCGCTCCATGTGTGCGATGTGGAGGAGCAGGCCCTTCTCGAACTTCAACACCCTTTCGAGCTTGGTCAGCATCTCATCGCTGGGCGGGTTTTTGACTTTGCCGGTCTCGATGGTGGACAGGTACGGCTTGGAAAATCCGATCTTATTGCTGACTTCGTCCAGAGTTAGATTCAACTGCTCGCGTTTTTCTCGAATAATTTGACCCAGTGACATGATTCATCCTTTACTTGATTTATTATTGCTATTTAACTTCGATCAATTCATAATCGGTATGGCCGAGACCGATGCGTTCGGCATGTTCGATCTGGCAAAGTGCATTCAGTTTTTTATTTCCTATCAAGACCCCGAGTTTCCGTCCGGCCGTCTCTTCCACGAGATCCAGGGCGGCTTTATCCACCGCCACCGGATCGGTCGAAGCGATAATACCGATATCGCTTACTATTGTGCGCATATTCGGCGTATCAAAACAATCACAATCCTTGGTCACGGAGAGTAAAAAGTTGAAAAAAATCGCCCGTTTTTCTTTGCCCTTCAACGCGCCCAGGGCGTGCTCAGCCATGCTTTTTTGCAAAACGTCGGTCTCCTGGCCCCAATTGCACTGGACGGCTCCGAACCGGCACATCGCCATACATTCGGCGCATCCGATACATTTCTCCTGGTCGATGTGTGCTTTCACGTCGTCCAGGGTAATGGCGTCGGCCGGGCAGTGGTCGGCGCAGAGGCCGCAACGGGTACAATCGTCGCCGATGGTGAACGTCAGGGCGGCATGTTGCGTCATTTTGCCTCTCTTGCTCGCACAGCCCATGCCTATCGTCTTAAGCGTGGCTCCGAGTCCCGCGGCGACGTGGCCCGTCACGTGGGCGATTGAGAGGATCGATTGACTCTTTATAATTTCTGTTGCTATAAAGACTTCCGGACAGATCGGGGCGTTGATTTTGACCACTGTTTCGCTCGTTCCAACTAAGCCGTCGGGCACGATGAACGGCACTCCCAGCCCATTTATACTAAAGCCATGCTCCTCAGCCAGAACCGTATGGTCGATCGCATTATGGCGACGTCCGACGTACAATGTTGTCGTATCGGTGATAAACGGTTTGGTCTTCAACTCGACCAGTTCATCCACTAATCCCTTGATATATGAAGACTTAACGTATGTGTTATTATCACCTTCCCCGACGTGGACCTTTACGGCCGTAATGTCATTTTCTTTAAAACGATCAGCGAAATCTCCGGCCTTGAATAAACGGCGGGCTTTCTGGGAAATCACCTTCTCGCCGTCTTCTACAGAGGCTTTGATGAGATAGACCTTTGAACGCATAAAACAAATCCTATACTGTCACGTGAACCGGTTCACGATTTTGACATTACCCGGCTCGATAAAAAGAGCACGCTTATTATATTGTATAATTACCAAACTGCAAGCCCGGCTTGGAAAAGTAAATGCTCGATCAGGATTTTTATGCCGAGGCCGATGAGAATCAGGCCGCCGAGGATTTCGATTTTGTTCTCGAAGAAATGTCCGAATCTCTTGCCGATGAGAACGCCAAGGTAGGAAAGGAAAAAGGTTATCAGTCCTATAATTATGACGGCGGTAGCAATGGAACGGGTGATTAGTGAAAGAGTCAAGCCGACGGCCAGGGCGTCGATGCTGGTGGCCACGGACAAAACCAGAAGAACGATGATGTTCGACGGATCGTAATTATCTTCGACGGATTTAATCTTGAAAGATTCGTAGATCATCTTGCCGCCGACCGCTCCCAATATGCCGAAAGCGATCCAGTGGTCGTAATCGACAATATAATCTTTTGCGCTCAAGCCCGCCAGAGAGCCGATCAGCGGCATCAACGCCTGAAAGCCGCCGAAGAACGCCGCCATTCGCAGGGCGTGTTTGATGTGTAACTGCTTGTAAACGCTTCCACTTACAACGGAAACGGCAAAAGCGTCCATGGCTAAACCAACGGCTATAACGATAATCGTGATGAGTTCCATGAGAAGGCTACTCAGCTTTTATTATGCCACGGTCGGTCACGTTTTCTTTAATCTTTCGGCCCGGCTCGACAACCAGGAATTCGTTTTCATCCCATTGGCCGTCCACGAGCTTTTGCATGAGGGCCGGGCTTCCTTTCAGTTCGTCGTAGTTCCAGCCGAGATACTCGGCGCAGCGCTTTGTATATTCTCTGTAGTCGTCCGCGTTCTTCAATTCCCAATCGACAAACGTGGCCCAATTATACTGGCGGATCCAGTCTTGCTCGATGTCCATCAGATATTGAGCGTTGTCCTCGCCGTATTTTTCCTGATACTCCTTGAGCGTATTTTCGTAGCGTTCTTTACCGGGCATCTTGCCGGACTCGATCCAGCCGGCGCTGTACCAATACACGCCGCGATGGGAATCGAAATAATCCTGGTATTTGTCTTTGGAACCGAGTAAAAGGGTAATACAATCGTGCCCTCGCGGCACGACGACAGGGATTTTCGCTGATAAATCTACAATACCATTACTGCAAAGGCCGTATCCCAGTAATGAAGCGTCATAGACTCGTCCTTGAATGTCATGAATATTGTCGAGGGCTTTTTGAACTTCCGTGCGGAGCCTGTCCGGCTCATCGTGCAGACCTTGTGGCATCAACACGATATCGACAACATTATTCGAGCGGGCAGCGCAATAATACGCCTCCCTCTGCATTACCTTACATGTTATAAATTGTAGTCTCATAGAATTGTCAGGTTCAATGGATTGTTAAGGTTTACACCACTTGCAGGGTCGTTTTCCGTCCTTAATGGCTTGTTCTCTGTTTGTATAGGTTACGAGGTTTTCCGGGGAGATGTTCTTCGCCCAACGGCAGTCCGGCTTATGGAAGATATCGCTGCTGTTCGATGCGATATATCCGTGCATAGTCGTTTGCGGCCTATCCGTCTCTGTTTCGTTTGTGTTGGTTTCGTTCGCTTTATGATCTGCTAATGATTGGCTTTGAGGATTAGCAGTTCGATAGGCTCGGACAAATGCTTTGATCTGTCCAAGCACCACTTCAGTGATTCTGGCAGGCATCTCATCTGCTGAAACCGTCTCGAACACAGGATTGAGCGTCCATAGATCAGCCTTGAAAATCGGATGGTCTTGTTCTTTCAGACAGACCGACCGTGCAACGGATGTCTGGATACGAAACACGTACTGAGAATTTGCGAGTCTCAATAGGTTGACATACACCCTCAGTTCCGGTGCATCCACGATCCTATCCACTGGTCCGGCGATGAGTTTTATCTGCGATTGATTGAGTTCGTCTATGACGTCCGCCTTAAGTTGCGTCCAGTGAAGTCCGTCGATGACCGGGTCGGCGCCCGACCGTAAAAGGACAGCACGGAGCTCCTCGATCCCGATCAATGCCGGATGGGGCCGGGCCATCACAAGAGGTTTATCGCTGAGCGGATGAATTTTCATCTCGCCCGGGACAGGAACAGACCAAAATCCAAAAATCGCTGTCAGGACAAAGGTATAGCTGACGGCTTTCATGCTTCTCCTCTCTTTCCGCATTATCATTGTCTATCATCACTAGCTTAGCTGAGTTCCAAGGCTTTATTGACCGCGTTTTTCATCTTAGCTAAGCCGAGTTTGGCTACCTCCAACGGATCTTGTTTCCAATAGGTCGGATTGAACAGTTCCAACGACAGGACGGCTCGACTACCGTTATTGTAAAGGTCGAGAAGGATTTGACTCAGCGGCGCGATACCGTCGCCGGGCATGACGCGATCCCGATCACCGATCGTCTCGCGGGGCGGATCGGCGGGATAATCGTTCAGATGAATCACCTGGATGGCCTGGGCGCTCAACTGTTTGTAGCCGTGAAAGTCGGAACCGCCTTTATACGTATGATACACGTCGGGCAAATAACATGCTTTAGGGTGCCCGCTTTCAATCACAACGAACATCGCCTCGCCTATCCGAGACAGATTTTTCGAGGGTCCCCACGTTTCGACCTGCGGCACGACGCCCATCTGATCGCCCAGCTTTAGCAACACGCGATATCGCTCGGCGGCCTTCATCAGGTCCAGTCCGGGTTCCCGATTCGCGCCCGCCGGGGGCGCCGCGACGCGCTTGCTGCCGATTTGGGCCAGCACGTCCATGGCCCGCTTGACCTGTTCGACACCCTTGGCGCGTTCGGCATCGTCGTCCACGACCCATCGCGGAAAATCGATCGCGCTCTCGACGGTGATCCCCAGATCGCTAAGTTGTTTGCGGATGTCCCTGAGGCTACCGCCGCCGCTCACGTGGTCGTTGATTTTTTGCACCCAAGGCTCGATGGCGTTGTAGCCGGCTTTGGCAGTCACGTCGATCTCTTCTTTCAAGCTCAACTTTTGTCCGCGAATCGTGCTGGTATTGAGACAATAACGAAACGGTACGTTTTTGTCATTATTCGAGTTGCCTGATGCAATATCCGTTTGGGTTGTAGTAAGAGCAGCGCCGACGACCATTCCGGCGGAGGTCATAAATCGACGACGAGAAACAGAATTCGCTTTCATAATCATCTCCTGCTGATTGAATGAATATTCATTCGATTGAACAACGTTATGCAATCAATGCAAAGGCATCCGTTACGCCCATGCCTTCTTTAATGCCAAGGGCCTGGGCTTTTGCGTTTGCCTTGATAATTTTCCGATTCGGGAAACGGTCCAGCGTGCCGATCGGATTATCCGGCGTGCTTTCCACAATCGCCGCTGCGGCGCCATATCGTTCGCAGGCATCGACGTCAATGGCCGGACAGGCCAGGAAACCTTTGGGGCCGGTTACGAGCAGAATATTGAAACCCGGCCATTTGGTCTGTACACCTTCCACTAAACCGTTCGGCGTTTCAAATGTTTTTGTTTGAACTTCCATTATTGTCACCTTCCATTTCTTAGGCCGGCTGGTCGAGTCGTTTCGTGATTTCGGACAGTTTTTCATCCAACAGTTCCCGGCTTTTGGCTTCGACGTTCAGGCGCATCAGCGGTTCGGTATCGCTCGGCCGGCAGTTGAGCCACCAATCCTTATACCCGATGGTGATCCCGTCGAGGTAGTCGATTTGCCCGTCGCTATACCGTTTCTTGAATTCCTCGATCTTCGCTTGCGTGTCATCTCCTTTGAAGAGGATTTCACCGCTGCGATAATACGTTCGCAGCGAATTCACAAGCTCGCTCATCGGAGCGCTGGCGGCACTGACGATATTGACCAAATGCACGAGCGTAATAAGGGCCGATTCGGTGCAGAAGTTGTCGCGATAGTAAAAGTGGCCGGAAAGCCCTCCACCAAATACGGCGTGTGAATCCCTCAGGGCCTTTTTCATGTAGGCTTGTGAGACTCTCTCCCGGCGCGGCGTACCGCCACACTTGATGATTTCATCGATCAGCACCCGACTGCTGCGCAGATCGTAAACCACGGCGGACCTCGGTTTCTTTTCGAGAAAATAGGGTACCATCAACGTCATAATGTAATCGCCGCTAACGGTTTGACCTTTTTCATCGACGAGGATCAGACGGCTGGCGTCGCCATCGAAGCACACGCCGAAATCACACTCGTTCTCCTTGACCGCCATCTTGACATCCGCCAAATTCTTCTCAATGAGCGGATTGGGTTCATGTTTGAATTTGCCGTTGAGTTCGAAGTTTAATTCGATGATTTCGACGGAACGCCGGTTGAAAAGAGCCGGAATCATCTTGGCCGCCAACCCATTGGACACATCAACGGCAATTTTCATCTTTCTCGTTCTCGGCTTGAGAAACTGCGATAGGTGTTTCTTGTATTCGGTTGAGAGATCGCAACTCGTGATCGATCCGGTTGAATTGCCCTTCGTGTGAGGCATGGCCATTGCGATATGCTCGATGTCTTGCAGACCGGTGTCGGCGCTGATCGGCTTAGCGCCCAGGCCGGCTATTTTAAAGCCGTTGTATTTAGCCGAATGCTCCGAGGCCGTCACTTGCACACCGCCACACGTGCCGAGATGGTTAATGGCGAAATATAACTGCGGCGTATCGATCAAGCCGATATCAATCACGTTGGTTCCCGTGGAATGCATCCCATCGATAAGGGCTTTGACCATCGGTTCGCTGTGCGTTCGCATATCGCGCCCGACGCAGAGCGATTGCATATTGGCCTGTCCCCGTTCGTAGCCGCGAAGCAGCGACCGCAGAAACCGGGCCGTCGCAAAGCCGATCTTCCAGGCGTCCTCTTCGTCGATCTGGACCGGGTAAACACCGACTATGTCGTCTGTATTGAAAATTACTGGATTCATAGCATTACATACCGCCTGTGGATTTTCAGGCCAAGATCACAACGTTTAAATCCATCCGGTACTATATAAAAATCCCACCCGGAAAGTCAATAAAACAATCAGGAGGACCATGAATTTCACAGTTTGAATGGGTGTCAGGAAAATGTTAAGAGAAGTTTCCTCTATCTTTATTCACTTTGACAGATGGTTTTACTTTTTCTACTCTAATCTCAACGGATAACAGACAATTGATACGGGATAAGAGCATGAAGAAGCGGCGTCATATGCCAGCCCTTATCATATTTTTTGCTGGGCTTGTCTTTTTTATCGTTGTGTTCTTTAAACATATCCCTCTCCTTTTTTTCAATACGCTTGTGGCATCGCCGCCGCCGGAGGAACTGTTCCGCGGATATGTATTAAGCCCAATTCCAGAGTCTGTGCAAAACATAAGGGCCGAACGACCGAAGAATTTCCAAGGCTATCGATATACTTTTCGGTTCAATATAAGCCGAGACGACCTGAGCTTACTTATTCATTCGAAATTTCTTGTGAGAGTCTGGAATGTGGAATATAAAGACGGGAGGCTTCACTGGGATTGGGATAGGGGTAGCGGCCTCTTAGGGACAGGTAAATACCGGTCTGGAATACCATGCTATGATCATACACGCGAACCTCGATGGTTTAAGCCGGGCCAATGGGGAAATCCTGAGGCATATGCTTACATGAAGATAGGAAAACAGGTGAATATTGAAACGTTTCACAAGAATTCAAATGGGCTTACAAGAATTCGTGTTCTGCTATACAACGAGAATGAAGCTGAAGCCTATTACGTTGTAACCAGATCTAAGAATTGAAGTTTTTTGAAAACGGGTGTCAGGAATATGGTTCAAGTATCCTTCAGTTTGAATAGTAATCTTATGCTAATGCTGTCAGGGCTTGAGCGGCTTCGTTGCAAAGGGCATTCGTGGTCTCGGGGGATTGAGTTTCGGTGATGAGGCGAACGATGGGCTCGGTGTTGCTGGGGTGAAGGAGCAGCCATTTGTCGTCCCAATTGAACCGTATCCCAGCCGATTCGTCGAGCCGGGCGTCGGTGAATTGCTTCTTGAGGATTTCAACGGCGTCCGGCAGCTTGGCTCGGTCGAGCGACAGTTTGCGTTTTTCGATATAATAACGCGGCAACTCATCGACTAACTGACTCAACTTCGTCTCGCGTGACGCCATCGCATCCAAAATCTGCGCCATACCGACGAAGCTGTCCCGTACATAGACGACGCGGGGATCGATGACGCCGCCGTTGCCTTCACCCCCGAGGACGGCATTGTGGGCGAGCATCGATTCGACGACGTTCGCCTCCCCGATTCGGGCGCGAACAAATGGAACTTCGAATCGTTGAGCGATATCTTCGGACATCCGGCTGGTCGCTACATTGACCACAACGGCTCCGGGACGCCGGCACAAAACATGATCGACGCAAAGGGCAATCGTGTATTCCTCGCCCACATAGCGTCCCGTTTCATCCGCCACGGCCAGCCGGTCGCCGTCCGGGTCCGGGAAGAAGCCAACATTGGCCCCGACGGCGCTAACCTGGTGACATTCGTTTTTCAGGTTTTCCTCCGTGGGTTCGAGTGCGTGAGAAAAACGGCCATCCGGTTCGGCGCCGACGTGGACGAGATCGCAACCCAACTGATCGAGCAGGTATCGGCCGAGCAGGGCGCTCGAAGAATGATTCGAGTCCAGGAAGACTTTAAATCGTTTGCTACGGATTCTTTCTACGTCCACCGTCGCCAAGACCAGAGCACCATGCTCGCTAATCGTGTCTTCGCACAGCATGACGTTACCCACTCGGTCGTGAGGAACCCAGGCGGTGTCGCCGGAACGATATTGTTCAGTGACCGGTTCGCCCTCCGATGCCGTTAGAATTTTACCTGCCTTGCCGAATAGCTTCAGCCCGTTATAAGGCGGGGGGTTGTGGCTGGCGGAGATTTGCACTCCCCCGGCGGCGTTATAGTGACGGACCAGGACACCGAGGGTGGGCGTCGCGGCGACGTCAGCGTCGATAACGTTACGACCGGTTGCGCACAGACCACTGAACAAAGCATTGGCCAGCATTCGCCCCGTGGTGCGCCCGTCGCGCGTAATGACGATGGGGCCTTCCGGCAACGTGCTCGCGAAGGCGCAGACGTAACGAATCGCCAGATCGGGGGTAAGGGTGTCTCCAATGATGCCTCGCAGTCCGGAAACGCTGATAATCGGTTCTTTCATAATGAGCTCTCCATAGCGATTATGGAATCTGCCGCCAAATAGTATAGTTATTTTGAGAATATAGGGTGCGATAGACCCATCGTCAAGCAATTTCGGTCGGTCCTTTTCAATCATCACGGCAAACAAGCTGAGGAAATGTAATGTGATTTAGGGGGCGATAAAGAGCAGATAGAGACCGCCCAACAA
>JAFGTG010000036.1 GCA_016934255.1 Sedimentisphaerales bacterium
ATGTTCTTGTCAACCATACCGTACATCAAAGAGCGACGCCTTTCATCTATTTTGGGTTGCGGCTGAGCGAAGCGAAGCCGCGCCAAGTCCTCTGTGGCTCTTAATACAATTCGAAAAAACAAAGCCAATTTAGTCTTGTATTGCGTACTGCGTGATGCGTATTGCGTAAACGAATATGAAAAACAAAGCCAAATTACTCCTTTGGGGTGAATCAGAAATCATTGGTGTTCATTCGTGGCTGAAATCTGTGTAGAACTGAAAAATCTGTGGCTACAAATTTTCAAATATTTACAATTATTCACAAAAATGCACAAAACAACACAAAACCATGTCAGAAACAAACAACTATGGGTGTCGATTCGCGTCAATTCGCGGTTCCATTCAAAAAAAACAAACCCAATACCGGCCTTCGGCCGGAAATCCTAAACTCGAAATCCTAAACATGTCCTGAGCGAAGTCGAATGGATCCGAAACAACGGCATGATTTACCGGAGGTTGATTATGTAAAACAAACCCAATTTTCAAAAATACGAATGAGTGTAAGTCATTTTAAGGAGAAGGATTATGAAATTTTCTCCCACATGAGCCTCTAATAAACAAAGCCAATTTATACCTGGGGGAATCGCGATCTTACTCAAGAGGCGGGGCGAAATAGAGGCCGACGGTTGAGAGGGTCGGGCAAACGCGGGCGTCCAGGATTCGGATTCGCACCTTGGCGGCCGTGGTCTCCGGGATGCGGCAGATGCGCTTGTAGCCGACGGTTCGGCCCTCGGCGACTTGTTGCCATCGGCCGGCCTGGTGCACGTCCACGGCGAATTGAGCGATACGCTGGCCGAAATCGCGGAGTTGCTCCTGGAACGTCACGACGTTGAACGTCCGTTCGACGGGCAACGTAATCGTCAACTCGGCCTGCGTCGTCCAATCGGGCGGCATCCAGCAGGTCGTCGTATCACCATCGAGCGCCTTAGCGGCGTCAAAATCCGCTCCCCGGGTGGCTGAGGCGCTGGCCGTGGCGCCGGCGGCCAGATTGGTCTCGAACGTTCGGTGAAGGTTCCGGCCGAGATCGGTTAGCACCTTGCAGTCGCGCTCGGAAAATAAGCCGTCACGGTTGGGCGGGATGTTGAGCAGGAGGACGGTGTTGCCTCCGACGGAGCGGTACCAGATATCGAAAATATGGTCGAGGCTTTTGACGCGCTGCTCTTCATCGCGCCAGAACCAGCCGTGCCGGATGGACGTGTCGGTCTCGGCGGGATACCAGTGCAGATAGCCGCCCCGGCTAAGGGTTTCTTGACATTTGTCGAGGCTGCCCAGGTCCTGCGCCGTCATGTCCGGCCAACTGAATTCGTCCGCCGGGGCGTCGATGGGAATGACGCTCCACTCAGCCTCTCGCGAGTTACCCGCTTCATTGCCGACCCATCGCACGTCGGGGCCTTTGCCGAATATGACGGCCTGCGGCGCCAGTTCGCGGATCATCGTATACCATTGGGCGTAGGTGTATTTCTGCCCGCCCTTGCGTTTGGGATGGGCGCCGTCGAACCAGACCTCGTGAATCGGCCCGTATTCGGTCAGTAGCTCGAAAAGCTGGTTGAGGAAATATTCGTTGTAGTCATCGACGAGGTATGTGAAGATGCGCGTGTCGCGGAACGGCCGGCCCTGTATCGGGCGCGGGATCGTTCTTTCGGAATATTCGCTGAGGTTGCCATAGAGGCCGTTCGGATTTTCGATCTGGTAGAGGTCCGCCGGCGATAAATAGACGCCGACTTTGAGGCTGAACTTCTTAGCTGAGCTCACGAGGTCGCGCAGCACGTCGCCTTTGCCGTTGCGCCAGTCACTCGATGCGACCGAGTGCGTCGTGTAGCGCGTTGGCCAGAGGCAGAAGCCGTCGTGATGCTTGGCGGTCAGGATGACCTGTTTCATTCCCGCGGCCTTCATCATCCGGCACCACTGGTCGGTATCCAGCTTTTCGGGATTGAAGATTTTCGGGTCCTCCATGCCGGTGCCCCACTCCCGGCCGGTAAACGTGTTGACGCCGAAGTGGACGAAGCCGATGAACTCCAGCTCCTGCCAGGCCAATTGTCGCGGGTAGGGTTTCACACTCACGGCCCTGCGAATGGTCTCTTGTCGCGAGATCGGACCGCCCTGCTCGACCTCATCATAGACGCGGACGTAATCCACTACGAACGTGTCAGGTAGTTTTGCCTTTGTGATGTCACCGCCCCACTTGCCGATTTCTTCGGTCAGCTTGATAAATTCGGGCACCTGGGAGACACCGCCGGCGCGAGTGCGCCAGGTTTCTTTGCCATCGACATAGAAAACATACTCCTCCGGGGACCAGTGCAGGCCGAACGTATGAAAACCTTGACTCAATCCAGGAATTTGAACTTGTCCGGAGCCGGCGCTTTTGTGCTCTTTACCGTAACCGTCCCAGTGGAGATTCTGTGTGATCTTGTCCTCGCGCCAGGGTTTTTCCATAATGTCAATTTCCGTGCCGTCCCTGCCTTCGTCGCCGACTTTGCCGACACCACCGGTCATGAGCCAGAAAGCGGGCCAGTGCCCCTCTTGAGTGGGGAACGTGCAACGGCAAACCCAGTAACCGAACGCGTGCTCGAATTTGCCCCTGGTGCGCACGGCGCCCGATGTGTACCTGTCGCCGTCTTTCTTCGTGCGGATTATCAGGTTGCCTCTGCCATCGAGGTAAGCGTCTTCTTTGATCCAAAAGCCGTCCCGGCGTTTCCAATCGCCCATGATCTCCCATTTGGATGGGTCGATCTGTGTGCCCTCGAATTCATCGCTCCAGGCCAATTTCCACGTTTTCCCGTCGGGAAGCTGCGGCAAAAACGACTCTTCCGCCATTACTGCGTTTGTCAACAAACTCATGACGGCGCAGAAGATCAGCGAAATCATTATTGTAAAAGTTGATTGATTTTTCATGTGCCTCTTTCCTTTTTACGTTGTTTTTTGGCCGTGAGGACGTTGAGTCGCACGGATACCCGAAAAAACGGTGACGGCCAGCATCAAAGTGAATGTTATGGTGGCGAACCAATACCCCCACGTCGCGGTCTGGACGTGAGCCATTTTGATAATGACTGTGCCGATGGCGAATGATTGCAGGAACATTTTGATCTTACCGGATCTCGTCGCGGCAAAGTTGACGCCGCGAGCTTCCGCGATGTGTCGCAATGCTGTTACATAAGCCTCTCGGGCGATTAGAACACCCACGACCGACCAGTGAATCACCGCCAGCACTCCAGGACTCAGGTCGAACAGTTTCGGCCGGCCGATAATGGCAAAACAAATAAACGCCCCGCATACGAGGATCTTATCGGCCAGCGGATCGACCATTCGCCCGAACTTGCTGGTGACGTTCAGCCTGCGGGCGGCGATACCGTCGGCGATATCGGTCAGGCCGGCAATGACAAAGAGGATGAAGGCAACGTCGAGAAAACCGGGAAACGGTTTCTCGCCGTCGTCGTAATAACGCGGGGCCAAAAGTATCATAACCAAAAAAATAATGGTTAAGACGAGCCGGCCAAACGTCAGAATATTTGGAAGCTGCTTGAGCATAATCCGAAGTTTACATCACTCGCGAGATAATTCAATAGCTAAATTTGTTCAACGAGTAAGTCATAGTCGCTGGAGCCGATAACCTTTGTCTTGATAAACTGCCCGGGTTGCACCGAACTATTCCGGATGAAACAAATGCTGTCGATATCGGGCGCCTGGCCGTAGTAGCGGCCACGGTATAAACCGCCGCGTTCGGCCGAATCGACGAGGCACGTCAACACTCGGCCGAGTCTGTTTTCATTTCGGGTAAAAGCGATCTTCTGCTGAGTGACCATTAATTCGTCGAGGCGTTGTTGTTTGACGATCTCAGGAATTTGATTAGGCATCTTAGCCGCGGGCGTCCCGGACTCCGGATAGAACGGAAAACAGCCCAGCGCGTCGAATTGCGCCCATCGGACAAAATCGATCAGCTCGTTGAATTGTTTATCGGTCTCACCCGGAAAGCCCACCATCAACGTTGTTCGAAGCACAACATCGTCAATGGAAGAACGAACTTTTTCGATCAACCGCCGGAGTGAATCTCGGGTATCGGGGCGTCGCATCGCTTTGAGAATATCATCATTCACATGTTGAATTGGAATATCCAGGTAATGAACGATCTTTTCACTTCGGGCGATTGTTTGGATCAGCATATCGCTCATTCCCGCCGGGTAGAGGTACATCAAGCGAATCCAAGCAAGTCCGGAAATCTTCTCAAGCTCTTTTATAAGAACCGACAGCCCGTCTTTCAATTTCAGATCCCGCCCGTAGTTTGTGGTATCCTGGGCAATCACATTCAACTCAACCACACCGGCCGAAACCAACTCATTCGCCTCGGCAAGAACTTGATTCTGGGACTTGCTTCGGAATCGCCCACGGATCGACGGGATTGTGCAGAAGGAACAAAGACGATCACACCCCTCGCTGATTCGCAGGTAGGCCCAGTGACTCGGGGTAATCAAGAGTCTGCATCGATCATCGGGAACACCTTGATGCATCGTCGATTTTTTTTCGGGAGTGAATGGTGACACAGAAGAATCCTTGACCCGCCGACTCGCCGAACGGGACGCGGAAGAAAAAGTTTTTTTGATAATTTCTACAATATAATCTCGCTGATCGAGACTCACAACCGCATCGATTCCGGAAATTTCTTTAAAAATGTCTGGCCCCATTCTCTGACTGAGACAACCGGCCACAATCACTTTTTTCACAGTGCCGCGACGTTTACAATCGACGGCATGTTTGATGGCATCGAGGGATTCGGCCTTCGCTGGGGCGATAAAACCGCACGTGTTAATGACGACAACATCGGCATTATCAGGCTCAGCAGTTATCGGAAATCCCGCCTGGGCGATCTGGGCCAGCATTCGTTCGCTATCGACAATATTCTTCGGGCAGCCCAGGGACACAAAGCCGATCATCCTTTTATTTGCTTTTTTACCCATAATTTAACGAAAACAGCGGATTTTCGATGTTACTTTTACTTTTTGAAGTGCCTTATTGTTTATGTCAACGGAACCAAGAAAACGAAAAAGGTCAAACATTTTGACTAATCATTCAGTAATATACTTGACGATACAATAATTAGGCAATATAATCAAATGGTATCCCGTCTATAGGCAGGGTGAAAACGCACGGATGCTCAACTGTGTTATTGTGTCGAATTCGGGATAGTAAAGGCGGTCAGGTAAATATGATGGGTAGCAGCCAAAACATCGGCCGCGTTCGG
>JAFGTG010000433.1 GCA_016934255.1 Sedimentisphaerales bacterium
AGGCTGCGGGAGCTTGGCCGCTGGCTCATTCGTTCGGAGATCAGCGGCCAGGTACCGTTCGAGATCACGTACTTCACGAGCGGCCTGTCCTGGCGGGCGTTTTATATGGGCACGCTGTCGCAAGACGAAAAGTCGATGCACCTGTCCGGCTACGTGCGTCTCGCCAACCACTCCGGCGAAGATTACGAGAACGCACAAACCCGCCTCGTCGTCGGCAAGGTTCATCTGCTCGACCAGATCGCCCTTTTGGCACAGCGACAGTATCCGTACAACAGGCCGGGATTGAGCTTCGGAGAAGGCTTCGATTTGGATGGCGATAGTTTGAAAGGTGCCGTCATCACAAACGGGGAGTGGTGGCGTGGCGGAATGGGCATGGGAGGCATGGGTGGCTTCGGCGGAATGATGGGGGGGATGGCGCCGAAAGAAATCAGGAAGGAAGGTCTGAGTGAGTATTTCCTCTATACGATCGAGGGCACGGAGACGATCCCGAACGAATGGGGCAAACGGCTATTATCGTTCGAGGCGGATGATGTCGCCGTGGAGAGTTTGTATAAATACGACGAGGAACGCTGGGGCGGCGAGGCGATCCGGTTCGTTAAATTTGCCAACGATGAGGAGCATAAACTGGGCGATACGCCGATTCCCAACGGCACGGTCCGGATTTACGGCCGGGCCGACGAGCAGGGATTTCTGTCGTACGTCGGCGGTACGGAGGTCAAATATATCCCGGTGAATGAAGAGGTCGAGTTAGAGCTCGGACCGGCCAGGCTCGTCGAAATCGAACCGAAGCGGATGAATTTCAAGATGGACAACTTTGTCTTCGACAACTGGGGTAACGTTTCCGGTTGGGATGAGAGATATACCTGGAAGATCGAGATGACCAATACGCGAACGCTGCCTGTCCAAGTCGAGATCACCCGCGGATTCGAAACGCCGTACTGGACGTTGCAAAGCGACGCTCCTTATAAGAAACACGACGCAACGCACGCCCGTTTCGAGGTCAGCCTGGAGCCGCGAAGTAAGCAAGCGATTGAATATGTGCTCACAACCTATCACGGCGAGCGCGAACAATCGCTGACGCAATAATTGGAAGTTGATGTCTTGTATTTAATTGCTCGAAAATTGACGGATAGATTGAAAAAGGGTGGCAGCCTCAAAGTCGCAGACTTTGGGGATGGTCGGGGGAGAAGCCATCCCCAAGCCTTCGGCAGGCTCAGGCGGGGCGCTGCGCTTGAGGCTGCCATCCGGTCGCAATCTGTCATTCTCGCGATGGCTTGGCCATGTCTTACGGCAAGGCGGGAATCTATTCGATTCGTAACGTTTTATGGATCCCTGTTTTCGCAGTACCGTAAGGCATCCTGCGGAGGATGACAGCGCGAATCGTTCAGTTTGAATTGAGATATTCGCATGAGCAAGACGATAATAGTTGATATAGTGCAACTAAATAAGCCAAAAAAGTGAAAAGTGAATAAGGAGACAACAAATGAATACGAAAACAAAATCAATCCTTGTGCTGCTCGTGATGTTGAGCATCGGCTCGGTCGCATTCGGCCGCATCAAGCTGGTCGCGCTGCCCGAGCGGGGGGCGACGGTGATTCGTCTGGATAATCCGCAGGCGACGCTGATCGAGGAAGAGCGCGTGCTGACGCTTCAGAAGGGACTTAACCAGGTGGACTTCTCGTGGAAGGGCGTTTCGATCGATTCCGATTCGATCCGGCTGCGCGTGCTCGACCATCCGGACCAGGTCACGCTTTTGAGCGTGAGTTATCCGCCGAACGAAGCGGCGCTCGTCTGGGATATCAGCAGTAGCGGCGATTACGCGGAGACGGTGCGCATCAGCTACCTGCTGAGCAACATCGACCGGCTGATTACCTACAAGGCCATCGCCGATAAGGCCGAGACCTATGTCGATCTCAAGAGCTATCTGGTTTTGCGAAACTTCTCCGGCGAGGATTTCGACAACGCCCGCGTATTACTCGATTACGGCGAGGCCTTCGAGCAGGGCATCGACCACGAGGAGACCAAGCAGATGTTGTTCCTCAAGGCCGACAAAGTGCCGATCACGAAGATCTGGACGTTCGACGCCGCGACGCTGCCGTGGGACCCGGAGAAATTAGATAACCAGAACGTAGGGATTCCCGTCAGCTATCGCATCGTCAACGATACCAAGAGCAGCCTGGGCCAGTTTGCCCTTTGGGGCGGTAAGGCGAGGCTGTTCCAGGACGACGGCCGCGAGAGCACGATCTTCCTGGGTGAAGATCGTTCGGCGCTCGTCCCGGTCGGCGAGAAGATGGAGCTGTACCTCGGCGACAGCCGCGACATCGTCGTCACCCAGCGAAAAATGCAAGACGCCCGGATCATTACGCATAAGAACAACCGGGGCGATCCCGTTCTGTACGATACGGATGAGGAAATTGTCGCCAAGATCGAGAATTTCAAGGACGGCCCCGCCGTATTGACGATGATCCAGCACATCCCCGGCCAGTGGGATATGGAAACGTGCAACATGGAATATACGAAGAAGGACGCCTCGACGCTTGAGTTCGAGATCAAGCTGCCCGCCCGCACCGAGGACGGTCCGGCGGTCAAGGAATTGAAAATGCGTTACCATCGCCGCAATGTCCGGCCGTAGAGGAACGAAATACTAAATTCGAAATTCTAAATCCTAAACAATCTCAAATGTTCAAAATGCAAATTCTCAAAACAGATACAGTGGAGCCCGAGACCTGTAGGGTGGGCAAATTCCGTTTTTGCCCACGCGGGACCTTCAAAGGAGTACTACAATGAAACGTATCATCATTCTGTTATTGATTCTTTTTATGATAGCGGGTGCGAGCCAAGCCAAGGTCGATTTGGTGACGTTGCCCTCGCGGGATACGGTGCAGATCACGATTTATAATTCCGCGGACTTGACCTTAGTGCGCGAGAGCCGGGCGCTGACGCTAAAGAACGGTGAAAACAAACTACAATTTTCATGGGCTAATACACTGATCGATCCGACCAGCCTCGAAATGCTGCCCAAGGCTAACGCGGATAAGATCGACATCGCCGAATTGACCTATCCGCCGAGAGTCACGAATCTGGGGCTGTGGAATATCGAAAGCGGCGTCAGCGGCAAAGTCCCGGTTGAGATTTCGTATCTCACGAGCGGTTTGTCGTGGCGGGCTTTTTATATGGGCACGCTCACGGAAGATGAGAAAACAATGCGGCTCCAGGGTTACGTCGTCGTCACCAATAACTCCGGCGAGGATTACGAAAACGCCCAGACACGTTTAATCGTGGGCAAGGTGCATATCCTCGACGAGATCGCAAATCTGGCCCGGCAACAGTATCCTTACGGCCGGCCGGGACCGGCATATCCACCCGCGCCGACAACGCCGGCTCCCGCTGCGATGCCGACGATGGCCAAGAGAGTATTTGCTTTGGCTGAGGCCAGAGAAGAAATACAGTTGAGTGTGCCGAAGCAGATCGAAAAAGAGGGTCTCAGCGAGTATTTTCTCTATACGATAGAAGGCACGGAAACGATCCCCACGGGCTTTTCGAAACGCCTGCCGAGTTTCGATGTTGATGATGTACCAGTCGTGAATCTTTATAAATACGAACAAGAGCGTTATGGACCGAGTGTCTTGCGCTTTCTAAGTTTCAAGAACGACGAAGAGCACGAGCTTGGCCAGACGCCCATCCCCGGCGGGATGCTGAAGGTGTACAGGAACGTTGGTGCGAACGGGCACCTGTCCTACACGGGGCAATCGTCATTTAAATACATCCCAGTGGATGAGGACGTCGAGTTGAACCTCGGATCGGTCGCGAACGTCGTTGTCGAGCCCAAGCTCATGGATTTTAAGACGGAAAATTACCAATTCGACCCGCGCGGAAATATCTCCGGCTGGGACGAGATTCATACATTCAAAATCGAAATGAAGAACACGCGCGATATTCCCGTCAAGGTCGAGATCAAACGTAACTTCACTACGCAATACTGGAAACTCACTAATAGCAGCGATTTCGGCCAATTCGATAAAGTGGACTTAAGGACCGTCAAATACACGCTGATCCTGGAACCGAGATCGACCCAATCGTTTAATTATGTGTTGAGGACATATCACGGGACCCGAGAAGAAATTTGGCGACCGTAAAAAAAACTGAGGATTAATAAGATGAAACGTATCGTCGTTTTATTGTTAATGACATTCATGACGGCCGGCGCTGTTTATGCGAAGGTGGATTTGGTGACGTTACCTTCGCGGGATACGGTGCAGATGACGATCTATAATTCCGCGGATTTGACCTTAGTGCGCGAGAGCCGGGCGCTGACCCTTAAGAACGGCGCGAACAAGCTGCAATTCTCATGGGCCAATACCCTCATCGATCCGACCAGCCTCGAGATGCTGCCTAAAGCCGATGCGGATAAGATTGATATCGCTGATTTGACTTATCCGCCGAGAGTGACGAATCTGGGTTTGTGGACTATCGAAAGCGAAATCAACGGCAAAATTCCTGTAGAGATATCGTATCTCACGAGCGGTCTGTCGTGGCGGGCCTTTTATATGGGCACGCTTACAGAGGATGAAAAGACAATGCGGCTCCAGGGCTATGTTGTCGTCACCAACAACTCCGGCGAGGATTATGAAAACGCTCAGACGCGCCTCATCGTTGGAAAAGTGCATATTCTCGACGAAATCGCCGAACTGGCCCGGCGACAATACCCCTATGGCCGGCCGGAACCGGAGATCTTTTTAGGAGCCCGATTCTCTCGAACGGAAGAATCCCGTTTTAGCCGTAGAGCCAGGGGAGTGATGGAGAAAATGGATGAGTATGAATATGCCATGGTGGACATGCCGGGTAAACCGAAAGAAATTGTGAAAGAGGGACTGAGCGAATATTTCCTCTATACGATCAAAGGCACGGAAACGATTTTCACGGGCTTTTCGAAACGCCTACCGAGTTTTGACGTCGATGACGTGCCGGTCGTGAATCTCTACAAATACGAAGAGGAACGTTATGGGCCAGATGTCGTGCGTTTTCTGAGTTTTAAGAACGACGAAGAACACGAACTCGGCACCACGCCCATCCCTGGCGGCATGCTGAAGGTGTACAGAGACGCAGGCGAGGGCCATCTGTCCTATACAGGCCAATCATCCTTCAAATATATCCCCGTGGACGAGGACGTGGAATTGAACCTCGGGCCGGCGGCGAACGTGGTCGTCGATTCGAAGCTGATGGACTTCAAGACGGAAAACTACCGGTTCGATAGTCACGGTGACATCTCTGGCTGGGATGAGGTTCGCACGTTCAAGATCGAAATCAAAAACACGCGAGAAATTCCCGTCAAGATCGAGATCAAACGCAGCTTCAATACCCAATACTGGAAGCTCGCCAGTAGCGGCGATTTCGGCCAATTCGAGAAAGTGGACCTAACGACCGTCAAGTACATGCTAACTCTGGAACCGCGATCGACCAAGTCGTTCGAATATGTGCTGAGAACCTACTACGGCATTCGAGAACAAGACTGGCGACCGTAGTCCTTTTGGATGGGCAACTCGCCTGTTCCACTTGTAAAATGTCCTATAAGGAAGAAGATGGGTGGCAGCCTCCGCCGTAAGGTGTCCCTTAGGGAAAGTGCAGCTTGGGGATGGCTTTGAATACAGTGACCATCCCCATACCTGGGGGATGAGACTGCCACCCGACGCTCATTACCTTCTACTCACAACTCGATCCACTCCAAGCCCCCCACTCTTAAATTACCAGAATCAGGATGGGCAATTAAATATCGACACCCCGCTTTAATTTAAAAAAATATTTTATTTATTGATAAGACTTTTGCAAAATTGGAGGTTAGGCATATATTATTTCAGAAAATCTGTTTCAGGATTTTCTGGAAATAATCAACAATCTTGAGATAAGGCATTACCAAGTAAGATGTTAGATATTGTGCCCTCTACAGCGTTCTTCGGATTTTAGAAAGAAAAAAATCAAGAAAACAGATTTTTTCTTTCCAAAAGTATGCCTAACCTCCAATTTTGCAAAAGTCTTGTTATTGACATAAGTTTTGTAGTTTGATATAATCAAAGATTAAGGATTGGCATTATATTCTTGCGGTCATTGGATATGGTTTCGCTGAAGGAGGATGGCTCATGTTTGTTTTGTGTGGTTCTTAATTTGAAGAAGGAGGATGTGATGAAAAAGATTCTTATTGTAGTGCTCGCGTTCGTTTTCTCCCCTGTTATGATGACATGCCATGCAGTTCCCGGCACACTGAACATAACGGGGGATTTGCACCTGTCTGGGTCTACTACCTATGCATGGGAATTAGATAGTACGGGCAGTGACCTAATCAATGTGACCGGGAACTTGATAGCAGATGATGGATGGACCCTTAAGATTTTAACCTCTCTTTCACCGTATAACGCCGACCATTTGTTGTTCACATACGGCGGTACTTCCAGTATAGGTGCTGTGACGTATGATTTAACCTTTGCCAGTGGCTGGGATTCTGGCGATCTTAACGTTGTAGATGATTTCCAGGGTAACGTGTTGCTGGAAGTAAGGCCTGGCACCGTGGACGGAAAACCTATCCCTGCTCCAGGAGCCATTCTGCTCGCCGGTGTTGGTGCAGGTATAGTTAGCTACCTGAAGAGACGCAGGGCATTGTGATGCGTTGATTGATGGTCACACCGGATCGGGATTGTCGGTGGGCCGACGAAAATTGGTGTTATCGATCGCGCGGATAGGACATCGAGGGGGCAATGTCCCGAATGTACTTTAGTGCAAACGATTTTAAGGGACGGCTGCTTACCTATACCGTTCGATTACAAGTTGCTCAGCATCGAGATCGCTTGTCCCACCTGGTCGCGGTGCTTCTCGATGGGCGCCGGGTCTTTCGTGAAGGTCGTCATGTCAGACGTAATCTCTTCGGGAACTTCGAGCAGGCCGGCATATTCTTGTTGTTGGTTCCGACTCAGCTTATCTTTCTTGGCTTCGAGCAGGTCTCTCAGGATGACCATGTACTCGTAGTCCTCGATACCGTCCCGTAGCATTTCCCAGCGGATACTGTCCACCGGTCCATCGAGGACAGGGCCGGATGGCTGGGCGTCCGCCGCGGCCACCGGCGGATAGACGAAGCGACCATCACCATTACCCCAGGGGCGTTTCTCGCCCTTGGGCGTGCTGTAGCCGGACCGCCAGCCCATCGGATCCTCGTAGGGATTCTGAGGTTGGTCGGGATACGCGGCTGAGCTGGTCCAGTAGTTCGTCTGCCAGACGAGGATGCCTTTGATATCGCGCTGCCAGGTTTGCCAGAGCCAGATGCGCAGCTCCGTGCCGGGATGGTCGATGAACAGCGTGCAATACGGCGCTTTCGGTCCCGTGCAGATATACCACCAGAATGTGTCACCGTGCCGGCGGAGTTGCTCGGCAGGCTCATGTTTATAGTGATTGGATACCGGGCACCAGATGTTCGGCCCGCCTTCGAGCTGCGGCTCGGGTTGCTCGGTCAGCATTCGGGCGATTTTCGGGCAGTAACGTTTGAGCTTCTCGAAGCCGTTCAGCACGAAAGCGTATTGGTCGGGGCTTGGCTCGTCGAACCAATAGACGAACGCCTCGTCCAGCCAGCCCTTTTGGGCCAGATGCTCTTGCATTTGACCGCAATACGATTTGAGAAGGAAGGGATACTCCGGCTCGTCCTCCTTGAAGCCTAACAGGGACGGCCCGGAAATCGCGTGAAACGTCCCGCCGCCCAAGCCGGGGATACCCAGGCGGAACGAATTGAAATTATAATGATCGATCGCCCGGCTCATCGCCCGGTCCCAGGCGGAAAAATCGAATGTCGCTTTCAGTGTTTCCGCCGGGGCGACCAGCTCGGTCCGCTTAACGACATCGAAATCGCCGCCTTCGAGCAACTCTTTGCCGGAGGCGTCTTTGAACGACATGTCATCGAACCATACGAGCCCGATCCGCTCTCCCTCGTCGGACCATACCGTCGCCCGGATATTCGCCCGGACGGACTCGGCGCCTTTGGGAAAATCCTTCACCTGCGCCTCGAAAAGCTGCCATGTGCCGTCGCCCTTCAAGATCATGTCGTTGTTGTGGCCGGACATCCATTTGCCGTCTTTATCGTAATGGTTGAGCGCGATCCCGAAGCGATGGTCCGGCACGGCCGTCCGATACCAAAACTGCACGTCCAGACCGCCCGTCGGGATTCGGATAAGCGGTCCATACGAGACGGTCACATTACTCTTCGGATCGTCGTCGTAGATCAATGCCGCGCCATTACCGGAGTGCGTCTCGTTCTGAACGATTCGCAATCCTTCCCAGTTGGCGAACTTGTTGAAAACGGGCGGCTTGACGTCGGGCCAGGTGACTTTTACCCGGTCCAGCGGCGCCGGATCGTAAGGCGAGATATGATGGGCGCTGTAATTCGCCCAGTACTTATCCAGAACCTGGCGTTTGTCCTCATCGCTGGAAAGCTTCTGATAGTGAAAGACATTGCCCGGCGAGAAACCGAACGCGGTCGTACAGGTCATTCGGTCGGGCAGCATAAAATCATAGACCTCGACATGCAATGGGACTTGGGCGTTGTAGCCTTGCGCTTGTAGCGTGATGGTGCCCATATACATTCCCGCCGGGGCGTTGCGCGGGGCTTTGACGCGCACCCAGAACGACTGGTTTTTGTTCGGCTGCAGATCGATAGAGTCTTTCAAAGGCGGTAGCGGATCGGGCCAGAGACCGGTTGTCGAGCTCTTGTCGGTCGGCCTCTCGACGTTGACGTACCTAACTTCAAGAACTTCAATACTCTCAACCGAGATAGACGCTCCATCAGGTCCGGTCAATTCGCTGATACGAAAGGTCAAATCCTTCAGCGAAACTGTCGGTCGAACGACCAATTGAGCCGCCTCCACCTCGTTGCGGGCGGTGCGTATCATTATGGCCCGGCCACCCGTCTCAGGCAGCATCTTATCGGGACCGATTTTCCAACCCGAGGAGGCCCACCACAAGTCAACTTTCTCAGTGGAACCGGGAAGTTTCTCGCCATATTCGGCGTTCAAGTAACCACTGGCGTGAGCCAATCCCGCCTGACTGGTCAGTAACAGGGCTAAGCAAAAGATTTTTCTCAGCATGTGAAATGTCCTTTCAGCTTTTTATGTTTAATTACATTCAGGTAATACCGAATTCTCTAAAAGAAACACCGGCGCGTCAAGAGCTTCTTAAAATCGTTGACGCCCGTTTTGAGAAGTATTAGAATATGGATTTAAAGCGTGGAATGAATCGTACACAACAGGTGGTATGTTGGATATCTTAGTGGATTTCGGGAATGAAAAAGAATCTCGAACAAATTGCCTCGGAAGACGGCCGGTACAGTGCCCCGGCCGTAAAGTTCGTTTATGAGGGACTTGGCTATACAGCCAAGAACGTCGCCTCAGAACCCAAACACGTTAGCGGCGAGACGCTCTGCCAGGGCTTGAAAAAACTGGCCATCGAAAAATGGGGGAGACTGGCTATGCTGGTGCTCACCACCTGGGGGATTCGTACCACGCGCGATTTCGGCGAGATTGTCTGGCTGATGATCCGTCACGAATGGATGAGCGCCCAGCCGAGCGATTCGATCGAAGATTTCGATAACGTGTTCGATTTTAAAACCGTCTTCAAAAATCACTTCCAGTTTAAACAACAAGTGAGCTAAAGTGACTAAAGTGAGCTAAAGTTTATTGACGTCACTTTCCACTTTAGGCGCCCCAAACTTTTGTTGCTCCTATCGCATATTTCAAAATGAGTACATACGCCTGGTCGCAACGGTCTGACATGTGGTCCGGCCGATATTCCACAAAGCCGTAGCTTTTATATAATCCGATGGCTTCTTTTAGAACCGACGCCGTCTCCAGCGTCATTGTTTCGAATCCGAGTTGTTTCGCTCTCGAAAGGGCGTCCTCAAGCAAGAACTTCCCTAACCCTTGACCGCGTGAGGCCTTATGAAGATACATCTTGCGAAGCTCGCACGTCTGGTTTTCCATCGGATAAAGCCCATACGCTCCGACGATGGAGCCGTCTTTTGCCTCCAGGACGAGAAACGTCCCGCCCCGCTCGAAGTAGGATGATTTAATGTCTTTAAGATCTGCATCGGTAGAAGACGGGGCGGGCTTCAAATCATACTCTTTCAGCACGTTGAAGACCAGCCGGGTGATATTTTCCCGGTCGGCATTGTTTGCGAGCCTCAATTTCGGCCACGGCTTTTCAACCATATCATGACTTCTTTCCAAAAATTTTACGTTCGAGATCGGCGTGAAAATATCCCTCACAAACGCCTTCAACCTCGCCGGTCAGGTACACTTCGTTGTTTTCACGGATTTCGATGAATAATGTTCCGCCGGGCATGTTTACATTGACCTCGTTGTCCACCAGGCCTAATCGATAGGCCGCAGCCGCGGCGGCGCACGAACTGCTGCCGGAGGCTAACGTGTAACCGGCGCCCCTTTCCCAAATTTGTATTTCAATGTTTGATCTGTCCAAAACCTTTAAAAGCTGCATGTTGATACGGTTCGAGAATATAGGATGCTTTTCGATGACGGGTCCCAATTTCCTCGCTTTTTCTTCGCTGATATCCGCCATCGGAATGACACAATGAGGATTGCCAATGGATAAGCAGGTCACTCGATATTTTTTCCCGTTTATATCAAGCTCCTCATCCACAACCTCTCTTTCGTTCCCTCGGACCGGAATCTCGTTGCTCCGAAAGGTAATTTTGCCCATTTCGACCTTGATTAGATTCCCTGTGTCGTCTTGAATGTGCGCCTCGACAAGCCCTCCTAATGTCTGGATACGAAAATGTTTTTCCACAACGTATTTTTTTTCGTA
>JAFGTG010000434.1 GCA_016934255.1 Sedimentisphaerales bacterium
GCTATTAGAAGATATGCGTTGAATAACAGAGTTGTCTTTTTCATCGGTTATCGCCTTTCGATTGAAAGATGTGAAAAAAACTGTTGTCACTTCGTGTTCGCATGTCAATCGTTGTATGTATGAAAAACCACTCTCTCAATTGACTACTGCCTATTGGCGATGGAGTATTGAAAAGAATGCACAACCGTCAATCACCCTTTGTCAATACTCAATCCAGATACCCTTTGGGTAAGGCAATAGAACAATCTGAATTATATGGTTTGATCCCGGTTCGATCAATACATTTCTACTGATACAAATATGTTGTTTCATGTCATTCTGAAACAACCGGTCGGATTTCCATTACAACGTTTGACGAAAAAACTATTGATTATATATCGAACATGTGGAAAATGCGCTTCGTAATGTTTTTAATCGTCAATCATCAATAGTCAATCGTCATTTGAGGAAAAATGATGGATACAGTCATTACGATACCCGCCTTGGGTGACAATTTCATCTACTTGGTTCGATACGGTTCAAACGATGCGTTTGTCGTCGATCCCGGCGACGCTTCATCGGTTTTTAGAACTTTGAAAAAGCACGGTTGGACTCTCACGACGATTCTTCTGACGCATCATCACTGGGACCATGTGGGCGGGGCTTCGGAACTGAAACGAAAAACCGGCTGTAAGATCATCGCCGGTTATGAAGGACATTCTTCCGATGTCGATAAGGTCGTTGAAGACGGCCGGATTCTGTCAATGGGCGAAGCGCAAATCAAGGTGATTACGACGCCGGGGCATACACGTTCGTCCGTCTGTTATTATATGCAGCCATCTAACACTGTTCCAAAGGGAATGCTCTGGACGGGAGATACATTGTTTATCGGCGGATGCGGCCGATTATTCGAGTGCGATCCGCAAACGATGTGGGACTCGCTGCTCAAGCTGGCCTCGTTGCCTGACGATACGCTCGTTTACTGCGGCCATGACTACACAGTGGAGAATTACGAATTCGCTTTGAGTATCGAGCCTGACAATGATGCCGTCAAAAAGCGTCTCGATGAAATCAGGCGAACAGTAGGGCAGGAAGGGCTATCGGTGCCTTCGAGTATCTCGCAAGAGAAAATGACAAATGTGTTTTTACGCGCCGATTCATCTGAATTGAGAGCCGCTCTGGGTATGAAAGACGCTCCAGCGGGGGAGATTTTTGCAGAATTGCGGAGACGAAAAGACCATTTCTAACGCAGATGGAATCATTTGCATATGAGTCGTATTTTTGATAAACTCCGCCCGTAATATTGGCGATGAATAAGGAGAGTATGATGCTTATTGTTCATGTTTTCGTTCATGTTAAGTCCGATCAAGTGGACGCCTTTATGACGGCGACGCTTGAAAACGCGAGGAACAGCGTCCAGGAACCGGGCATCGCCCGGTTCGACGTGATCCGGCAGAAGGACGATCCCACGCGTTTCGTTTTGGTCGAAGTGTATCGCACACCGGAGGACCCGGGACGCCACAAAGAAACCGCACATTATCAGAAATGGCGCGATACCGTGGCGGATATGATGGCTGAGCCGCGGTCGAGTATCAAATACGAGAACGTTTTTCCGGACGAGCAAGGTTGGGATTAATGGCAACATTAATGAAATTCGAATTTGCAACGGCAACACGTATTTTGTTCGGCTCCGGAATGGTCCGTGACGTTCCGTCCTTATCGGTCGAGCTTGGAAAACGTGCCTGCGTCGTCACCGGCCGAACCGGCGAACGGGCCCAATCATTGCTTGATCAACTTAAAACACACGGCATCGAATCTCTAACGTGTCACGTGGATGGGGAACCGACGACGGAGTCGGCAAAAGCCGCGGTCGAGACGGCGCGAAGTGGACAATGTGATCTCGTAATCAGTATCGGCGGCGGCAGCGTTCTCGATACGGGCAAGGTCGTAGCCGCCATGCTGACCAATACCGGCAAGCTGGAAAATTATCTGGAAGTCGTCGGCCCCGGCGAAGCATTGACGCAGGTTGCCGCGCCTCACATTGCGATCCCGACCACGGCGGGAACCGGCGCCGAGGTGACGCGCAACGCCGTCCTGGGCGTACCCGAGTATCAGGTCAAGGTCAGTATGCGCAGCCCATTGATGCTGCCCTGTATCGCCTTGGTCGATCCCGATTTGACGCATTCGATGCCGAGTTCCATTACCGCCACGACGGGCCTGGATGCATTAACGCAGCTTATCGAGGTCTATGTCTCCAACAAGGCGAATCCGTTGACGGATGGCCTTTGTCGGGAAGGTCTCAAGCGGGCGGGGCGTTCGCTCCGCCGAGCTTATCAAGACGGCGTCCATTCGTCGGCCCGAGAAGATATGGCCGTGGCGAGTCTGTTTAGCGGATTGGGATTGGCCAACGCCAAATTGGGTGCGGTGCATGGTTTCGCCGGCCCGCTGGGGGGTATGTTATCCGCTCCGCATGGAGCTGTTTGCGCCCGCCTTCTACCGTTCGTCATGGAAACCAACGTGCGGGCGTTACAGAGTCGCAAACCGGACTCGGAGATTCTTTCTCGATACGATGACGTTGCTCAATTGTTAACGAGACGAACGACGGCAAAAGCAAACGACGGCGTCAAATGGGTGCAGGACTTATGTGCGACATTAAACGTTCCTTCACTGACCGAGTTCGGATTAGCCGAGCGGGAATTTTCAACGGCTGTTGCAAAAGCACGAAAATCGAGCAGTATGAAAGGCAATCCGATCGAGCTGACGGAAAGTGAATTGCTTGAAATCTTGAAAAAGGCCTGTAGCCGAACCAAATGAAAGTTTAACTCATTAAAGGATAAATCATTGTTATGAAAATTGATCTTCACTACGGTAAAGGATTCATATCCCTTCAAATTCCCGAAGAGAATCTGGGACCTATCATCCGGCCATGGCAGGACGAAGGAGGCGCAGACAATGCCACCCTCATGCACCAGGCAATGACCGGCGAAGACGTCAACCACTTCCAAAACGAGATTGCCGGTAAGCGTCTGTGCGTGTTATTGGACGATGGCACGCGCGACAATCCCTTTGGGGATATCTTCGGTCCATTGTTCAATGCCTTGCGGGCAAGCTCATTCGTGCGTTTCCTGATCTGCACGGGCACTCATGAT
This sequence comes from Sedimentisphaerales bacterium, assembly GCA_016934255.1. Lineage (GTDB taxonomy): Bacteria > Planctomycetota > Phycisphaerae > Sedimentisphaerales > Anaerobacaceae > JAFGTG01. The sequence goes on from JAFGTG010000434.1 coordinate 3,129, forward strand.
CCCGATACGCCCCAAAATAAAATCATCAGAGAGCAAATCGTAAAAGCCGCCGGAGAAAATGGAATCGGCCATTTCGAGATTCATGCGCATGATTGCCAGGACGATCAGTTCGTGGATGCGGGTGCGACCTCGTATAATACACGGGTTTTGTACAATGTCCTTGTTGACGATGCCGACGTTCTCCTCACGCTCTCGGATGTCAAAGTTCATTATTTCGCGGGTTATTCGAATTCGGTCAAAAACTTTCTGCCCGGCGTATGTGCTTTCGAGACGACCGAGCAAAATCACAGTTTGGCACTGAATGAGAAATCCACTTTTGGTCTCCACCCGTGGCATCCGGACAAAAGCCGAAGGGCTAATCCGCTGGCCGCCGACCAGCTTGAAGGGATGCAGTTTATCGCGAAGAATCGGCCTGTTTATACTTTGACTACAATTACAACCTCCCGACAGATACGCTGGGCGCAGTTCGGACCTGTCGAGCGGGTAACGGGCGAAGCCTTTTCCGCGGTCGATCAAAAGAACACCCACACGGTGACACCTCACGAGCGGCTGATCGTTTCGCCGGGCGGATTGCCGAACGATGTCGATCTTTATATTGCTCAAAGGGCGCTCGAACTAACGAAGAACGCCGTGACGGATAACGGCGAGGTATTGTTCTTGTCGGCGTGTCCGAACGGGATTGGCGAGCAGAAGACGCTGGAAAATTTCTACAACCGTTTGATCCTCCCGCTTGATGAGGTTTTGAAGACCATCGAGAGTGAATACAAGCTGTACAGTCATAAGCCGTATAAATTCGCTCAAATGATCCGGCGGTTGCGTCGCATTTGGATGCACACGGAAATATCCGACGACCTCATCGAGGCCGCCCATTTATATCCCACGAACGATCCGCAAGCCATCGTGGACGGCTGGCTTGCCGAGCAACCGGACACCAAGATTACTCTTGTGGACGGTGCCAACAAGATCGCTCTGTACGCAGCAGATTCGGCCTCTTAACCGAAACCTTATCACAACTCTGGCATGTAAAACAGATGTCCGTCGCATCGGCAGTCAGAAGCACCGAAGCGGGGTATGACTAATTCATACATCCCGGCAAGATCATTCGCCAATTCACACTCTCGCCGGCGCGGCCCGGCCATCGTCATCGCTCCGAGCATTATAACTTTCGTCGAGAGGTAATCGATGTGCCACCGCAAAGGCTTGGTCTTCTTATTGTGGCGTTCGAGCCGGGCTGAAAGATTTCGCTGGGCACTGCCCACATAGAAATACACACCCTCTCGGAAAAGAAATCGCCCGAGCTTGCCCACCGTAATGTGTCGGTCAATGGGCAGATAGAACACCGCGATGTACACTCCGCTATCCAAATTAGTTGTTTGCCGCAGTTGAGTTTGTAGCTTGCCGTTTCTTTCGAGAAGCATTCATCCGATTAAAGTTCGTGGAGCATTTTAACCGCTTGTTTGACTACCATCTCCGCGGCTTTCGGCGCAAAAGGACTACTTGTTATTTCGTAGCCTCCCTCGATGTACAGATGTTCGGGCCCGATATACCCGGCCGCACCGTTGCAATGTGTAATCACGAACGTATGCTCGTACGGCGAGGCGGCCTTAATGGACATACCGATCTCCGTTAATACTTCGCCTCCGAGGCCTACAAAGGCTATGTCACCCACCCGTGCAGCGCTGATAGCCAGCGACGTCGTGGGGTGGTCTTTCTTGATCTCCAGCGATCCCCGCGGCTTGCCGGGCAATTCCAGCGTGACAAACGCACTGCGAATCTCCCCGCCGCCGGAAAGCTCGTCGATGTCTCGGAACACATGTATAACCTCTTCGCCCAGCAGCGTCCCGAGCAGCACCGGCTCCGGAATCCAGCCCGGCTCGGTATTAATAGTCGGAAGCACGCGGTACCACGGATCGATATTCCCGGAAGCCCCGGCGAACGCCCCGGCGATCACCTCTTCGCCCAGAATCTTCTCAACGAACTGCTCGGCCAGTCCGATGACGTCCCCGCTGATCGTAAGGTTCCTGCCGCCCAGACAGGTCGCGTGGGTTGCATAATCGAACAATGCAGCATACGTTGTTCCATCCGGTTTCGCCAGCTTCATGACGAGGACCTCTTTGTCGGTCGGCCCGTAAGGATTGCGTCCGAGCCGGATCGAGCTGTTCCCGGTGCGATCGAATACCAATTGACGCCGATTCATCCCGACCGGCGAATATCCCACACCTGTTCCGATCTGCACCGGCTCCATGTTGTCGATCGCCTCATGAATGACCTTGACCAGCTTGTTTTGGAGGTCTTTCGTGTATTCAAAATTATTCGGATGCACGTTTTCCTCATCGAGGGTTAAGGTTGGCCCGGCATGGTTATGTATCGCACTCAACAAAAGCTCGGAAGGTTGAAGGCCGAATTCGTTTAAAATAACCTTGCGGAATTGCTCGGCAGTGCCGCCATAGTAGCCCAAGATATCGCTTGAGACCAATACAAGCCGCTGGCCATCATTCTCAAACGCCACAACCCGCGACGAGAGCGGATCGTGAACACCGTCGGACAACGCTGTACGAGCCCCATAGCCGGCCATCTTCACAGGCTTGTCCGGCGTGATATCAATCTTCGCAATCCCGGCCCGCAGCGTGTCACCACGATCTGCCGCATGTGAAGGTGAAACCGCCCATGAAAAATTGATTGTTAGTACGACGACAATAGCGATAATTCGCCCAAGTGAAGAATTCGATACGTTTGTCATGACATGTCTCCCAAATGCGATTTACTTTCTTAACGCCACAGAGAATCATTATACGTATAGAAAATCTTTATGCAAAGCACCTTCTGACCATAAAAAGAGGGAGACGTTGGACGACGAATCAACGGAGCGTAAAAACCGTAATTTCGGGCCTTGTCTTCAAACGCGCTCTGCCGACCCGACCAAGGCCCCGGTTGACGTACAGCTTCTTTCCTTCAACTTCGTACATACCCGAGTGAAAACGTCGGTTTCGGGGTATTAATGAACGCCTCGTGAGAGTCTTGGTTCTCCTGCCATGCGTATGACCGCTCACGACGGCATGGGCCGGGAATTCACCTAAGTGCTCGATGCCTCGTGGATTATGAACCAGCGTGATCGTCACCTGGTCCGTAGGAACGTTGGCAAAGGCCTTCTCCGGCTGGAAATCGCCGATCCACAAATCACCTAATCCCACGAACCAGAGGGGATGACCGTTAATATTCAATACGGTAGCTTCATTCCGTAAGACGGTGATTCCATTGGCTTCCATTCCCTGGATCAGACGGCAAAGTAAATCTTCTCGCTTATCGTCCGGGAGGCTGCGAATTCCATAATCGTGATTGCCCAGACAGGCAAAAGTACCGAATCGGCTTTCAATATCGCCGAGCAAAGCAACGACCTTCTCTCGGTAAGTGCCTCGAAAATCATAAGTGATGTAATCACCCGTCAGCACGACGAGATCGACATCGAGACGGTTAATCCGCTCGACACAACGGCGTAAATAGCCGCTGCTGGTGGTTCGGCTGTGATGAATATCGCTTATATGGGCGATCCGTGTCCCATGGAGCCGCTTGTGAGAATGGTGTAGATGCAGGTCGATTTCAACGACTTCAATCCACTCCGGCCCGTTTCCTTGAGCATCCACCGCCCATCGCGTACAGAAACCTAGCGTTCCGAGAATGGCGCCTTTCAAATAATCGCTCGGTTTATGGGACTCCTTATCATCGGTTGTTCGTCTCATATTTTTACGCATACTCCACAAAATACGACCATTAAATTACCCATTTTGTACGGTCCAGGCAAGAGGGATGTTCAGAAAAAGACTCAGCTAAATAATGAACCGATGGATGAGGCCATTTCACTTTCATAATAGCGGACTGAATAACTTGGCGATGTTGTGCCCTAATCGCTTAAAGGAACCATGCTTTTTCCACTGGGATAGATCAATCGCCCGGCTGTTGTGAAGATATTCCATCTGTCGTTCGCGAAGATTTTGAGTTGCTTCCTTGCCGTAGAGCAACAAGTTGA
>JAFGTG010000435.1 GCA_016934255.1 Sedimentisphaerales bacterium
CAGGAAATGGTATCTTAGAGATCCTTGAAAAGTTGAACAAGGCCGGGCAGACGATTGTTATGGTGACCCACGATGAACGGATCGCACATAGGGCGGGACGGATTGTTACGTTGCTCGATGGTAAAATAAAGAAGGGAACGTAGTTTTCTCTGTGATAAAACGGGGTGGGTAGGCTCGATTAAGGATACTTCTATGGGACTAAAGATTTGGCTTGACGGCAAGCTCGTTGACCAGGAAGACGCCAAGATAAGTGTTTTTGACCACGGATTACTCTATGGCGACGGAGTCTTTGAAGGCATCCGTATCTATAACGGTCATGTTTTCGAACTGGATGCTCATATTCGAAGGCTTTACGAATCCGCCAAGGCGATTCGCCTCGCAATCCCCATCAGCTCGGAGGAATTGACCGGGGCGGTTCGGGAAACGGTCGAGGCCAACGGTCTGTCCGACGGCTATATCCGGCTCGTGGTCACACGGGGAGCGGGAACGCTCGGTTTGAATCCCTTTATTTGTAAACGCAGCTCGATCTTTATCATCGCGGATAAAATTCAGTTGTATCCGGAGGAGCTTTACGAAAAAGGGATGAAGATCATCAGTGCCACGACGGTTCGGAACCATCCTCTGGCGATTCCTCCGCAGGCCAAGAGTCTAAATTATCTAAATAATATCCTGGCCAAGATCGAGGCGCTGGACAGCAACGTGCCCGAAGCGATTATGTACAATCATGAAGGATACGTGGCCGAGGCGACCGGTGATAATGTCTTTATCGTCAAAGACGGTGTGATCTTTGTCCCGCCGGTCGAGGCCGGCGCATTGCCGGGAATCACCCGGAATATCGTGATCAAACTGGCCCAGAAAGAAAACCTTCAAGTGGTTGAAAAGAATCTCACGAGATTCGATTTATACGTTTGCGACGAATTCTTCCTCACCGGCACCGCGGCCGAGGTTATCGGCATCGTTGAGATTGACGGACGAATGATCGGCGACGGCCGACCCGGTCCCATCACATGCCTGCTGAGAAAGAAGTTCTTCGAATACGCTCACGGAAAGGAGAAATAGCGCGAGCGGATTGACTTTACGGACATTATCATGTCATCCGCCGTGCGCCTGACGCCATGCCGGTACCGGAGCCTATCAACATCTCAACTCTTGCCTCATGCAATGATATGCCTGCTTTCAAACTCATTGCCGAGCCGTTAAATCAAGTTCGACGCCTGATCTATCAGCAATTGACGACGCATCAATCTTGCATCGAGGGTTTGACTTTCTTTCCGCCGAGACACCGGCCGGAGGAAGTCAATCGTCTGCTCGAATATATCAATCGTCGTAGCGGCAAGATGATTCGTCCCGGCCTGGTTCTCCTTTCCGGTCTCTGTTTCGGTAAGGTGACGGATGAACACGTTCGCGTCGCTGCGATTATCGAAATGATGCACAATGCGACGTTGTTGCACGACGACGTGATCGATGAAGGTCGGATTCGCCGGGGCGCACCGACGATTAATAGTCTCTGGGGCAATGAGACGGCCGTGCTGCTGGGCGATCTTTTATTGAGCCGGATTTTTACGATGTCCGCCGATCTGAAATCGTCCACATCAAAGATTATCGCCGAGGCTGCGGTAAGACTCTGCGAAGGAGAGCTCAAGCAGGCCGTTCAAAAGAATAAATGGCAACTCAACGAATCCGAATACATCGAAGCGATTACTGAAAAAAGCGCCATTCTTTTTAGCAGCGCTTGTTATCTGGGCGGCCTTTTGGCGAATACAAGCCCATCTCAGGCACATTCCCTGGCCGAGTTCGGCTTGAACGCCGGCATTGCGTTCCAATTGACCGACGACGTGCTCGATATTGTCGGGGATGAAAGCAAAACGGGTAAGACGCTCGGAAGCGATATGGGCGCTCACAAGTTGACCCTGGCTGTGATCCATCTGCTCAGGACGGTCGATGAGAGTGAAAGAAACACGATCATCGACGTGTATTTGGAAAATAAGGATATTCAACGCGATAGAAACGTTCTCATCAAAATTCTGGACCGGTATGGGAGTCTGGACTATGCCCGCCGCCGATCACAGGAATACGTCACTGCGGCCATAGGGGCGCTGTGTGATTTGGAGCGGAATTCCGCCAGAGACGCCTTGGTCGAAATGGCGGAATTCACGGCGAACAGATCGAGGTGAATTCATTCCGAAAAAAAAGGCTGCACGTATCATACGTGCAGCCCTTCACGAAGCATTTTTTCAGCAAGCTCTGAAGCTTGCATATCGACTATTACAGTGGGAATGTGGCGCCAATACCTGCACCCCATGCCTGACTTGAAAACAGGAATTCGATATTCAAACCGGCGTTGCCGCCCAGATTGATCATCGTGCCGACATAACCACCCAATTGGAATTTTTCTGAGATTTCTGCTTCGACGCTAAATCCAGCAGCATTCGCGTGCAGATCGCCTTCCACGAACATTAAGAAGGGTCCACCATACACACAAACGTCCGGATTAACCTGAATCGACGGTCCCATCGCAAGCTGAACGATATACCAATCGATGTCGATGGTTGCGTTACCAAAAACGGCAGCCCCATTACCAAACGAAGTCGCGACGGAAGTAATGGTATCTTTACTGCCTCCCCTTGTATATTGGAGCGCGACACCCCATTTGGTGTCGGTTCCATTATCATGAAGGGTTTTCTTCGTGCTGAGGCCAAACGTAAATTTGTCGTCACCATCAAAATCTTTTCCAGTGACTGGAACCTCATCAGCGTCTAACTCAACTCCCGACATTCCAAGCGTGACCTCCGCGCACCATGTGTCGGAGATGCCATAGCCGAGTTTTGCATAGTAAGCTTGTACTTCTGCGTTCTGCCAGCCTCTTCGACCCGCTGTCGGTCCGGCGCCTTGGATTTCGACTTCTAAATCAGCCATCGCGTACCCGAGTCCGACGGAATACTGGCCTTCCGCCAGCCCGGCTACGGGCGGCCCGATCGGCGCAACGGCCAAGGCGGCCGAACTTATCATCCCCACCACCATGATGCTCAATAATAATTTTTTCTGATCCATTTGTGTTACTCCTTTCCTAAACCTTTTACTTACTCCGATTTCTTTTCCTAACGGCCTTCACCTCAGTTATCAATATTGTTATGCCTCTTTAATCACCATCCTTACTTGATCCCAAACGCATATATATGAACCCCATAAAACGCCTTTCTGAAGCTAAAAGACTATAAAAAGCATCAACATAAATCAACAAAATATGGAATTTTTCTAAATTATTTTAAGCACGTCGTCCAGAAAAAAATACCTAAAATAATTTATAAAAAAACTACTTTGAGGAGATGTTTCTCTGGGATAACACATAACAGGCATAAAATACCACTTTTGGATGATAAATAAGACTGAAAGGCTGTGATTTATAGGACATAATAGTAAGACATTTTACGTAGAGGGCTCGATGGTAATACTAAAAATACGGTATATATAGGACTATATTCTTGTTTTTAAAGACAAAAAATTGCCTTAATGTCTATTTTTTTTGAATACAAAGCTTTCTTTAAGTGAAAAAAATATTTCTTCACAATTTTTGAAATGTGGCCATTACAAATGGTTTTAAGAGATGATAATAAACAGATGGCCGACAGCAGAATACTATTGCCGGCCAATCAACATATCAGTATTGATATCCTATTCCAGGAATAGGGTGAGATGACGTAAATTAAGCCTCGGTCAAAACAAACTCACCGTAATCGTCACCGAGTTCGATTCCTTTTGTCTGTTCGCATTTGAACTTTCCGAATCCATCCGGATAGGGATTGTCGTCGTAGGCGATCTCCATAAAAGCTCTACATACGCCTTTGATCATATAGGCGAATCCTCTGGTCGGTCTAAAGGTATCCTTTACATCCGACTCGTAGTAATCATAGGTTCTGACAACCATCTTCTCACCAGAAATCGACTCGACGATTTCCGATTTCGCCCAACCCCAGGCGGTGAAAACAGCATACGCGCCATGTAAAATATCTTCCGGCTCTTTTTCGATCATCGGACCGACAATCGATTTGAATTCTTCATTGCCTCTGACTTTTATTTTTGAAAAGTCGCTGATTGCTTTTTCTCTATTAATCGATGTTGTGCATGCCGTCATGATCCACTCCTTATTACTTTGTGACTCTGAATTCCGATGTGTCCGCACCCGAGACGATGCTTTGTGTTTCCCGGACTTTGTAGGTTCCGCATTCGTTGCCATAAATCGCTGAAAATGCAGCGGCCAGATACCCCTGCCGCATAAAATTCACGGCTTCATCTCGGTTCCCCCATTTCTTGATCCAGTCGCCTCTCTTATTTGATCGATTCCGGTCCGTAAAACATAATCAACGCCTGCATTCAAAGCGATGATCCCCGGCATGTTCTGGGTTCCCGCTTCGTAAAACATCGGGATCTCTTCCGGCTGATATAACAAGTCGCTCCTGACGCCCGTCCCTCCCACTTTCAGGGATTCAGGCCTTAAATCTTCCCGTAGATACAATCCTCCGATACCGGGGATACCGTAGAGCGATTTATGGCCGGCGAAGGCCAGAACGTCGATATCGTCGTTACGAACATCGATGGGCACGACACCGGCGGACTGAGACGCATCCACTATAAAATACGCGTTCGCGGAACGGGCAATTTCAGAAACGCTCTTCAAATCGAGAACGGTTCATGTCACGTTGGAACAGTGGTTGACGATGATGGCCCTGGTGTTCCTTTTGACCTGATCGGCGAAGTCCGATGGTTTGACAAAGCCGTATGTATCACAATCGACGATGGACAATTCGATCCCGCCGTCTCTATCGAGGGTTTTCAACGGACGGAGCACGGAATTGTGTTCGATGGCCGTTGTGATGACGTGACCGCCGATAAGGTTCAATCCGAGGATGGCCAGGTTCAGCGATTCCGTGGCACCGGACGTAAAGATGATATTGTCCGGCGTGTCGGCGTTAAACAATTGGGCGAGCTTCTGCCTACAGGTCGTAATGACATCTTCCGCCTGCATTTCAAATCCGACTCTGCCGGAGTGGAAAGGGGCAGATTGGAGGTAGGTATCGACCGCCTCTATGACTTCTTTGGGTTTCGGGAAACTGGTTGCTGCATTATTTAAATAGTACATTTTAACTACCTTCGTTGAATGTTTTATGCTCAAATCTACCCACCCGGTCCGAGAGGCGCAAATCCGATAACAGGGATATAACATCTTCGCTTTGACTATTGGTTATGGTCATCGGCATATCGAAACGTCATGGTAAATTAATCTTCGACAGTTGACCGTATTCGGCATATAATATCCCGGATGGGTGAAACCAAGAGCAGTACAACTCTTTTTAGCGGGGCCGAACAAGCCAATCTTCAAGCGGCTTCACCGTTAGCGGTTCGGATGAGGCCGAGGCGCCTCGATGAATTTATCGGGCAACACCATTTTCTCGGACCGGATCAATTGCTGACCAGGATGCTCGAAGCCGACCGGCTCAGCAGCCTGATCTTCTATGGTCCGCCGGGCGTGGGCAAGACCTCCTTAGCGGCCGTCATTGCCAATCGCACGAAAGCGACATTCAGCTCTCTCAACGCGCCCGCGGCCACGGTCCAGGATATTCGCCGGATTATCGCCCAGGCGCGGGACCGGCTCGCCGTCGGCCGGGCGAGGACCGTGCTTTTTATCGATGAAATTCACCGTTTCAACCGCGCTCAGCAGGATGTCTTGCTGGACGATGTCGAGTCGGGCGTTCTGATCCTTATTGGCGCTACGACGGAAAATCCATTTTTTTCGATCAACTCGCCGCTGGTTTCCCGCAGCACGGTCTTTCGTTTTGAGCCGCTCAGCGAAGAAGACATTTTGACATTGCTCGAGAGTGCCGTTAAAGATGCGGAGCGGGGACTGGGGCGATTCGATATTGAAGCCGAGAAGGATGCTTTAAAATTTTTAGCGGTAATGTGCGACGGAGACGCCAGGAAAGCCCTGACGGCTCTTGAAGTCGGCGTGCTTTCTCAGCTCGCGCGAGAAACCGGCAAAAACGGAAAGGACAAGTCGGCGAAAATAAAATTTAATCTCAGCGTCGCGAAGGAGTCGATACAACAAAAGACGATTGCCTACGACGGAACGGGCGATACGCACTATGACCTGGCGAGCGCCCTACAAAAAAGTATGCGAGGTTCCGATCCCGATGCCACCGTTTACTGGCTCGCGCGAATGTTGGCCGGTGGTGAGGATACGCGATTTATCGCCAGGCGAATCGCCGTATGCGCTGCTGAAGATGTCGGAAACGCCGATCCCATGGCGACGGTATTGGCGGCTGCGGCGGTTCAGATATCCGAATTTGTGGGCCTGCCGGAAGCGCAGTTGGCGCTGGCTCAGGCGGCTGTTTACGTGGCCTGTGCGCCGAAATCGAATGCTTCAGCCTCTGCGATTTGGAAAGCAATGAGTGATGTTAAAAATGAGCCGATCCGGCACGTACCGAAACATCTAAAAGACAGTCATTATCAGGCAGCGAAAAAGGCCGGCGTCGGCGCGGACTATAAATATCCGCATAATTTCAAAGAGGGTTTCGCGCCGCAACACTATCTTCCGGAGGGCGTGGAGAAAAAATATTACGTCCCGAAAGGACGAGGGCATGAAAAAAATGTGAAGCAGTATTTACAAATGCTTCAAAGCTTGATACAAGAGAGCAAACACGACCAAGGACGTGTCGTTCAAAAGGATTGAGTCAATGGATAAGGCCCAGTTGCGCCGCACATTGCTGAACAGCCTGGTGGCAATCCCCTCGGAGCTGAGGGATGAGAGAAGCCGGAGGGCATGTCGGAATCTGGTCTCGATCAAGCCTTTTCAGGAGGCTTCGACGATCATGATGTTTCTGTCGCTTCCGCACGAGGTGGACACGGCCGAGGCGATCCTGCATGCCTGGCAGCTTGGCAAGATCGTGGCGGTCCCGAAGATCTCCTGGGAGCAACGGCATATGATCCCCGTTCAAATCAACTCGCTTGAAACGGGGCTGGCTACCGGGGTTTCCGGAATCCGCAATCCGATCGCCGGCGTTCCGGTGCCGTTTGGGGAGATTGACCTGGTCGTCACGCCGGGATTGGGATTCGACAGGAGGGGCAACCGGCTCGGCCGGGGCGGTTCCTATTACGACCGATTCTTCACGAATCCCGATGTAAAAGCGATCCGATGCGGATTGGGCTTTGATGAACAGATCGTGGACGACGTGCCGGTTGTCGAACATGATCAACCGGTCGATTTCCTGGTCACGGATAAGGAAGTCGTGAATTGTAACAACGTGAAAGGAGAATAAGATGGCTCGTCATCCTAATGGCGCACGAGCTGGGCAAAAAGCCCGAAACCGAACCTATACGATCGTCGTGGCGGTTCTGATTGTCGGGGCGCTGATTGCGTTTTACTACGGTCCCTTTGGCAAGAATGAGGCCGAACCGATTGACGTTCAGCAAACCTCTTTGGAATCGGATACGAATGATGCTGTCGCCGTTGTGCCGGAAGTCAACGATGTTATCACGCTAACGCCTCCGAATGAAGTCACTCCGGAACCGAACCCGATTGTATCCCGTATAACCGAAACCAATATTCCATTGCCGCGCCGTGAGGCGTCCCTTACGGGGGAGCCGAATTTGCCGGAACCGGCGCCGATACCGGTTTCGGTGCCCATCGTTCAGCCCGGGGACGAGGCGGCGGCGCTGATCGCCTCGGCGGAGACGTTGATGAATCAAGGTTCCAGCGGGATTGTCCCCGCGCGTGAGAAGCTGAATGAGGCGCTGCGGATGCCGATGAGTCCGCAACAACGAGAGGATGTCAAAGCCCGGCTTTCCAAACTTTCCGAGCAATGGCTTTACGGGAGAGCCGTTCTGCCGAATGATCCGCTTTGCGAAAGTTATATGGTCCGGTCAGGCGATCGGCTCACAGTCATTGGCGATAAGTATAAAGTGCCGTATGAAGTTTTGATGGAAATCAATCACATTTCTGATGCGCGAGCCTTGCAGGCGGGAGCGCCCCTTAAAGTGATCAAAGGTCCCTTTCACGCAAAGGTTTATCGTTCGACCTTTACCATGGATATTTACCTGCAGAACACGTACGTTCGCTCTTATACCGTGGGCCTGGGCAAGCCGGGCTACGAAACACCGACGGGCCTTTGGCGCGTCCGACCGGGCGGAAAAGCCCATGCGACCTCCTGGCGGGACCCGGATACGGGAATCGTCTATCAGCCGGAAGACAAGGATTATCCCCTGGGCTCGCGATGGATCGCACTGGATGGTCTGAGCGGCGAGGCCAAGGACCGGGACGGCTTTGGCATTCACGGTACGAAAGAGCCGGACCAAATCGGAAAAGCCGGCTCGCGAGGATGCATCCGGATGTTCAATGGCGAGGTCATCCAGGTCTATAACATGCTCGTGCCGGGACTTTCAAGGATAGAAGTGATCGATTAAAGTCTTTCTCTATCCTGAATGACCGTCCGCCATCTGAGACCCCTCAATGCTGCTTTGCTAAATTTCATTGCAAAAACAACTCAGCACCGCTAACCTAATGCACAGGGTAAGCCCGGTTTTGTTTTACCCTCGCGATGCGTTAATTTCTATTAAGGAGATATATCAAGATGGAACGAAGTTACGTCGAAAGAGGGATCTTTCAAGGCAAAAAATCATTCATTCTTACGCTGTGTGCGATTCTGTGTTTATGTTCGCTCATACACGCAGCCTGGCAGCCGGCTGAAGGCCCGTTAATGACCCGATGGGCGAAGAAGGTTTCGCCTAAGAATGTGCAGGGTGAATATCCACGGCCGCAAATGGTTCGTAAAACCTGGATGAATCTGAACGGGCTGTGGGAATACGCGATTCAACCCAAGAACGAGGATCAACCCAGCCAGTTCGATGGGCAGATATTAGTGCCGTTTGCCGTCGAGTCGGCTTTGTCGGGTGTGATGAAGGCCGTCGGCGAGGAAAACCGGTTGTGGTATCGCCGCATCGTGAAGGTGCCGAAAAAATGGTCGAGCCAGCGGGTCTTGTTGCATTTCGGCGCGGTGGACTGGGACGCCACCGTCTGGGTCAACGGCCAACGGATTGGAAGCCATCGTGGAGGCTACGATCCGTTTACCTTCGACATTACCGACGCGCTCAAGGAGACGGAGCGGCAGGAGATTGTCGTCAGTGTCTGGGACCCGACGAATGCGGGAACGCAGCCGCGAGGCAAGCAGGTCAAGGAGCCTCGCGGGATTTGGTACACGGCTGTGACGGGAATCTGGCAAACAGCCTGGCTGGAACCCGTGCCCGAGACGTATATCGAGTCGATCCGGCTTACCCCGGATATCGAGAACGAATGCCTGCGCGTCGTTGCGGTATGTCCGGGAGCTTCAGTGAGTTATGATGTCCAGGTCGAAGCCAAGGACGGGTGGTTCGCAACAAGCAAGGCCGAAGGCAAACCCGGCGACAGAATCGTTTTGGATATCAAGAAGCCGAAGCTATGGTCGCCGAATTCGCCGTTTTTATATGGCCTGAGAGTGTCGCTAAAAGACGAGAAGGGCAAAACGGTCGATTACGTCGATAGCTACTTCGGGATGCGGAAGATCGAGGTGAAGAAAGATAAGAAGGGGATCAATCGACTTTTCTTGAACAACGAGGCGCTGTTTCATTTCGGACCGCTGGACCAGGGCTGGTGGCCGGATGGGTTGTACACCGCGCCGAGCGATAAGGCGCTCAAGTATGACCTTGAGGTGCTCAAGAAACTCGGATGCAATATGCTCCGTAAGCACGTCAAAGTGGAACCCGACCGGTTGTATTACTGGTGCGATAAAATGGGATTGATGGTTTGGCAGGACATGCCTAACGGCGATAAGCATATTCGCGGCAGCGATCCCGACCTCCAGCGCAGTAAAGAATCCGCCACACAATTCGAGCTGGAATTGAAGCACGTCATCGAGGCGTTTTACAATCATCCGTGTATTGTCATGTGGGTGCCTTTCAACGAAGGCTGGGGGCAGTACGACACCGAAAGAATCGTCAGCTACGTCAAAAGCCTTGATGCGACGCGGTTGGTCAACTCGGCCAGCGGCTGGACCGACCGCGGCGTCGGCGACGTACACGATATTCACAGGTATCCCGGCCCCGCAGCGCCGCCGACTGAACTGGGTCGTGCCGCGGTCCTCGGCGAATTCGGCGGACTCGGCCTGCCGGTCGAGGGCCATACGTGGCAGAATGAGAAGAACTGGGGCTATCGCAGCTATAAAACACGGGAGGAGCTAACGGATGCGTACCTGGCGCTGGTTGATAATCTGCGTTCGCTAATCGGCGACGGTCTGTGCGCCGCGGTCTATACGCAAACGACCGACGTAGAAATCGAGGTCAACGGGTTGATGACCTACGACCGGGCAATGATCAAGATGGACGCTAAAAAGGTCGCCGCGGCCAACAAGCGTTTGTATTTACCGCCGCCTATTATCGAGACGGTTGTTCCTACCTCCCAGGAATCGCCGCAAAGCTGGCGTTATACAACGGACGAACCGACCGAGGGTTGGCAGAAACCGGATTTCGATGACTCGACGTGGAAAGAAGGCCAGGGCGGCTTCGGCGCCGAAGGGACGCCCGGCGCGGTTATGCGCACCGAATGGAAAACGAATAATATCTGGCTTCGCCGGACGTTTGAGCTGAGGAACATGAACCTGATCCAGCCGCAGCTTAATATCCATCACGATGAATACGTGGAGGTTTATATCAACGGAGAACTTGTCGCAAAGCTGGGCGGCTATACGACGAGTTATGTTCGAGTCGCCTTGGACGGTAAGGCCCGTGAAGCTCTTAAGCCCGGCTCGAATTGTCTGGCCATCCACTGCCAACAAACCACCGGCGGCCAATACATCGACGCCGGTCTGGTTAACGTTATCGAGCGATAGAAAAATGGGCTTAGAATCTCAGTGCACTTTCCAGAGATCGTACAGAATGAATCGACGGGAATTTGGCAAGGTTATTATGGGTGGAATTGGCGCAGCGGCGCTGCCGGGCCTTTTACATTCGACAGCGGCGAGTGGTGAGAGGCTGGGAAACAATGAGAAGCCGAATATCATCCTGATTATGGCGGACGATCTGGGATATGGGGACCTCGGTTGCTACGGGAATGAGAGGATCGAAACGCCGAATATCGACGCACTCGCTAAAAGCGGGATGAGATTTACGGATTACCATTCCAACGGGGCGGTGTGCAGCCCAACGCGGGCGGCCCTGCTCACGGGACGCTACCAGCAGCGATGCGGGATCGAGGGCGTCGTGACAGCCGCAAAGCATCGCCATACGGGGATGGCTCTGGAGGAAGTGACGTTCGCCGAGGTGCTGAAAAATCGTGGCTATATAACGGGGATTTTCGGCAAATGGCACCTGGGTTATAGCGTGGATTTTAATCCCGTCAGGCAGGGCTTCGATGAGTTCGTCGGTTATGTCAGCGGCAACGTGGATTATCACTCCCATATCGACCAGGCGGGCTACGACGACTGGTGGAAGGATTCCGACAAGACGCCCGAAGA
>JAFGTG010000436.1 GCA_016934255.1 Sedimentisphaerales bacterium
CAGAACAACCTCTCGGCAACGCGAAGCATAAAACAGAAAAATTCCTTATCTCAACCCATAAATTATTCAATAGAGCCCGAATTTCGTGTCGAGGGCGTTTCGCGCTCGTTCGTGTCGAGAGCATCTTGCCCTCGAATCGCGGACTGGAAGCCCGCGCCACGAAGCTTGCCAAAGGTTTCCTCGTCAAGCTGTTCGAAAAACATGGCCCGGCCGACGTTTCCCCTGAGACGCCGGACCTCACGCATTCCCATCGCCCCCATGACCTCGATGAGCTGATCGTGCCATGCAGCGATAAGATTGGTCATACGTCCGACTCCGTACTCGAAGTCGAGGGTCTCTAATTTCGCCGGGCAGAACGTACCGGGTTTACACTCGTTACATAAATGACACTTAAGAGCAATCAACAGCGGCAGATCGATACTCTCCAGGTCCGCCCCGCCCCCAATCCTATTTCTTCAAGCAGCGAATCCACGGCTTGCGCTCGTTTTTGAGCACGCTTATTGCCCTCGATATGGCGACATTCATCCTGCTTGCACGTTACAATCACAACACCATCCGTCCCGGTCTCGAATGCCTTCACCATATAGGGGATATTCACCTTTCCCGAACACGGCAGACAGACCGACTTGAAGTTTTCGCCTTTTAATTGATTGTGAAAATGGACCAGATCTTGTGGTTCAAGGCTGTTCGCACAGTAAAAAAAATATAGATTTTCGATTTTTCGTTGTTCATACTATTGTTGACTCAATCGTTTGACGAAGTCGAGGTAATGCTTGAGCACCCACATTTTCTCTAAATATTCGTTCCAACCGCATGTTGGCTCAAATGTGTTATCTTTCTTCTCTGCATCGCCGTCCGGATCGACCTGACCCTCTAATTCGGCCCACAAATCCGCCCAAACCGTCAAGGCATCCTAAACAAGGTTGTTCGTAACGTTCTTAAAATCTTGGAGTTCCGTCACATTCGACGATGGTTTGGAACCAACCTGTCCACTAACGTTCTTAACTTTTGTCTTTTTTCATGTTTCAGAATCTGAATAAACCATATCACTTTATTGCTAAAGGGATTATGTGAAATTTATTCCTTGTTGAGTGAAGAAGTGATTGATAGGAGTGGTCTATGATGTTGCCATTTGGTCTAATTGTTAGCCCTGCGAGATGGTTTTAATTGAGTTTTTATCAATTGTCAAATACCATACTCACGTATCTTTTTTCGAAGCGTCATCCGGCTCATCGATAGCCGCTTTGCTGTTTTACGCTGGCTTTTCGTTTGAGCGAGCATTTTGCGTATAATGGATTCATCAACAATGCGGTGAATGATTTCCCTCGCTTTTCCAGGATCACCCATTTCCTCGCAAAAATCCTGTATCTTCCTGGTTATTTCGTCTTCGTTGTCTATAGAGTCACCATTCCGCCTCAGAGCTTTAAGAGAAGGTGAGCTGATTTCTTCCGGTAGAAAATCCGCTGATAAAACATTACCCGGGCTCATGACAACGCTCCGTTCGATGCAATTTTCAAGTTCGCGGACATTGCCCGGCCAGGAATATTCTACAAGAATATCCAGGACTTTGGGCGATATTTTATTGACGGTTTTATTATTCTGCTGGTTGTATTTCTCTAAAAAATAATCCACCAGACGTGGGATATCACTTCGGCGCTCTCGTAAGGGCGGCAAGTGAATCGGTATCACATTCAAACGATAAAAGAGGTCTTCACGGAATCGGCCCTCTCGAATCTCATTCCTGAGATTCTTGCTGGTCGCCGCAACGACACGCACGTTAACATGGATGGTATGTGTTCCGCCAACCGGTTCGAATTCCTTTTCCTGGAGAACCCGTAAGAGCTTCACCTGCAACATTGGGCTCATTTCGGCAATCTCATCCAGGAAAAGCGTTCCACCGTCGGCTAACTCAAATCGTCCTTTCCGGGTTTCGTGGGCGCCCGTGAAGGTGCCTTTCACATGCCCGAAAAGCTCCGATTCGAGAAGCGTTTCAGGCAGCGCACCGCAATTGACGCGGATAAACGGACCGCCGGAGCGATCGCTGTTATAGTGCACCACGCTGGCGACAAGCTCTTTTCCCGTGCCCGTTTCACCCGTCAGGAGAATTGTGGCGCGGGATTTTGTGGCTGTAGCCGCCATTGAGAGCACTCGTTCTATCGCCTCGCTGTGGCCGACCAGATTTTCAAGGCGATAGCGCCGTCTGAGTTCTTCCAGCGCGTGCTCATCACGCACGAGAATTTCCTCTTTTTCCACGTGAATGAGCCGGTTGATCTTAAGAACCTGCGAAATGATCGAGGCCACGATTTGAAGAAGTCTCAGATCCTTATCGAGCATGGAGCCAATGGCGAAAGGCCGGTCGATACTCGATGAGCCGACGACCTCGTTATCGACTTTCACCGGCACGCAAATAAAAGCGATCGGATGAGCGGCGTCGATCCGCCGGGTCGCCGTTCGGTTGAGAAAACGCGCATCCTGGCTGATATCCGGCACAATCTCCGGGAGGCTCGTTTCGACAACGTGTCCCGTCACACCCTCCCCAACGGCGCATTCTCCTCGGGCTCGCTCGGCGGCCGAAAGCCCGTGTGCGGCGGCGATCTTGAGTTTATCCACCGTTCTATCTAAAAGAACCAGCGTTCCACGGACCATACCGAGTTCGTTGGCCAATGCCTCCATCGTTTACTCGAAAAAGGATTGAGGCTCAAGCGCCGTGCCCAGAACATCGGCCATCCGGGTGAGGAGTCCGAGTTTACGGTCTTCGCGCGATTCGGCCGCGATGACCAATCCGCCATCCACAACGCGGAACCATTGGGGCACCCCGATATCCACGCAACGTCGATTCACCGCTTTTCTGAGCGTCAGGGTGCGAATGCCGCGTGAAACCGCGATCTCGACAACCACCTGGGTGATGTGCCGAAGCTTCGCGAGAAACCGTTCCGAGTGAGCTTCTTTCTCTAAGAGCCAGTAAGCAACGGTATTGATATCGAAGAACCGAGGGCAGAAGTGCCCGAAGAAACGAAGGACAATATCTTCGTCACTCCAGAGATCGAACATTCCCGTTATGCTATCAAAAACGTAACGGGCGTTGGTTGCCACCTCAGCCCCGGCCGCCCGCAAGGCCTCCAGCAGTTCGTTATGATCGGCTGGATTCCCGACGTGAATGGGCCTGGAGGGATTCAGAATCGACGGATTTGAAAAAATCCAGAAAAACATCGTCATTGTTGCCTTTGCCGGACGAGAAGTAATCCACGAGTTTAAATCGTCCGTCGGACATCAAACTGCCGTACTTATTAAAGATCGTCTGGGGGGAGCGATTGAAACTCACGTAAACGACCGGCGTTCCTTCCGCCTCACATGCGGAGACGAAACTCGATATGAACCGATCGACCGGCGCACCGGAATCGACTTTTCAGACGAGATTATCCCCCGCCAGAACACCGCCGATCAGACGGTCGATCTCCTCCATGCCCGTCGTTAAGATATTCTGAGCCAACCGACCATCCTCAATGATTCAACAAACAAAATTGATACATTAAAACCTTTATTATACCACATTCTGCATTACGATTACAGAAGATAAGGTCTGCAATATCAAACCAACATTTTCGATGAAGATGTTCAGGCGAATGATTTTGTGTTTGAATCCGTGTTTGTCAATTGGTGGGTGTATATCCGAGTTTGCCCCATGCGGCCCGTTGAACATCGTGCAGATCGGTATTGCCCGGCTGCTGGGCGTCGCTGATCTCGCCCTTCGTCAGCCTGAAGGTGCGCGGGTCCTTCCATTTCCAGTACTCGCTGTGCCCGTCGGCGAAAGAAAAGTTCGTACCATTGCCGTGGCGTATAGGAGGCGCGTCCCACCAGCTTTCCTGATCGTAATACACCGTCCAACTGTCGGGTGAGATTTCACCTTCATCAACGAAGACGAAACGTTCACCCGGCCGGGTCAGTTGGGCCAGCAGCTTGATCGTCAATCCCTCCGTGCCCGGAATGCGCGGGCTGCCGTCGTCGTATTGAGCGCCGTTCATCGCATCCACAATCGCATAGGTCAACACCTCTCCCCGAATTCCCGTTGGGCATTTGTAAATATCCACGTCTTCGCAA
>JAFGTG010000437.1 GCA_016934255.1 Sedimentisphaerales bacterium
AAGGCTTGCCGCATCGAACAAGCCGCGGCACAATTGACACACACCTTTCTTCTGTTAGCTACCCACAAATTCTGTGGAAGAACCAAAGATATTACACAGCCAAATCTGGACACCTTTGTTCTAAGGCGAAGTGAAGAGATTGGGAAGAACACCTTGAACAAGGACATAAAGAACTTGCATGCCTTTTTGAAGTGGGCGGCTAAAAACCGCTTCGTTGCTTTAAACTTGAAGGTTAAGAAGGTTAAAGTAGCCCCAAAACCTGTCACGTCACTTTCACCCCAACAGGTTAAAAAGCTTATTACGATCGCATCGAAATACCCGAGTCTGCGTCTGAGAATACTGTTGGCCGTGACGACAGGTCTCAGACGAAGTGATATCGAAGCCATTCATATCGGCGATATTCAGTTTGACCGGAACATCATAGCGACTCGAAATCGTAAAGCAAAAAAAGTGATGCCGGAACGGCCCATTCCCGAACCCATCACAACCGAATTATCCAACTACGTCGCCACGCTTTCGGAAGGGCAACAACGGCTTTTCTCAGACAAGTTCAGTTCGAAGCGATGGGAGAAGGTGAGAAGGGTAATGGGCTTGCCCAAGCTACAGTTCCAGGATCTTCGGGAAACCTTTGCGTCCTTGCTGGCTCAAAAAGGTGTTTCAACAGCAGTGACTCAGAGGTTACTGGAACACTCCAGTCCACAGCTTACGAATGACGTGTATACCAATGTCGATCCAGTGTTACGCCAAGCTGTTAGTCTTTTGCCAGTGTCGGACTGGTTGTGAAAAATAATCAATCCTCTCAGATTGTTCAAAAAAGCCCTTTCGCTTTTTTGATTTAGAATAGCAAGTAAACAGCATTCATTATCTTTCATTTGATGACTTTTAACAAACTGACATTTGTCTTATGGTTCCGGAGAAGTCAGGCCTTCCTGGATAGCGTACTTCGTAAGCTGAGCCACATTATCGATATCCAGTTTATTCATGATCCGCAGACGATGGGCCTCGACGGTTTTGGGACTGATATGCAGACGCAAACCGATTTGCTTGGTCGAGTTGCCCTCGGCCATGAGTTGAAGCACCTCTCTTTCCCGGGGCGTCAGAACTGAAAACGCAGAGGATTGACTTTCCGGAGAAGTACGAACATAGTTATCCACCACAACGCCGGTGATCGACAGGCTCAAATAGGTCTTGCCGTCCATCACGGCTTGAATTGCTTCGAGAAGTTCGTCGAACTCACAGTCTTTTGGCAGATACCCTTTAGCTCCAGCCTTGAACATCTCGGTGATGAACCGCTTACCCGAATGCATGGACAGACCGATGACTTTCATCTCCGGGTATTCTCGCAGGATCTCCCGTGTGGCCTCAATGCCATTCAGATCGGGCATGCCGATATCCATAACAATCAGATCGGGCGATAATTCTCTGGCTAGCTCGACCGTCGTCAAGCCGTCCTTCGCCTCTCCGACCACCTCCATATTTTCCTGCTGCTGTAAAGACCTCGCTAAACCGTCTCGAACAATGGCATGGTCGTCGGCCAAAAGTATCCTGATGCTCATGTTGCGATCTCCTTTTCTGATGTATCCGCAAGATTCAAAGGCGCGGTCAAAATGGCTCTAGCGCCTTTGCCTTTCGTAGATTGTAATTGAAACCGTCCGCCGATGTGTTTGAACCGCTCTCGAATACTCACCAGGCCGAATTTCTTCTTATTGATGGTTAAGTCGAGGATCGCCGGATCGAAGCCTTGACCATCATCGGCGACGATGATCTCAATCTCCGCATTCATTCGTTTTATATAAATATGCACGTTATTCGCTTTAGCATGCTTGGCGATGTTGATTAGAAGTTCACGAACGCAACGATATAACAGGATCGTTAACTCTTCGGTCAGGGGTTTGGATTCGTCATCGGCCTCATACGAACAGGCCAAACCGTGCTCTTTGGAAAACTTCTCCGCCAATTCTTCAAGAGCCGCCTCAAGCCCAAAAGAGTAAAGCGTTTGCGGACTCAAGTCGAATGTCAAGTCCCGAGTATGCTTTATGGCGTTGGTAATGTGATTTTTAATCAGCTTAAGGTTTTGAGCCAGAGACTCGGGCGCCGTTTTCTGGGCGGCGCCGATTTCTCTTTTCGAGAAGGCTAAAATCTGACCTACGGAATCATGTAAATCCACGGCGATGCGCCGGCGCTCGCGCTCTTCGGCCATCAAAAGCTCTTCCGTTAAGTCGGCGATCCTCACCTGATCCGCACGGATGCGCTCTTGCTGAACTCGGAGCTGGGTGATGTCCTGGATCGAAAGCAAGATGAGCCGCGTTTTACCCCCGCGCCGATACAGGCGCCGGGCATTTAGAAGCATCGTTCGGCGCCCGAGGTTCTCAAAAAGACGCTCAACCTCGAAATCCTCAAAACTGGTGTTTTTCGGCAAAATATCTTCCAGAAGGACCCGCAATTCGGGAATGTCCCATTGATGGTTTCCCAGTTCGTAGATAAACTTGCCTTCGGTCTCTTGCGGATTCCTGCAGAAGGTCTCGTAGAAGGTTTTATTCGCCGAGCGCACCTTCAACTCCGGCGAGAGAACGAGCAGGGAGACCTGGATCGTCTCGATAATGCTCTCGGCGTACCGGCGGGCCTCCTGGATTTTAAATTCCGCTTGTTTTCTCCGAGTGATCTCTCGATCTATCTCCAGAATGCCAATCGCTTTACCTTTTTCCGTCTGACGCAATGCCCAACGGCTTTCCACCGTGATCTTCTTGTCCTGTTTGGTGGTTTGTCCCAACTCCCCTTCCCAATGGCCCTCGCTGAGCAAGTTCCCGATAATCTTCACAAGCGATTCGGGAAATTGGGTTTTGAGCAACTCGTGAATTATTTTGCCGAGAACCTCATCCTTTGAGAAGCCATAGGTATTTTCCGCCCCGCGATTCCAATAGATAATCTTACCATCCAGATCGTGAACGAAGATGGCATCGTGAGCCAACTCGAGCAGTTGGGCCTGATCTTCGAGGTCCCTTGTCAGATTTATTAGTTCACGCTGCTGTTGTGTACGCTGTGTGACATCAACAAGTGTGAGAACAAGGCCGATGACCTTATGTTGATCGTTTTTAACCGGCTGTACGGTCCAATCCCAATAGGTCGTGCCTTTGTCCGGTTGGTGGGGATCGTCAAACGGCTTTGCTTCTAAGGAGGAAGGTTGACCGTTCTGGAGCACTTCGCCGAATAATCGCTCGTTTTCCTGGTTGGGATACAACTCAAAATGGTTCTTTCCCACATAAAATTCAGGGGGATGGCCTCCTGCCTTGGCGTATGCATTGTTGACGCGAATGAAGTTGAAGTCCACATCCATGTAGGCTATCAGAAGGTGAATATTAGAAAAAACCTTCTCCAGAAAATCCGAACATTCTTCGTGTCGGTCACGACTCGTCATTTTTTCGGATACACTTTCTGGTTCGTGCATATTTAGGCTCGATAGGCGGGTTATTTTGAAAGGCGGAGCATTTTTTTCTTTTTGAATCTTGCTTGTTTCTTCATGCATAAATACTCCGCAAATACAGTCCGTTAAAGAATACTGAAGCTATCCCTATCGTTTTTAGCACAGCACCTCGACTTTTGTCAAGGAATAAAATATTCAGCTATTGGTGTAGTCTCATTAAGCGATATGCTCAGGTGAGATGAAGGAATTCCCCGATTTCGATCAATCGAGCAACATGATAGTTTATACGTAGTTTTAGAAACAGAGTATGACTATGGATTTTGATTTGAAAGGAGTACAAGAATGAGAAAATTCGTTCAGTCGAGAAAGAACTATGGAGCGAAGACGGTTTTGTTGTTGGCATTATTAGGGCCTCTACTGGTCGTATTACCCCAGGGAGTTCTTGCGCAACAGCAAAAAAATATCGCTTTTTTAGAGCGTTTGGGCGAGACGTTTGCATCGGTCGCCGAGGAGGCGTCGCCGGCGGTGGTGGGAATTAAAGCCGAAATTAAAAGTTCTCATCGACCCTCGATGGAGCAGCGGCCGTTCGGCGATCCTTTCGGGGATGACTTTTTTGATTTCTTTTTTCGTCGACGTTCGCCGCAAGGGCGTCAGCAACAATATCGAAGGCAGCAAACCGCCCAGGGGTCGGGTTTCATCATCTCGAAAAAGGGGTACATCCTGACCAACAACCATCTGGTCGGACGGGCGGAAGAAATGAGCGTGGAGTTACTGGATGGCCGCTCTTTCGAGGCCGAGGTCGTGGGAACCGATCCGGAATCCGATGTGGCGGTCATCAAGATCGACGGCACGAATTTACCCATGCTCGAACTGGCCGACTCCGATGATATCGAGGTCGGCAAATGGGTTCTGGCCATCGGTAATCCATTGGGCCTGAGCCATACCGTGACCGCGGGGATCGTCAGCGCAAAAGGGCGAAGCGGATTTCAGCTTGCGGCGTATGAGGATTTTATTCAGACCGACGCCGCGATCAATTTCGGCAATTCCGGCGGCCCGCTCATCGATATGTACGGCAAGGCAGTCGGCATGAACACCGCC
>JAFGTG010000037.1 GCA_016934255.1 Sedimentisphaerales bacterium
CCCTGGTCCGGCTGGCGCTGGAGACCCGTCGCAACGTCATCTTCACACTCGATGAAGACAATCAATTCACGGGCGCGATTTCCCTTCAGGACCTCAAGTACGTCCTGAGTCATCCGCGGGAGTTAATGAACGTCCATCATATCATGGACTTTAAAGAGGATCTTTCGCCGGTGCTCGTCACCCAATCCCTGGACGCCGTCGTGGACCGATTCGCCGAAACCGGCTTCGACCGCCTGCCCGTTGTCGATGCGCAGAACCGGCTGGTCGGCTCGGTGCTTATGAGCGATATCATGCGCCAATATAACCATGAAGTGGCCAATCGCAATATCACCATCGAATTAGGCGCCCGGATCACCGCCCACGACCAACCTCAAACGCTCCACATCGGCGCAGACACCGTCGTGACCGAGATTGAAGCTCCCCGCTGGATGACGGGCAAAAAGCTGAGCGATTTAATGCTGCGTACACGGTACCATGTTTCCGTCTTCATCGTAAAGGAAAGGCACGAACCCGATGAGCCGCGGTTTATCACGCCGGATGCGGCCTATATCTTCCGCGAAGGAGATACCCTCCTGGTCAGCGGCGCCGAAAAAGACATCGAAGCCATGAAAAACAACGCGTAAGGCATACGGAGACGTGATGGGATCAACGAAAATACTCCTGACAACGGATGACGGAATCCATTCGCCGGGCCTTCGTGCGGCGGCGGAGACGTTGCTCGAATTAGGTGAAGTGACGATCGTCGCCCCTTTAAATCAACAGACCTCTATGGGACGAAGCTATCATGCCCATCCGGACGCCGTTTTAGTCCCGGTACCGTTCGAGATCGACGGCACGAACGTTCAGACCTACTCTTGTGAATGCAGCCCGGCGGTCGCGATCCGGCACGGGATGGACGTATTGTTTCAGGATAAAAATCCCGATCTGGTCGTAGCCGGGATTAACTATGGCGAGAACCTGAGCATCGGTATCGGCACGTCGGGAACCGTCGGGGCCGCCCTCGAAGGCGCCGTTCGGGGCGTTCCGGCTCTGGGTATCTCCAAGCAAACCGACGTTTATTCGCACCGCAACTATACCGAGCAGGACTGGAGCGTCTCGCAATTTTTCCTGAAGCTTTTCGCCGAACGGTTGCTCTCGGCAAAAATGCCTTTCGACGTGGATGCCCTGAAAGTCGATATCCCCGACAACGCAACCGAGCAAACGCCGTGGCGGATCACGCGGCTTGCACGCCGGACTTACTACTCGCGCATCTTATCGAATCCCAGTGTTAAAACCCGGGTCCGGGACATGAAAACCGGAATCGAGCCGTCCGCCACGCAAGCAGAGCCGGGCACCGACGTTCACGCCATCGTCGTCGAACGCGTCGTCTCGGTGACGCCCGTGAGTTTGGATGCTACGTCAAGAGTCCGTTCGGAAGAATTGGACCGAGTATTGAAGAGTTAGTGTACTCCGAGTAACGATCATTGTCGAACGGGTCGGACTCGTCAGACTCGTCAGACTCGTCGGACTGGTCAGACTGGTCCGACTGGTCAGACTGGTCTGTCATTAAGAGCGAGACACCCTCGCCATCCGGCGGCGGTCGGTTTCTTTGAGCAGGCGCTTGCGAATGCGAATCGATCCCGGACAGATTTCCACAAGCTCGTCTTCCTGAATGTATTCCAACGCCAGTTCGAGACTCATCTTTCTGGCCGGCCGAACCCTCGCAGCGTCGTCCTTGCCCGCGGCGCGAATGTTGGTGAGCTGCTTGCTTTTGACCACGTTCACGGGGATATCATTCTCCTTGCAGTGCTCCCCGACGACCTGCCCTTCATAAACGCTTTCGCCGGGCTCGACGAAGAAAAAGCCCCGGTCGTATAAGGCGTCCAGCGCGTAAGCGGTCACCTGCCCGGTCGTGGTGGCTATCATGACGCCCGCTTTGCGTTGCGGAATGGCGCCCCGCATCGGCTCGTAGCGCTCGAACGTATGATGCATGATCGCCCGGCCCTGGGTCGCGTTCATTACCCTGGCGTGAAGGCCGAACAGCCCGCGAGACGGGATCATAAATTCCATGTGAATAAAATCGCTCGCGCCGCTCTTGGCGTCCATTCTGACGATCTCGCTTCGCCTATCGCCCAGAAGGCTCATAACGGAATTCTGACAATCCAACGGGCAATCCACCGCGAGCAATTCAATCGGTTCGTGACGCCGGTCCTCGATGAGTCGTAGAATGACGTTCGGCTTGCCCACGCAAAGCTCATATCCTTCACGCCGCATCGTTTCCAGCAGAATCCCCAGATGCATCAATCCTCGACCGGATACATTGAATTCCTCGGGTGTCTGCCCGGGCGCCACTCTCAGGGCGACATTTTGTTGAAGCTCCTTATTCAGCCGTTCCCCGATCTGCCGGCCCGTGACGTATTTACCGTCCTTGCCCGCGAACGGCCCGTCGTTGACCCTGAACGTCATGGTCATCGTCGGCTCGTCCACGGCGATCACCGCCAGCCGGGACGGCTTATCCGCACAGGCAATCGTATCCCCGATCTCAATCGGATCGAGACCCGATATCGCACAAATATCGCCCGCCCGCGCGCTCGGAACACGCTTTCGACCGAGACCGTGAAACTGGTGAATCTGAGCGACCTTCTGCTGGGTATGAAGGCCTTTTTTGTCAATGACCGTGACCCTCTGGCCTTCGCTCACCTGCCCGGCGAAAACCCGCCCGATGGCGATCCGCCCCACGTAATCCGAATACTCCTGACTCGTCACCAAGATTTGCAGCGGAGCGTTTGGGAGCACTTGCGGGCAGGGAACATGATCGATAATCGCGTCAAAAATGGCCTGTACGTTATCGGTTTGCTTCTCCAGAGACGTCGTCGCCCATCCGTCCCGCGCCGACGCATAGATCAGGGGAAAATCCAGCGCCTCGGAATCGGCATTGAGCTGAACCAATAAATCAAACACTTCATTCACCACATCATCCGGCCGGCTGTTTGCCCGGTCCACCTTGTTCACGACGACAATCGGACGAAGCTTATGCTCGAGCGCTTTGCCCAGCACGAACCGCGTTTGCGGCATCGGCCCTTCAAACGCATCGACTAAAAGCAGCACGCCGTCCGCCATTTTCAAGACGCGCTCGACCTCTCCGCCGAAATCCGCATGACCCGGCGTATCGATCAGATTGATTTTGTATTCATCGCCCTCAGTATCGGTATAATAGATGGCACAGTTCTTACTCAGGATGGTAATGCCGCGTTCGCGTTCGAGCGGATTTGAATCCATAATCAATCCATGCTCGCCGCCCGCGAGCTTGTCCAACTCCTCGGTCCGAAACATCCCCGATTGGTACAGAAGCTGATCGACCAGCGTCGTCTTGCCGTGATCCACGTGGGCGATGATCGCCACATTACGAATATATTCCGAATACATAACTCACTCTCAAAAGAAATCACTCTTACCGAAACCTGTCGGGTGGGCAAATTCCGTTATTTGCCCACGCGGACTAAACTAACATCTTACCGGTTTGTCATTCTGAGTGAAGCGAAGAATCTCAGTCTTTGCGACTGAATAGAGACCCTTCGCTTCGCTCAGGGTGACAAAGAAGAGGTTATGTTAAAATGTTCGACTCCTCGAAACTCGGCGCCGTCTGCGGGGAGCACGCAATTTCTTCGCCGCCGACAAAGGCACGTTTTTGGGCTTTACCGGTTTCGGTTTGTCGGAAGGTCGCGTCTGAAGGAAATCAGATTTTAC
>JAFGTG010000438.1 GCA_016934255.1 Sedimentisphaerales bacterium
GACAAGCTGGAAAAAGGCTTTTGTGTTGAAGCGGATATTCCGCCGGAACGGGCGTTCGGAAGCAAGGATCGGGGGATTCACCTTAAAATCATCAAGCGTGCCATCGAGGAATCGCCGCTACTGGATCAGCATCTGATGGAACTGGCCAAATGGATCAGCAGCTACTATGTCTGTCCCCTCGGCCAAGTTTTAGCGGCGATGGTGCCATCGGCCGTGAAAAAGCAAATCGGCGTCAAAACACTACGATGCGTTCATCTGTCGATCGAACGGGCTGAGATCGAACGGACGATGAACAATCTCAAGGGAAAAAAACAAAAACAGATCATCGCCCGACTTCTGGAGGAAAAAGCATTTGATCCCGATTCGGCTGCGGATCTGCACGAGATTGTAAAGGCCGCCGGCTGTGGCGTCGAACCGGCGAAAAAATTAGCCGAAAAACAAATCGTCGCCATCACTCAGAAGACGATATTGAAATCTCTTCCCGCTATTCCGGAAGGCATGGCCGCCAAGACAGAGCCGCACGTTATTCTCAACGACGACCAGCAAAAAGCCTACGATGCTATTAAGGCCCAAATGGAAACCGATGAGTTCGGCGTCACACTTCTTTACGGCGTTACCGACAGCGGCAAAACGGAGCTTTATATTCGGGCGATTCAGGCGGCTCTGCGAAAAGGTAAGAGCGCCATCATCCTACTGCCTGAAATCGCCCTGACCGCCCAAACCGTCCAGCGATTCAACGCGCGGTTTACACGAATCGCCGTGATGCACTCGGCCCTCACCGCCTCTCAGCGTAACGCCCAATGGCAGAAAATCAAGTCGGGCGAAGCAGACGTTGTGATCGGCGCCCGCTCGGCGATCTTTGCACCGCTAACGAACCTCGGCCTGATCGTAGTCGATGAGGAGCACGAACCCGGCTACAAACAGGACACGGCACCGCGTTATCATGGCCGAGACGTGGCGATCAAACGGGCCCAGCTTGCGAACGCCCATTGCATTCTGGGCAGCGCGACCCCGTCGCTGGAAATGCTGGCCAATTGTCAAACGAAGAAACACTTCCACCTTGTTCGCTTACCGAAACGGGTCATGGACCTGCCCATGCCCCAGATGAGACTCGTCGATTTAACGCAAACAGCAATGACAAAAAAGGGGATCCATCTGATTAGCGAACCGTTGGCGGAGCATTTAAAAGAAATCCTTGCAAAGAAGGAGCAGGCTATTTTGCTCTTGAATCGAAGGGGCTACAGCAATTTCGTGTTTTGCCCCTCGTGCAAACATTCCCTACACTGTCGCAATTGCGACGTCACGCTAACCTTCCACAAATCGAACGCCCCCCGTTATAAACGGATGCGAACCGTCACAGGTGAGCATATCAACTACGGCTACGCTATCTGCCATTATTGCCTGGCCCAAACGCTCGTTCCGGAAAAATGTCCCCTCTGCGGCAAGAAATTCGCCATGATCGGAATGGGCTCGCAACGGCTCGAAGAAGAATTAGCCAAAAAATTCCCCCAGGCCCACATCGCACGGATCGACAGCGATACGATGGCTGGCAAGGACTACTACCGGCTCCTCAAAGACTTCGGCGAGGGGCACATCGACATATTAGCCGGTACGCAAATGCTCGCCAAGGGCTTGCATTTTCCGAACGTGACACTCGTCGGCATTATCAGCGCCGATACCTCTCTCTACCTGCCCGATTTCAGAGCGAACGAGCGAACGTTTCAGTTGATTTCACAAGTTGCCGGCCGCGCGGGACGTTCGGAAAAAAAGGGGACGGTCTTCGTCCAGACGTTTCTGGCCAACCAGCCGGCGATTCGTTACGCCCTCGCTGGGAACTTTGACGGCTTCGTCAGAGAAGAATTAAAACATCGCCGGGCGTGCAATTTACCGCCCTTCTGGCGGCTGGCCCTGATCGTCCTTCGGGATATGAAGTCCGATAAGCTCAATGCTGCCTGCCAACAAATGCGTCAACGCATCGACCGCATGATCCGCCGGGACGGTTTGGAGGTCACCGTTCGCGGACCGATGCCGGCAACGATCAGCCGAATCCAGCGCTTCCACAGGATGCAAATCATCATCCAGGCCCCGGAAGCGGCAACGATCCAGCGACTCTTCACCGAACTGCGAGGCCAGGGCCCAATCCGGCCGATGGTAAAAGTCGCCATAGATATTGATCCTGTAAATTTATTATAGCTTGCATTCCAGCGAAGCTTATGCTACTTTGATGGACTGGTTGGCCGGGGGGTAGCTCAGTTTGGCCAGAACGTCTGTGAGGGAAGGTCATCAGTTCAAATCTTAAGTTTACTAAAGAGATTTTTTTGTGTTTTACGTGTATATCCTTCAAAGCCTTAAAACAGAGACACTTTATATCGGACACACTGACAATTTAGCGAGAAGGCTTGGGGAGCATAATACCGGACGGGGCGGGAAATACACGCGACAAAATGGTCCATGGAAACTGGCTTATAGCGAACAACATCCTGATCGATCTTCTGCCGTAAAGCGAGAAAGATACCTCAAAAGCTCACAGGGATCACAAGAAAAGAAACAACTGGCGGGTGTTTTGAAGTAAAAAGTAGAAGGAGTTCAGAAAAGAGGATTGACTGTAGTTTTAAAAGACTATAATATAATACAAATTGTAGTTCTCGGGGAGTAGCTCAGTTTGGCCAGAGCGCTGCGTTCGGGACGCAGAGGTCGCAAGTTCAAATCTTGTCTCCCCGATTAGAATGATGATATCATAACCGGAGAGTAGCTCCGTTTGGCCAGAGCGTCCCTGAGGGAAGGTCGCAAGTTCAAATCTTGTCTCCCCGATTTTGAAATCTTAAATTTCAAATCTCAAATGTAAAATGCGGATTGTACAGTTGTTTAACATCAAACGTTTAACCGTTACCGGAGGGACTCGTCATGTCGAAACGAGGCCAATCAAAAAGGTTGGGGCCTGTCGAGGTTCTGGTTGTCGTGATTGTGTTTTTGTTCGTGTTGGCAATAGCCGGATCGGCATCTCAAAAATCCCGATTCAATGCCTATCGTATTCAGTGCGAAAATAACCTTTCCAAAATCGGCAAGGCCATGCAAATCTATACGAATGACTATGATGGAAAATTCCCCAAATCCGGCGGAAGAAACAGTACATGGACTCTTATGATAATCGACTGGATGGCGACCAGCCGATACGAAGCTTTTGGTTTAGCACGTGATGGTAGTGGTGGTCAGACAACCATCTCGTCTTGCTTTTATCTTCTGGTTAAATATATGGAGGTCGCCTCCAAGACCTTCGTCTGCCCGGGTGACGCTGCTGCCACAACGTTCAACCTCGCTAATATAGATGCAGGTAGCAAAAGACTCATTGATCTATGGGATTTCGGATCCACTCCGGGAGCGCATTGCAGCTATGCTTATCACATGCCCTTCGGTCTGTACTCGCTGACCACATCAAACGATCCCGGCGTAGCCGTGGCCGCCGACCGAAATCCGTGGATGTCCTCTCTCGGACGAGTACCCAAAACCTATCCCGGTCAATTCAATCCAGAGGGTGGCCGGGCTTCCGTAAAGGAAGGTAATTCGATGGCTCATTGGGAGGAAGGTCAAAATGTCCTGTTCCTCGACGGCCACGTGAGCTTCGAAGAAAGCTCATGCTGTGGTGTCCACAACGATAACATCTATACCTTCTGGGATGGCGGAGATATACGCATTGGCTCACCGCCAGTCGCTTGTGTTTCTGAACCTCAAGACAGAATAGATACATTGTTGGTCAACGAGCCGGGTATATACAAGGCGACAACAGTAAGGCAACCCAGATCAGTAAATTCTAATGAACTTAAACATACGACCATCGTTGCGACTCTGGAGAGTCCGATGCCGGAGCACAAAAACGTCATCTGGTGCGGGACGTTTCAGATCGCCTGGGACAAATTCAAAAACGATATTATCCAGGAACCGGTCGATCTTATCGACGTTCAGGAACTGGACGACCGCCTGAACCGCGGCGAATTTTCACCGGGAAATCTCGAAGCCGATTCATTCTATGCGACAGCCGGTTTTGTCAAGGATGGGATCATAGAAGAAATTCATAAAGAAATGACCAGGCGTTTCCCTTCGGAGCCGGCGCCCGTATTCGATAAACGGTATAGAACGCTGCCGGAGGTCTCCGTCGCCTATGCCTTTTTGAGCGTGGACGCCGGATTCAAATATCCGTTCTATACCCGCAACCGGAAATTCACCTTCCTGGACTCGCAAGGCATTCGTACCGACGTGACATCGTTCTGCGACGATGCCGAAGTCAGCGATCCGAATACAAAGAACGTCCGCGAGCAAGTCGAGATTCTGCACTCTATTTCCGCTCAGCCCGGCGATGCGGCGAACTTCTCGCTCGATTTGTGCAAGCATACGAATCCTTACCAGGTGGTTTTGGCCCGCGTACCCTGGCGCGGGACGCTCGGCGAAACCTTGAACGACGTTCAGAAATACATCGCCGAATTCAAACAAGACCCGCAATACGACATCCTTCGCAACCTCCGTCCCATCGACAGCCTGATCGTTCCCGACGTTCTCTACAAGCTAACGCATCATTTCAAAGAGCTTGAAGGCAAGCCTCTCGCAAATCCGAAATGGCGAGAACGCGATTATTTCATCTTCGAAGCCAGACAGATGGTACACTTCTCGCTGAGTCGGACCGGCGTGATTCTGAAATCGGAAGCCGCCCTCGGCGCAGCAGGTGGAATGCCTCCTCGCGTCAAGCAGCCGAGATATTTTCACTTCGACAGACCGTTTTTGATTTACGTGAAGAAGCGCGGAGCCGAGTATTCGCCTTTCTTCGTCATGTGGGTTGATAATTGCGAGTTGATGGAGAAATTTTAATCTTTCACTGAGAATATAAATCTCAATGACTTCACGGCAAAGGACCTTCGACATCTCACAATTGAAATGAATCATAGGATACATTCTCAACTTTAAGAAACAGCCTATATTTGACAATTCACCCTATAAACTTCCAATAAAAATATCGATATTTCTCTTGACGTACCCATGCAGGATAATGTATAAGAAATGAAGGTGAAGTTCGTGCCAGCATCGGTCGATATGAGGGTATCGGCCTAGAAAGGCGTAGAATTTCTGTTGTCTTCTGGGAATCATCCAGAAAGCATACAACTAGGCGAAGTAATGGCCCTCGGATGCGTATCATCCGAACTGATGATCTTTATAACTATGGTGATCACGCGTGCACGAAGAGAGGTGGTGACCGATTGTTCTAATCATTCGGAGCACATGGGTGTAAGCTCTGGCAAAACACAAATTATCATCGGCCATTCAAATCTTAAATCTTTTTTTCAAGGAGAACTATCATGTGTAAGAAATGGTTCTATTTAACATCTGTTACTCTTATGCTGGTTCTGTTCGGCACAAGTACCGTTTGGGGTGCGCTGGTGTGGGAGGGTAGAATCAGTAACAGCACCGACGACAGGGAGCATTACGTGGGCGGTGCCATAGACTCTGCAACGAGCAGCGACCTGGAAATGCCCTATGAGGGCGAGAATAAAAGCAGTCCCCAGGTCGTGGGATTACGTTTCGTGGATGTTGCTATTCCCAAGGGAGCCACAATTACGAATGCGTATATCGAGTTCGTATGCGACGAGACAAAAGGCGGCACCGATGCCGTGAGTCTTCAGATCGAGGGTGAAGCGAATCCTAATCCGGCCACGTTTACGAACGACATTATTGGTCGAGCGAGAACCGCCGCCAAGGCGATCTGGAATCCGGTGGACTGGACAGCGGCGGGGCAGATCGATCGAACCTCAGATATCTCCGCCGTCATCGAAGAGATCGTGAATCTGGACGGCTGGGCCAGCGGCAACGCCCTCGTGCTGATTATCAGCGATAATCCGGCCAGTCCCTCCCAGGGGCTGCGCTGCGCCGAGGCTTTCGACGGATCGTCGTCTCAGGCCCCGTTTTTGCATGTAGAATTAATAACGAATTACGCCCATAATCCGGAACCGGCCGACGGAGCGATCCTTGAGGACACGTGGGTCAGTTTGTCCTGGTCGGCGGGAGAGACGGCCGCTTCTCACGATGTTTATCTGAGTGACATTCTTGACGATGTGATCAATGGTTCCGGCGATGCATTCCGAAGCAACCAGCCCTCGAACTTCTATGTCGCCGGCTTCCCCGGATTTGCTTATCCGGATGGCCTTGTCCCCGGCACGACATATTATTGGCGAGTCGATGAGATTGAGGCCGATGGTACGACCAAATACGAAGGCCGCGTTTGGAGCTTCACGGTTCCTTCGAAAAAAGCCTACAATCCGAATCCGGCCAATGGCGCTGAATATATAGACACGGACGCGACGCTGAGTTGGACGGAGGGATTCGATGCGAAACTTCACACGGTATATTTCGGCGATGACCTTGATACCGTCAGCAACGCTACTGGAGGATTGCCTCAGTCTGTAAAGACGTATAATCCCGGTCCTTTGGCTAAAAACACAACGTACTATTGGCGTGTTGATGAATTCGACGGGATTGAAACGCATAAAGGTGATGTCTGGAGCTTCACAACCATAATGGATATCGCAATTTCAGACCCTGACTTGATCGGCTGGTGGAAGTTTGACGAAGGTGTAGGCGATACAGTTATAGACTTCTCAGGTCACGGCAATGACGGCTCGTTCGGCGGTGATCCGCAGTGGGTCGAGGGCATGGTCGGCGGCGCGCTGGAATTGGATGGCTCGGATTATGTTGCTATTGACGGTGTGGTGGATGACATCACGGGCACCGATATCACACTCAGTATATGGATCAAGAGCACGCAAACCGCCCAGGGTGACTTGTTCGCCGCGAATGACAGCGCCAGCGGTCACCCTCTCGAGTTCTATATCGAGGGTGGTAATCCGGGCAGGTATGACAGTAGCGATTCAACTTACACGACGGCTCCTCTCGTTAACGACGACCAGTGGCATATGCTGACGTACGTCAGGAGTGGCAATACATGCTATATCTACGTCGATGGCGTTCAGGTAGCCTCGGATTCAGCCGGCTTCGATTTATCCACCGTCACGCGGTGGTCCATCGGCCAGGAATGGGACGACGCAACCCCAAGTAACTTCTATATGGGGTTAGTGGACGACGCCCGATTCTATAATAAGGCGCTTACGGCGCAGGAAGTCATAGAGCTTACTCGAGGCGATCCGCTTCTTGCCTGGAATCCAAGCCCGATCAACGGCGCCCTCATCGACGTCGAAACAGCCAAGCAACCCTTGAGCTGGTCGGCGGGCGATGACGCCGCGGAGCACGAGGTGTACCTCGGCCTGGATAAAACGGCCGTCGAAAATGCGGATAGCTCGGATACAACGGGTATCTATCGCGGTCGTCAGGCCGGGACAACGTATGCTCCGCCGGAAGGTCTGGAGTGGGGTACCGGTCCATACTATTGGCGCATCGACGAATATAACAATGACGGTTCACTCACCATAGGCGGAATTTGGAGCTTCACCGTTGCCGATCATCTTATCGTGGACGACTTTGAGAGTTACACCGATAATGACCTGGCGGGTGAAGCCGTTTGGCAAACGTGGATCGATGGCTTTGGCGTGGCCGATAACGGCGCACAGGTCGGTTATCTGCTCCCACCGTATTGCGAACAGACGATCGTTCATGGCGGCGGCCAGTCGATGCCGCTGGCGTACGACAATACAGCCGGTGTTAGTAATTCGGAGGCTGAATTGACATTGACCACACTTCGTGACTGGACCGCTTACGACG
Organism: Sedimentisphaerales bacterium; assembly: GCA_016934255.1. Taxonomy (GTDB): domain Bacteria; phylum Planctomycetota; class Phycisphaerae; order Sedimentisphaerales; family Anaerobacaceae; genus JAFGTG01. Next base: position 7,756 of record JAFGTG010000438.1, read on the forward strand.
TAAGCGAGTTATCGATATGGTTTACAGGATATGCAGGATCGGTGGGAAGCTTCGTAGAAGCACCCGCCGGAACCTATACGATGACCGCCTCCGGCACAGATATCTGGGGCACGGCTGACGAGTTCCATTACGCGTATAAAACGCTCAGTGGCGCCGGCTCGATCACGGCCAGAGTCGTCAGTGTACAGAACACGAATGACTGGGCCAAAGCCGGTGTGATGATTCGTGAA
>JAFGTG010000439.1 GCA_016934255.1 Sedimentisphaerales bacterium
AAGTACCGGATGTTGCGTTTTTTGAAGATTTCGAGGATTTTCGCACAATATTCCTCATCCGGCTTATCCCGGCTGGTCCCAATCGCCGACGAAGGCGAAGCCGCCACGACGTCCAGCGTCTCGGCCGACAGCGTGCCCAGATCGATAAAATCGCCCTTGACCATCCCCGCCACGGCGTGAACCGCCCCGTAGAGCGTCTGAATTTCCGGATGTTTCCGCGCTTCTTCGATCACGCCGACCAGAGACGCATTAATCACGCCCGTCGGCCCGCCGGACTGACCCACAACTGCATTTGCTTTCGGTGCATTTGCCATATTCCACAATCTCCATCAAATTACCGTCATTCAGCTCACAAATCCAGACAGGACAACGGATTACACTTGAACCCCTGATACGTTTCATAACGCATCTATCCCGTAAATCCTGTCTTAATACAACTAACATCAGGACATGGAGATTATACACATCCGGCCCCAACAGACAAGGATAATCGGAAATTGGCTTCGTTTCACAAAATGAACCAAGAATGAACACCAATGAACTCGAATTGAGTATTGAAGAAATTTGGGTTTGTTCTACGAAACAGGATTTCAATTGATAAATCAGCCGGCCAGATTGATATTACTATCTCTTATCACAGTATTAGTTTCACAAATACTCCTCCTCGCAATCGACGTTGAAAGACGTTATTTTTCGTAAAAATATGCGAATTTATGGCACGATTTGTGACAGAATATGTGCATTTATGTGAAAAAATGTAAATATTTGTGCATTTTTGAGATAAAAGGAACCACGAATGAACACGAATGAACACGAATGAACACATCAATCCAAACGATATACAAACGACGAAAATTGGCCGCGGATTTTGGGTCTTCGATATTCAAAACCTGTCCCTTCAACTCCGTTCAGGGCAGGCTCTGAGCGAAGTCGAATGGATTGGACATTCGCTATTCATTATTCAATATCTCGACTTGACACCCTGGTCCTCCAATGGCCTGATTTCCTATTTCCTCTTCTATATTTGGTCTGAGGTCTTGAGTCCGTCGTCTAACTTCTGGCTTCTGGCTTCTGGCTTCTGTATTCTGACTTCTGTATTCTATTAGTTAATTATTATACTACATTCTTCTTCAAAAGTCAAGACATTTTTAGCCGCAAAGCCACGAAGGCACAAAGGTTCCATCGATATTCATAATTGGAAATTCGATATTGGATATTCACTCGTCGATCCGTTTTGTAGGGTGGCGGCTTGCCCCACCGTTTTTTCTAGACGGGATTTAAGAGATATACAGGATTAAATCTTGTCGATCCTGTCATCCTGTCTAAAAATATTTGAACCACGAAGAACACCGAGAAACACGAAGAAAATAATCAATTCACATAAATACTTCGTGACCTTCGTGCCCTTCGTGGTAAAGAAAAGAAACGCAATACGAGACATAACCACGAATGAACACGAACCAACACCACAGACTAAAGACTAAGGACCAAATACGAATCAAAGCCACAGAGTACACTGAGAGCACTGAGAGCACTGAGATAATGGTCAAAGGATATTTGAGATTTATGGTTTAAAGTCCTGTGCACCATGCAGCACGGCTAATACGTCGATTTGATCGACCTTTACGTAATAGATGATACGATACGGCCCCTCAATCACTTCCCGGATTTGTTTCATTTCATACTCGGGCACCGATCTTCCGGAAAAAGGAAATTGTCCGATCTGTTGAGACCGCCGGATTAGTCGATCCACCATCTGTTTGGCATAGACGGGTGAATCCTGGGCAATGAAATGATAGATGGCGTCGATATGACGCCGAGCTGTATCCGTCCAATGGACTTTCATTCCGCTAAACCGTAATGTCTTCTGACTTCGCCGACGTCCGTCGTCCTGCCGGCCCGGCTGTCGGCAAGACCCTGATCGATCACCTGACGCACGTAGATTTCATGGATCAGATCATCCCAGGTGGAATCGTCCGCCATATGATCAATCAATTTATGGGCTTGATCTTTTCGCATTCGTTCTGCCATAACCGACTCCAGTTACTATTAAATATAAACTTATGATACCCGAATCCCAACTGAAAAGCAATTGATTTTAGCCACAAAGACACGAAGTCACAAAGATAACCAGATACTAAAGACTAACGACCAACGACTAAATATAGCCACAGATTGCACGGATTTCTGGATAATCTTTTGTAGGATGGTGCAGCTTCGCTGCACATGCTTTTAATAATGTTTCACCACGAAGCGCGTTTTTAGCTTGCCCTGAGCTTGTCGAATGGGAAGGGACACGAAGAAATGGACAATCGACAGTCGAAAATTGAAAATTGCCAATCCATTCGCCCCACCGTTTTTTTTAGACGGGATTTACGAGATATACAGGATTTAATCTTGTCGATCCTGTTATCCAGTCAAAAATATTTAAACCACGAATGAACACGAACCAACACGAAATACTAAAGACTAAATACCAATTCTAATTTAAGCCACAAAGGCACGAAGTCACAAAGAAAATACCAAAGACTAAATACGAACGACTATATACTAATTGAAGCCACAGAGGACACCGAGAACACAGAGAATTCAGCTAACGAAAAACCAATAATCAATAATCAATCGAAAATAATCATTTTGTCTGCCCTATCCGCTATACGCTATTCAATTCGAGCCAAACAATGAAATGAAAAAAAGATGTGACCCATAATATTCTCCGAATATTTAATATTTAAGACTCGACCCCGGTTCGTTCCCCAAATTTCCGCTATTAAATTCGACGAGCTTTTTCCAGCCAATAATTCCTTGATCACAAAATTCCGCCAAAAACTGTTGAGTAAATAAGTTGATAATTTTGCTCTTTTGTCTCATGAATTTAGCGTTGTGCTGCTTGGCTCTGTGTCCTAAAGGCTCAATGATGTCCGTATATAAATTTTCATCTTCGCTTAAAAGGTACCAGAAATTCTGGCCTACAACTTTTAGGTATCCCCTCACATGGCTTGTTTTGACTTTGCCATAACAAATCCCAAGTACCGGAAGAACATTTGTTGTATGTTTTGACTGCCTTAGTACCTTTACCGCATTTTGAAAATCTACTTCTTGTTTTTTCTGTTGTGAACTATTCCTCAATTCGTCCCTGGCTTCACTTCGCAAAGGTAACGTGTTCTCGTATCGAGTTTTCAATAGCTTGAGACCAATCGACGTAATCACCTATTGATTGTTCAACCAAAACAATCTCTTCCTTTGTAAGTCTACGTTCAAGTACTTGCTCAGCAATTTCTTGAATATCAGCAACATTGATTGAATAGACTATTCTGTCATCATCATAATTATCCATAGACCATATCCCCACACGAAAAAACTAACATTCATTGATGAAAAACGTTTTGTCGATGCCATCTAATCGAATTATGGTGAGGATGAAGTTCAATTCTACCCGGCAAAAATATTCTTCTGCGTTTGCGCGATATTGCTCGAATGAACTCATAATCACCAAAACGTCCAAAATCTGGTGGCAACGAATGAATTTTTGACGAAACGCAAATTGTGTAATCATCCTGTAACGTAAGCCAACCGACGTCGAAAGCCCAATGATGTAGGTGACACAATGCTAGTCCATTCCAAATATCATCACGCCCCAGAAAACTATGTGGCACAATATGTGCGGCTTCCACTTCCCACAAAAGAGAGTCCGGAGAATAAATTTTCATTTCGCAAATAGCACATTTGTAATTGTAAGCATCAATAATTGCTTGGCGAAATCCTCTCACTCGTATAATGGATTCTTTCGTTTTTTTCAATAATTTCTTTTTCCTGTCAAATGGATCATAGTTTTCAGGCCTATGAGACTCGGTTAGCTTCTTCACAATCTTCTGAACTTCGTAGGATTTGGTGGGCAAGAATTCCTTCGTATCATTGGGTATATTAGAGATTCTCAATGCTTTATCGAAGCCTTTCTCTGTTAACATCCATTCTCGCTTTTTTGTGAGTTTGAGTGTTTGCTTCGGGCGAGAAACCAATTGCTGTTTTGCCAAAGAATCCGCCGCCCGGAACAACAATCTATGCCAGAGTAAAGATTGTTTAACACGATTTTCTTTACGATATATTGTCTTTAGCGAAGCAGATCTTTGATCTTCGTTTAGTTCGAAATGATCCGCTATTTCATCGACTATTTCTTGACCAGAGCCGAATTCTTTTGTGACGCCTCCATGTTTAAGCAATGTTTGTAGCAACGCTCGCTCAACTTTAAACCTTGTTGGCATATTAAATCGTTCAAGCATTTTTCCTTCGTAACTCATTTTTCCTTCCTTTGGAAAGGTGGGCTTTGTCAATTTATTTATTATGGATAGTTCCACAGATTTCTCCAGTACTTTTTCTACCTGCTCACGGTGAATGAATGATGCGTGTCGTTTGGCTATAATCGAATCGCGATTCGCATCCCGCAATCTGCGTGATCATTACAAAGAAAGGCACTTGTATTGGGAGCCCAGATTGCACTTGTGTCAGGCCGTCGAAGACGGATACTGATATTGTTATCAGCACGATTATCGCAGCCTCTTATAATGCATTTGCTCATGTTTTTTCCCTTTCATAAGATTTAGGAAATTTAATTGTGTTAAGTGATTTTTCATAACATCTATCTCCCATATCTTTATTTATGTTCATAATATTCATTCTCAAAGCTTCGACATTATCGACGATTAATCGGAATATCAAATCGTAATTCACGGATTAAATATTAATACTAAAATCGAATTTTCAAAAACATTTTGTCTGTTGATCTCAAAGAAGCTGTCACAGTTGGGGCTATTCATATTATCGGCGTAAAGCAGAGCAAAAATAAGGAAAAAGGGGGAAAATTAGAATACAGGAGACAGAAGCCAGAATTCAGAAGTGTTGAATAACGAATATCGAAAGCAAAAACCGTGTAAATCGGCGTTAATCTGTGTCAAAAAATGAATTGAAGATACCTAAGGCATGACAGGTTACAATAAATTCTCTGTGAACTCGGTGCCCTCTTTGGCTAAAAACCGTGTTCATCGATGCTCATCTGTGTCTGGAATTCTATGTCGTTTATCGTCGGGCACCTTTCCTTAAAAAAAGAAGGATTTTCCGTATTGACTTCAGGAAGGAGCGCAGCCTAGAATTATGTTATGTTTGAAATTAAAATTCTTATCATTAGACATTTGCTTTGGAGGTAACACCTTTGCGCACAGTTGTTATTTGTCTAACAGTAGTCCTTCTTTCAGTAGTCCTTCTTTTATCAGGATGTGCCAGTACAGTCGGCACCTACCCGAATAATGGTTCATCCACAACCAGTTCCGTTTGCCCGTCTTGCCATGGCACCGGCCGCTGCAGCACCTGCAACGGCACGGGACGATTCCTTGGATCGGGGCAGACCAGTTGCAGCACCTGCAGCGGTACGGGGGTGTGCATTCTCTGCGGCGGCTCCGGACGCAAATAGCCTGTAAAGTTTAAAAGGCCGCCCTACCCTTTTTCCCATGAAAAAGCCTCTCCTGCCTGTTTGTGAGAGAAGGCGGGGCTCTCAGAACATACCAAATTCGACCAGGCCGGGAACACGTATCCTCAGAGTCTCGTTATCGACGCGCTCAAACGTACGGTTCTACCGTTGTGTCCATTGACGCTTAGAACATTTCGCCGGTCAGGGTAGTGGTTCGTGGCAATACAAGCGTGTTTAGCCTGCGCGATAGGCGCCGCCGGCGTAGGTAAGGGTACTTAACATTCTTTGTCCCTCCCGGCTATCGATCGGGATGATCCGCACGCCTGACGGGTTGTCGCCGTAGAGCGTCGGGACCAGTTCGATATATTTCGTTTCTCCCGCCTTCAGCGCGAAGGTCAGACTTTCCGATGCACAGTGAACCGAGTGTTTTCCCGCGCTTCGATCGACATAAAAGAAACCGCCCGGCATGGATTTTCCAATATAAAAGCCGTTCAGTTTCACCTCATGCCCGCCGCCCGAGTCCGAATACTCGGATGACTGCACAAAGAAGATTCGACCTCGTTCGGTGGAGAGCGTGGGCATCTCTTTCTCGATCTGTTGATAGGACGGCCCCGACGCGCATCCCTGCACAATCATACACACAAAACAAACTGATAATAACCGTCGCATCCTCGCCATTTTTACCCCTTATCCTACCTCATGATTCAGTATGCGTCTTTCATCCCGGCCATCCACTGGGGCCAGTCGTTCGGCTGGACGCCGCCGGGCTTCGTCCAGGGGCCGTTCGTGTCGAACTGCCGATTCCACTTCAGCGTCCACAACTGCTTGAGGGCCACCTTGCGCACGGACCCGTCGGCAAAGAGGCAGAACTGCGCCCCGCCGTGCCGATTGACGCAGAGCCGCTGCATCTCGTGATTGTTCGGGCCCAGGACAGGCGTGCTGTCACCCAATTCGGGGGGATTGTCCGTTTCTCTGGGCCAGCCGTCCACCCACCAGCTCTCGGTGAAAACAGGGATATCGGCGGTTCCCCGGACCTGGGTCGTCCGCCAGAAGTACTCGGCCGGGCCTCGGGACCAGAGGGTATCCAACCCGGCCGGGACATTGCACATCCAGCCGTTCGGAGCGTAGCTGCCTTCGTCGCCGCCCGTCGAATCGTCGGCCCGCCACGCATCGAAGGGCGTCGCGGCCGGGCGGCGGCCCGCGCTGTCCGGCGAGACCGAACGATACTTCACGGCCGTCGGGCACAGCCACATCTTCTTGTCTTTGGTCAATGGCCACATGCACTCCCGCCACCATTCCCCGCTGCCCATGCCCGTCGAGGAGCCGTGTAAATGGCCGCTGTAGAAGTAGCCGTCGTTGTCCTGGGTATATAAGGCGAAGACCAGGCCCCATTGATGCAGGTTGGATTTGCACACCACACCCCGGGCCTGGCGGCGCACCCGCTGGAGGGCGGGCATCAGGATCGCAAGCAATAGCGCGATAATGGCGATGACCACCAGAAGCTCGATCAACGTAAAGCCCCTGCGGGTTATCTTAGCGACTTGACGATTCATAAGCTCAGCCTCCCGGGAAATTCCCCTATATCTATTTCCCTACGATACTCTTACACATTTTAAACCAAGATACCATAAAAGCGCGTCAATTTCAACAATAGGCCTTTTTGTGAAAACCCGGGCGGCCACAGGGGGCCGCCCCACCCATTTATGGATCCGTGAAATCTGCGCCCTGTGGCGAACAAAGAATTCTCTTGACCCGGACGGCGGAATCTGATATAATAATGCGAAATGGGGAGGTGAGATGAGAAAGAAAGTTTCATGCAGGGTGATCGAGTCGGTTCCACTAAATCAAAGCGGGGACGATCTGGTTTATGCCTATCCCGCAAAATCCAACAACGGCGGTTTTAACGCCCATTCCCATTCGGACGTCCCGACCGCGATGCGCGTCTATTTCGACAATGATCCCACCACAGGAATGCTGAATATCCTGGCCTGAGATAACGCGTCTGAAATGACATCAAGAATTTTGCAAAATTGAAGTTAGGCATACTTTTGGAAAGAAAAAATCTTGTCTTTTGATTTTTTCTTCCTAAAACCGGTGTGTAATATCGCGCGGGATAAGAAGATCTGATCTGGTCGACCATTATTTTCAGAAAATCATGAAACCGATTTTCTGAAATAATATATGCCTAACTTCAATTTTGCAAAAGTTCAGTTACATCAAGAATCAGGCTCCTGAGGCGCGGTCATCTTCATGGGTACGACAATCTGATCGAATTGTTCAGCGTCGATTAAATTTAAGGCCACGGCGGCGTCCTTCAGAGTCGTTCCCTCCTCGTGTGCTTTCTTGGCAATTTGGGCCGCTTTGTCGTATCCAATGTGGGGGGCCAACGCCGTCACGAGCATCAAGGAATTCTGAACGTATTCGGCAATGACCGGCTCGTTCGCGACGATTCCGGCCAGGCATCTATGTGCAAAGCTCCGGCATCCGTCCGCCAGCAGCCGGACCGATTGAAGCAGATTATAAATAATCACCGGCTTATAAACGTTGAGCTCAAAATTGCCCGATGCGCCGCAAAAAGTAATCGTCGTATGGTTGCCCATGACTTGCGCGCAAATCTGTGTTAGAGCCTCGCATTGCGTCGGATTCACCTTGCCCGGCATGATCGAGCTACCAGGCTCGTTCGCCGGCAGGCTGAGTTCGCCGATCCCGCAACGCGGACCGGAGGCTAACCAGCGAATATCATTCGCGATCTTGTTCAAGCTCGCGGCGAGCGTCGTTAGCGCACCGCTGGTTTCCACCATCGTGTCATGAGCCGCCAGTGCCTCAAACTTGTTCGGCGCCGTTACGAAGGGCAACGCGGTGAGTTCGGCGATTTTGTGCGCCACCCGTTTGGCAAATTCCGGATGCGTATTGAGGCCGGTGCCGACGGCGGTCCCGCCCAGCGCCAGTTCGTACAATCGCGGCAGACAATGCTCGATGCGTAGCCGGCCGCGTTCGATTTGCTCGGCATAGCCGGAGAATTCCTGGCCCAGGGTCAACGGCACGGCGTCCATTAAATGCGTCCGGCCAATCTTCACAATATGCGAGAATTCCTCGGCCTTCTTGTGCAAGAGGTTCGCCAGTTCCTTCACGGCGGGAAGCAATTTCTCCGTGACGTCCACCGCGGCTGCGATGTGCATCGCCGTCGGAAACGTATCATTGGACGATTGAGACTTGTTCACATCGTCATTGGGATGCACGGGCGTTTTACTGCCCATCTGCCCCCCCGCCAGCTCGATGGCCCGATTGGCGATGACCTCGTTGACGTTCATATTCGTATGCGTGCCGCTTCCCGTTTGCCAGACGCTCACGGGAAATTGATCGTCGTGCTTGCCTTCGAGAATCTCCTGGGCGGCCCGCACGATCAGATCGGCTTTATCTTTAGAGAGCAAACCCAAATCCTGGTTCACCCGAGCCGCGGCTTTTTTCAAGATCGCGAACGCCCGAATCACATCCTGGGGAATGGTCTCGATCCCGATATCGAAATTCTGCACCGACCGGGCGGTCTGAGCGCCGTAATAAGCCGTTTCGGGCACCTCGACCGCGCCCATCGTATCCTGTTCAATCCTGTTCGCCATATCGAATCCATCTCAGATAGTTTGTTTGCCGTTATTTGCACTATGAGCGTTCAACATAATGTAAATTCATTCTTAGGTTGTCATGCTGAGCGAAGCGAAGCATCTGGGATGATATGTTATCTTTGAGATTCTTCACTACGCTACGCTCCATTCAGAATGACATTTGTTTCATTTTGTTATCAGCTCTAAGACCTATGTTAGTTCTCAAAATATCAATCGCACAAGCTCCGCAGGCTCAATCCTAAAATCGGAGCCTCTGCCCTCGAAAAATCCGTGCTCTTCAATCAAATGAACGTTCAAATCGGACCAGTAAATACTTTCACCGGTCTCGATGGCTCGCACGGTGGTGATCCTCTTATAAAAGACGCCGGGATGAGGCCACGGACAAACCAGCATGCCCCGGGCCTCCTCCACCATCGCCTCCAAATTCTCATCGATCAGTACCCAGGTCCCCAGGCCGGACTTCGCCACGTCGGTAATATGACGCATACGCTGAGCCAATTGTTCTTTTGTCACATTTAGCTCGTCCAAAACCCCGGCGTCGGCGTCGATCACGTCAAAAACACTCCGCGGATCGCTCCCCATGAACCCGCCGGCCGCCAGCCTCGACGATCTCAAGATGTCATCCAGCTTTTTATCCTGGGGCGATTCTTTCATTCTATTTTCCCGCCCAAACTTATGCAAACTTATCGTAAAAAATTCTATCTTCGGCGACGCCCAGCTTCTTAAGGACCTCGACAGACGCGTCGATCATTCCCGGGCTGCCGCAAAGATACGCCTCGCATGTGCCGGCATCTTTCAGAGTCTTCTCCACGGCGTGGGTAACGAGACCGCGCTGCCCCTCCCAGTTTTCGCCTTCCTCCGGCGACGCCACCACCGGAACAAATGTAAAATCAGCCAGATCCGACTCAAACTGCCCCATCAGGTCCTCCAGGCATAATTCCTTAACCACGTTCGCGCCGAAGTAATATACCGCCTTTCGTTGGTTTCCCGTATTTTTCATTTCATGGAGTATGCACTTAATCGGCGCCATTCCGGAGCCGCCGGCAATAAAGACCATCGGAGCCTCGGTCTCCGACAGCCTGAACTCACCGTACGGCCCATTCATCCGCACCTCGTCGCCCACTGTCAGATAGTCAAAACAGTACGTCGTGCAGATCCCGCCCGGCACGAGACGGATGATGAGCTCGATAGCGCTTTTGTCAGCCGGATCGGACGCGATGGAATACGCACGATAGACTTCCTCGCGGCTCTTTTCATAGACCGGCGTGAGCAGTTGGATGTACTGGCCGGGGATGTAATCGATTGTCTTGGGCTCAACCAGCTCGAAACGGAACAGTTTCATATCGTGCGTAAGGTCCTGGATATCCGTGCACGTGCAGACATATTCACGAATGGCCAGAAGCTCTTTCGGAATCTCGATCTTCAAGGCGTTGCGAACCTTGACCTGGCACGCCAGGCGAACGTTCGAGGACCTCTCATCCTTGTCCAGATACGGCTCTTCGGTCGGCAGCAAAGGTCCGGCGCCTTCGAGCACTTTGAGCTTGCACAATCCGCACGTCCCCCTGCCGCCGCATGCACTGGGGATGAACAGCTTTTCGGCGGTCAGGATGGAAAGCAGGCTGCCGCCGCCATTCACGGTCAATTCTTTTTCGTCATTGACCGTTATTTTGCATGGGCCGTAGTTGGCCAGGTAATGCTCGGAAAGCACTAAAATCGCCGCCAATCCGGCTCCAATCAAGCTGACCACACCTACTGCTATGAGTACCGTTAGAAACATCCAAACCACTCAGATTTTACAAATAGTTTCTGTTGCGGAAAGCAACAATTCGCGCTGTCACCCCTGCGAAGGCACGGGTCCAGATCCCAAAAACTGGATTCCCGCCTACGCGGGAATGACAAATCGTGTTTTCTCAACAGAAACGAAATATCAATGCCCCATTCAAAGAATGAGAGAATCTTACTGCCCTCAAGGCAGGCAATCCATTACGATAATCTCTAAACTCGAATATCTAAATCCTAAACAAATGTAAAATCCTCATGACAGAAATCCCAAACAGCCATGGACGTAGAATTTTGTGCTTAGGATTTTTCTTTTCATTGAAGGACGCCCGTGAATCCGATGAACGCCAGCGCCATCAGGCCGGCGATAATTAATGTGATCCCCGGCCCTTGCAAGCCGCGGGGAATGTGCGGATTGCACAGTCTTTGGCGAATGCCGGCCATCGCAATAATCGCCAGAAACCATCCGATCCCACTCCCCAAGCCATAGCCTACCGTCACGACGAAGCTATAGTCCCGGATGACCATAAACAGCGACGCGCCGAGGATCGCACAGTTGACGGTAATCAACGGCAGAAAAACGCCCAATCGCTGGTATAACGTCGGTGAAAAACGGTCGATGACCATCTCCACAAACTGGACGAAGGCCGCGATGATAATAATGAACATGATGAAGCGGAAAAAATGCAGCCCTAAAGGCTCCAGCACAAAATGATACGCCAGCCAGTTGAGCATGCTCGTCGTGGTCATCACAAAAATAACCGCCATTCCCAGACCAAACGACGTCTTTACTTCCCGTGAAACACCGATGAAGGGGCACAACCCCAGGAAATAACTCAGGAGAATATTCTGGGTGAATATCGCCGAAATAAAAACTACAAAAGCATAAGATACTTGTGACATGCCGTTCATTTCGCCTTATCCTCCTTTTCTCCTTGAATAGTTCTGAACACCCACACGATCACCGCCAACATGAAAAAAGCCCCCGGCGGCATGACCATGATGATCCACTTATCCCAATACGGTCCGTTGAAAAAGGGCATGGACACGCCCAGGAAGGTTCCCATTCCGAAAAGCTCCCTGAATGTGGCGATGATGAGCAGGATAAACGAATACCCCAGCGCGTTGAACAAGCCATCGACAAACGCCCGCCCCGGCGGATTGGCATTCGCATACGCCTCACATCGACCCATGACGATACAATTCGTAATCACCAGGCCGACATAAGGACCCAGGTTGCTGCTCATCTCCGGCCAGTAGGCCTTCAACAGGATATCGACGATAATCACATAGAACGCGATGATGAGCGTCTCGACCATCATTCGGATATTTTTCGGCGTGAAGTTCCGCAGAATCGAAACCGTCACGGCGCTGAGAGACAAAGTGAAGACCAGCGCCGCACACATGACCATCGTATTGAGAACGATATTGGTCACCGCCAGCGTGCTGCAAATTCCCAGGACCTGCTTGAAGATCGGGTTGTTCCGCCACAGCCCTTCGACGATCAGCTTTTGATTTTCGGTCCCGGTAACTTTCATTTCTACGTCTGCCTCATAACAAGTTAATTCATCAACTCTCGACTTTTCAGGGTGGCAGCCTCAAGCGCAGCGCCCCGCCTGAGCCTGTCGAAGGCTTGGGGATGGCTTTGACTCGACCATCCCCAAAGCCTTCGGCTTTGAGGCTGCCACCCTGTCGACCTGTCATTCCCGCACCTGCTTTCGCAGGTGTAAACTTGTCCCCGCGAAAGCGGGGAGCGGGAATCCACTTTATACGTTACATTCCTGGATCCCTGCCTTCGCAGGGATGACAAGAAGAATCGGTCAGTACGAGTTACTTTACATCTTTGTCGCGCCATTGCTTTAAAGCCGTATTGATAATCATCTCCAAACGGCTGCTGGTTTGGGTAGCCCCGGTGACGGCGTGCACTTCGCTTTCTCCCAGCGTTGTCCCCGGCCGCCGAATATTGATCGGGGCATCCGTTGACGAAATCACCTTCCCTTTAAACTGATTCCTGAAAGGCGTCTTTGCAATCTCCGCGCCTAATCCGGGCGTCTCGTTTTGTTCGTAGAAAGCGATCCCCGTGATCGTTTTTCGATCCGCTTTAATACCGATCACTCCCTTAATCGGCGCCCAAAATCCCTGCCCCGACATCGGCAGAACATAAGTGACGATCGCATTGTCTTTTTTAACAGTATAAACACTTTCTGATGCCCCCTCCGGCTCGACAATCGTTTCAGTAAACGTGTTGTGTATTTCTGCACGCGTCATCTTCTCGACGTCCAGGTCGGGTAACACCGACAAAACCGCCCTTTCAAAAGCCAACGTTTCGTTCGCCTTGACGCGGTCGCTGGTCAAACTCGTCAGGCCGATCACGATCGAGCTAAAGAATGCCGTCACGCAAAACATATAAGCAATCGGAAACCAGGATCGTTGTCGAATCATTGCTCTGCTTTCTTCTTTCGTCCGGTCTGGTACGACCGCACGGCAATATCCAAAATAGGCGCAAACATATTGCCGATCAGGATCGAGAACATCAAACCGCCGTTGAAAATCGAAAAATTCCTTATCACCGTCGTGCATGTCCCGATGATGATTCCATAAAAGACCTTCGCCAGCTCGGTTCGTGGGGAACTAATCGGATCAGTCGCCATAAAGAACGCCCCGAACAAAAAACCGCCCCCGAACACGGCGGGCCAGGCCCCCGGCACCGGTTCAACGCCCAACCCGTATAACACCTGATTCAAAACCGCATACGTGATGATAACAGAAAGGATCGTTGTCCGGCTGGCTGTCTTGTTCGCAAACAGATAAATCCCACCGATCAAAATCAACAGAACGCTCGTTACGCCCATCGTGCCGCTGATGCGCCCGAAAAAGAGACCCTTGAAAAGCGTTCCTTTACGGATCGAAACCGTTTGCCCTTCGGCAATATCATGGGGAACTCGATTGGGAGCATTCGCCCCCCCCTCAAGAGTGAGCCTGCCGGCCTTGAGATTCGCCATCGGCGAAGCGCTCGTCATCGCATCGCGTGAGGAGACGGTTGACCACCTGTTCAGTGCACCCCACGGCTGAGCCGCCGGGGGCGCCCATGACGCCGTCAAGGCGACGGGAAAGCATACATAGACAAAGCATCGTCCCGCCAGGGCCGGGTTGAAAATATTCCGTCCAAAACCTCCGAAGACTTCCTTGGTAAACATGACGGCAAAGACGACGCCGATGGTCAGGACGTGCCAGGGAACGGTGGGTGGCATGACCAGCGCAAATAACGTTGTTGTGACGAAGACCGCTTCACTGACGGGTTCATTACGGCGGTGCGTGAAGATCTGCTCGGTGAGAAACCCGACGGCCGCCGCCCACAAAACGACGACAAAGCTGCGCCAACCGAAAAAATAGATCGCCCCCGCAACGCAAGGAAGCAATGCGAGCAAGACTCGCCGCATCATAGGCTGCTTCTTGAGTATTCTGTCAGGTCCGTTGACTCGGGCCATACGTTTCGCCCTCTACAATCCCTTTACAGTGAAAGTCAGTCTATGAGTATATTATACCACGTCTAAAAAGAAAGCCAGTAAACCGCAAAGCTTACTGGCTTATTAAAAAGAACGAGGCCGAAGGGGCTCGAACCCTCAACCTTCGGATCGACAGTCCGATGCAGTAAACTCACAAAGACAGTCTAATAAGCCACTTACAGAAACACCCGAAAGCGTCTTGGCGTCCTGCTTGGCGCTTTTGGTGCAAGAATACCCCGACTTGGCCCAGATTGTCAAGGCATGGCCAGGACTCCCGGAACATGTTAAAACCGAGATCATGGGCTCAATTGAGAAGCACTCAAAGGAATAATCATAATGGCCGATGGACATTGCGATATACCAGGGTGTGAAGGACACACCTACATGGGCTGGCGTCCCAAGACCGAACAGCGGGGCTATCAGATTTGTAAGTCTCACGCTCTGAGACATCGAGACCCAGGGGAAGACTTCGATCTGTTTGACGTGTTTGGACTCAAAAGACCAACGGGAACACAGAAGTCGGCAGCGAAGAAGGATGTTGCCTACTGTGCCGGTGGCCGGGAACGGTTGCCTGGACACAAGCTCTGTACTGTCTGTGCCGACAACAGAGAACGGCAGAGAAAGAAGCTATCTTATCACAAGCGAAAGAACCGTCCGCAGCCGGAATCTGTTAAGAAACAGCCTGCTTTGCGGTGTGCTGATTGTGGAGCGAAGCGAGAACGCAGCCATACCTACTGTCCGAAATGCGGCAAAGTGAGAAGAAAACAGTCGAACCGGGTACGACAGAAACGCCATTACCGAAAAACGCAAAAACCTAACGCTTTTGTGCCTGAATTAACCGGGGCCGTCCCGTAGGGCCTTCCGGGGAAGATCGTAGTGTGGCGCACGAGTGGAGGGCCTTCCGGCGTACCCTGGACGATTCTATGAGCCGAACGGAAAACGAGGGGGGGTAGGCGTCCGGGGGCCGGGGGGGCAATTCTATGGTTCCATATATCATGGAATAACGTTGGAGATTTCTCCAGCGTGGGGGCCGGGGGGGCAATTCTATGGTTCCATATATCTGCTCTCAGCGCCGATTCAGTTTTTGTGAACGAAAGCCAAATGCGCTTGGAGGATGTTTCGTCTCCCGTGAAGTTTTTCGATGTGCTTCTGAACGGCGTTTCTAAAGTCACGCCGAAACGTCTTTTGATCGCCAGTGATGCGAAGAATGCGCCCCAGCTTTTGGTTAGCCCGGAACCGTGCCATGTTGTTCGAGTAATAGACTTTTCGGCCAGGTCCGAACCACTGGTACGTCTGCGCCTCCGTGCGTTCGATCAAGAAGTCAACATAAGCCTTCATCGGATCGGCCAGCTTTTCTTCGATTTCAGCAAGCTCTTGTCGCCATAGGCGAGGCTCAATTTCCATCTGGATAAAGTGCTTTACGTTTACCTTTGAGAAGATGTACTTCACCTGAGCGAACCGCAGGCTGAGCCTGTCGGCAATTTGTATCCGGCACAGGCCCTCATCATATCGAAGCCGGACCGCTTCACGTTCCCACTGGTAGATGAAATGGGTGACTTTCACGGGCTTACCCTCTGCTTGTTGACGGGGGTGTCGGACGAAAAGCCGCATTTTTCGGCTACAGGGCTACTTTCCTTGAATGGCCCGACGCCATGCGCTTTCGCTATCTTGATAACCGTTTCGACATCCTCTGGCCGCCGGTATTTAGCCGCTTGCCAAAGACGATGAGCCAGCGGGCGCAGGCGGGCCGGAAGCGTGTCGATCTTTCGGTATACCATGTTTAGCTTGATCTCTCTGAGCACTTCGGCTTGTCTTTGATTTTCGGGGATGCTTTCCCAATAGGCCCGAAACTGCTTTTTCGTCATTGTCTTCATGCTCATCAACGCTGACATCTTAAGTGCATATCGTACTGGTTTTGTCCTATTTAGTCAAGGCCAATTACGTAATGGTTCTTTTAGGATGCCACGGACTATTTGGGGAAGGATTTCACCTCAGGGATTATTTGGATGTTGTATTACATTTACACTTTCAGACCGAAAAATTGGATTTTTGGTTGTACCCAGATAACCTGTGCCCCAACCGTAAGCAGACTCACCATCGCCAAATTCATGCCGGAACCACAGTTCACTCGTTTGGGTATCCAGTATCCATACCATTTTTCCGTTTTGAAGAGCTTGCAATTGATACCGGCCAGTTGTAGGCGTTTGGGCAACGCTTGCTCCTAACAGAAATATCAGAATTCCAATCACTAATCCCAGCAAGAGACTTAATGGTTCAATCTTGGTTTTCATCTTTTTAGCCTTTCAAAGAAGGTATAATGCTTCGCTCACAATAATATCATCCGCCGGAAGTGTCGATCTCTTTACTATCCATGCGTTTTTCTTTTTCGAGAACATCTAAAAAGCGCATGAGTGAAAAGAATACGACGCAGCCCAGCAGAAGCAGGAACGAAAATAGAGACATATCGCAGGTAACATACTTTACGATTTTCTTGACGCCGAGCCAGGAGGAGTTTTCTTCGGCAAGCCATACGTAAATGTCGGGCATAATCGCCGAAAAAATTACGTCGGTCTTCAGCGGCTTCCACACCCCTTTTTGCAGCCAAACATAAGCCTGATGTATTGGGACAAGAAAAGGGGCAAGGATGGAGCAAAGAGCAATGACCATAATGACACTGACAATATCATCGTCAGGAGACCTTTTGTTGTCCTCGACTGAAGAAGCCTTCATTTCTCCGCCCTTTCAAGAATATATGAGATGGAGCGGCGCACTAAAAAAGGGACACCACTGCAACGTGCGCAACTGAGGCCCGGCAAGGCCCGCAAGCAACACGCGAGTAGTGCCCCAGATCGGGGCACTGACCTTTCGCGTTTGCTTGCTTTGAAATTTGCCGGTTTCAGTTGCAACGCCAAAAACTCAGTGAACGTTCTATTCAGTTGTCGCCGCGCATTCTACGGACCATCAGGCCATAAAGCAAGAAGAACAAAATACGCCGTCGTCACGTCAGAGATGCCTATCCACTTAGGAAGATTATACACTTTCTCTCATTGTCCTGCAATGAAAAAAGCCCCCGCCATAGGGAGAGAGGTGTGAAAATAGCGGGGGCCGTATTTTTATCATTCTTTTCGTCTTCGCAGCTTCCAACCGGCAACGCTCAGGCCGAGGGTGCCGAGTAAAAAGGCACTGGGAGTGGGAATGATTGTAGGATCACAATTATATTCAACAATGTAGTCACCTATCCCATAGTCGAGAGAGATATCATTCCATTCACCTCCACTATCCCAACTGAAGTGTAAATAATCCTCTTCACCACGACTATCACTTGGATTGTCTATGTGCCAATTAGTATAAACAAATGGTTCTCCAGTTACCCATTGCCAATTACCATCCGGCTCAGGACTACCTTCAGGCTGAAATCCACCAAGATAAGGGCCATAAATCATGGGATGAGGGACAAGGCTATAAACAAAAACATTTTCCGCCTCAGAAGTAATTGTAGCGAGATAACCATTGACTGAGAAAGCCCTATTCCTTGCTTCTGTCCAAGGAATCGAATCCTCAGCAACTATTAGTTCATAAAAATGTCCATTTCCACCATCACTAATTGACCATTGAATAGGATCCGCATTGGCTGTATAACTCCAAATTACAATTATCGAGGATATAAGAATTGATTGCCGTTTCATTTCACACCTCCTCAAAGGGGCACAATCGAAAAAGACGTGCGGCGTGCCCGACTAATATGTTAATCTCAAAGGCTCCGTCCCAAAACTCCATTTGTATTTTACTACAACCAGCCGCGCTTTGTCAATGGTGAAGTAGGGAAAAGACTGAAATACGTGTTTTCACTTAGGCCAAAAGGGGTATGGACATAGAATTTTCTGTAAGTCCTTGCAAATTAAGCTGAAATCGAGGATAATATCTGCCATGAAATCCATAGGATCAATTCGTTCAACAAATCAAATCATGGCTGGGGGTAGAGACCCATCCGCAAGGACGGTCCGCGCTTCTATGGAGCGTCATTTAGCCCCAGCCCGTTTTCTTCTAAACAATAGATATGGCCAAAGAAGATAATATCAAATTCGATGAGTACAATACCTGCCAGTTTTCCGGAGTAACACCGACAGATAAAAAATACTGGAAAACGGAATATCCCAATATTAAGCCCGATGATTTCGACAGGCTTATGAACGAAGCTGGCGAATATGTTGAAAATAATTTGTTCAAAGTAGCGATCACCGAGAGGGGAAACCCAAATCTTCGAGAAGCAGTAAGAGAGAATCCACGTAAGTTCTTGGAGGAATATTTCAGAACAGCAAATGTGTATCTGAGTAGCGGTGGTACTCCAAAGTCACCACCTTCCTTGAAATCGACCATAATTGAAACACCTTCCATGCTATGGAACCTTATTGAGATGGATTTGCTTGCTATAGACGTGGCTAAAAAATATAGGAGACGTGCTACCTATGTAGATGAACTGGCCAAAAGATCCTATTACGAAGCTTTGAAAGTAGCAGGAAGGCTACGCAAAATAAATCCCAGACGACTACCGAAACTCCCTAAAGAACTAAAATCATCCGATCCGATCACTGGACTTAGACTCATCCAGGACTGGGCAATAGATGCTCAAGAACCACAAGCCGATTCAGGCGGGGACACACCTCAAGGAACTCTGTATGGTAGAATCAAAGAAATTGGAAAGAAGATATTGCAACTTCGTGAAGGAGAACCACTGCAACCTTTTAAGACATCGGGGAGCCCGCGCAGAGAGTCGCACGAGCGAGACGCAATCGCAAACGCGGAAAACCAAGCCCCGGCTAAAAGGGCATACAATGAGAGAGTTAAGGCCGTCTTAGGAGACAATGCAGACGATTGGCTTTTTATTAAGCGCAGCTTTCGAGACCTCTATCCTGAATTTTACGATGAGCTTAGAGATTTACGGAAGGATATTTTGGATCACACAGACCTGACCGGAAAACACATCAACTGGCTTGAACCACGAGAAGGCCACTTAGGCCCCGACAAGAATCTCAAGTCTAAAATCACGCTACTCGTTGATGAACTTCTTCACAAGGCTGAACAGGCAACCACAGAAACCGCCGATGGAATACAGCCCGTAGCACCAAAGGCAGTCACACCGAGCAGCAAAGCGGCAAGAAAACAGACGAGCAAGAGGAAATGGAAACCTCCAAGAGGACACACCGGCAGCAACGACATCATCAATAGTTCACTCGCCGAACTCAAAACGAGACTAAGGCTCAAACCCAAAGAAGGCGATAAAAAACTCAGGATGCCTCGTTCAACACTGGCAGACCGAGCAAAGAAGGACAAACAGCCCGGTGGTTCTTTGGATAGAGTGACACTCAAGAAGGACCCCGTGACACACGAGGTGTACTATCCGAATAGTTGGCTGAAAGAGGTGTTGCAAAACTACACACCAAGATCACCGAAACCGTAACTGCTCCACTTTTAGCAAAAACAATTCAGGCTTTAACCTCCACGAATACAGTAGCTTGCGCACTCCGTAACCGAAACTGCTCAGAATTAGCACTTCCGGATTTCAATAGTTTTCAGAAGTTGTATTTTGTGATTGTAGTAAAACTGTGTTTTTTTGGAGATCGAATAATGGACATCGTGACAGTAAGTGATATAGCCAACAAGCTCGATATTGATCGTGACGCTGTGGCTTACGCGATTCGCAAGGCGGGCGTCGAGCCGCTGGGTAGAGCCGGAATAGTACGACTATTTCCGGGCAGTGCCGTCGGTACTGTAAAGCGATTCATCAGATCGAAACGTCAATACAGAAGGGAAGCGATCAAATGCACTGCCTAAAAATCTTCGTAAAGAAAAAAGCCGCTGGGGGAAACCATGCGGCTCGGCGAAACGAATTACGCATTTCAAAATACACCACTCGGCCGATTTTGTCAAGCCCAAACCACAAGTTTTTCCTCACAATGGGCCGTCGCGTTTTTGAAAAGCCATGTGACTGGAATCGGAGGTTACGCCCATGACCCCGAAGGAATTTGAACTCAAACGCCGACGGCAGATCAAGAAATTGTTGGACGCCAGCACCAAGGAAGAAAAGCAGCGAATACGCGAAGTTTGTAGGGAAGGGCAGAGGCTACGCCAGGAATTGGAGAACATGCAGCTATGACGCTCGATCACATTTACTGTCCGGCTACAATCCTCAAGCTCCCTGGATTGAATCTGAGGGAAAAGATGCTTCTGTCTCTTGCGTTCAAATTTGGTGAAAACGGATTGCGCGAAAGTAACAGCGAATTGGCCGGGCTTCTGGACATACGACCAAGCCGTGTGAGTGAATTACTCCGAGGACTTGAACATAAGGGTTATGTCGAGATCAAAAACCGACAGAGTCGTCATAGGGTTATTTACTTTCGGCCAAACTCGAAAGTAAGCACTGAGCTACTTTCGACGGGAACCGAAAGTAAAGAGGTTCTACTTTCGGATTTGGACGTGCCTACTTTCGACCAAAATCGAAACAAAAGGAAAAAAGAAAAGAAGCGCGCGCCTAAAGCGACAAAGCCCATGTGTGATGACGTAAATTTCGACCGTTTCTGGGCAGTCTATCCGAACAGAGTTGCGAAGAAGGACGCAGAGAAGGCATGGGCGAAGCTCAAGCCTTCACCAGAGCTTGGCGAGACCATCCTTGCCGCCGTCGAGAGGCAAAAGCTAACCGAGCAGTGGACAAAGAATAATGGGCAATACATACCGAAACCTTCCACTTACTTGAACGGCGAGCGGTGGAAAGATGAATTGCCGGAGCCACAACGCGGGGACCTGGACTGGCTACCCACCGAGGACGAAGCTGAGGCGTTCATGCAGGAGGTGGAGGCGTGATTATCGAACGATTCACAGGCCGGAAAGTCGATGAACTCAAGCGCGACGAAAAAGCGTTAGCCGATGTTCTGCAAGAAGCCGGGGCCGACGTCAAAGGGCGGACCGTGCGTTGCCCTTTCTGCGATGATAAGAAGCCGTCCGCTTCGATCTACTCTAATGCTAACGGCTTCGCCTACAAGTGCCATCAATGCGGCTTCGGCGGCTCGATCCTGGACGTTATCGCCAAAGCGGATGGGATCGAGATTTCCGAGGTATTCAGACGTCTCAAGGGCGACACTCGAGCGCAGAAAAAACATCCGATGATCTACCCGGATATCGAGGCGCTGAAAGCGGCCATGCCCTACCCGGTCGAGGCCGTTTATCAATA
>JAFGTG010000440.1 GCA_016934255.1 Sedimentisphaerales bacterium
GCGAAGGAGCGCCGAGGTTATTCAGTTTGCCAACGATATGGTCAATGCCGGCAAGATCATCGCGGCGATTTGTCACGGCGGTTGGTTATTGTGCAGTACGAAGGCTTTCAAAGATAAGAAGGCGACGTGTTTTATGGCAATCAAGGACGATATCATCAATGCCGGCGCCGAGTACGTGGACGAAGAATGCGTAGTGGACGGTAATTTGATTACATCGCGAAAGCCGGACGATTTACCCGCGTTTTGTACCGCGATTCTTGAAGCGTTGGAAAAGTAGGAGTTTTTGTCGTATGAATGACGCAAAATCCAAAACGGAGCGAGAAAAGACGCCGGTCATTCTCGTCGTTGATGATAATCAGCAGAATTGCGAGTTGCTGCAAGCCTATCTTGAGGATATAGTGTGCCGGACCATCCCGGCCAGCGACGGATTGGAAGCCTTGAAGATTGTCGCCGAAACGCCGCCCGATTTGATTCTCCTGGACGTGATGATGCCCAAGATGAGCGGTTTCGAGGTGTGCCGGCGAATCAAGAACGACCCGAAGAACAGCGGTATTCCGATTATCATGGTAACCGCCCTCAACGAATTCGGTGACATCGAGCGCGGCATCGACTCGGGCACAGACGATTTTCTCAGTAAACCCGTGAACAAGCTGGAACTTCTGACGCGCGTGAAAACGTTACTGAAACTCAAACACCTCACCGATAAGCTCGAACGCACTCTGGCGTATCTTCGCGAGATTGAAGAACTTGGCCGGATAAATGATCCCGAGATAGAGTAAAATACATCAAAATGAGTCATTTCGTCCCCATAACACGATGTTATCGGTTCGTATTAAGGGAACAAACGAATAGAAAAAGTCCGTTTTTACCCTCTAAAATCGTAACAACCGGCACATCACACACAATCCCCCCCAGAGAAGAGATAAAACGTCAGATCAATCGATGAATTGCCGATCCCCCCGTTAATTTCCATCCCTTGATGGTCGATAATTTAAACATGATGAGAAGCAAACCAAGATGAGTTTGTATCTTGATTTCAGGGGTATCAACCATTAATCGAAGGCAGGATGTGGGTGATGTATGAGTCGATTACTTGAAATATTTGGCAGGGCGATAGCCTTCGACACCGCAGATTTGATTTGGCACTGGCTCAACACCGTCCGGCTGCCGGGTGAGGACACCCCATCGGACCGAGGCGAGCATTTGCGAAATACGATTGAGCTCATGAGCCTCAAAAAGCTCGATGCGGCGGCCGAACATCTCCGGATGTATCTGTTCGAGTATCCTTCCTGCACGCACGGCCGACTGGCCGCTTCGGCGATTTGTTTGTACCAAAGCCAGCTCGCCGAAGCGATAAAAGAGCTCAATTCGATTTATTTCCGCCAGCCGAATAATACAATGGCATTATATGCGCTCGGTTATTGCTACGAGCGGCTCGGCAAAGAAGCTCAAGCCATCGAATTTTATCAGGATTGCTTAAAATTCAAAAGCTACTTACAGCTTCCCGCTCAGCGGCTCGCCGCTATTTATTTCAAGAATAACCAATTGGAAAGAACAATAGAACAGTACGAACTTCTTAAAAGCGAATATCCGGATGATATCTCGACACTGCTGATTCTCGGGCATCTTTATGTGGCTACGGGTCGATATGGCAATGCCATCGATACGTTTAATACCGCTATTTTGATCCATCCGGATAATTTCTACGCTCCCAATCATGAGGTGGACGCACTGATCGCCGAGGGACAACTTCACGAGGCACTGGAGCAACTCGAAGACTTATTAAGTACCGAGCCGGCGCGGGCCGATCTGCTGATCAAGCACGCGGATGTGCTTCGTATGTTAGGCTCCACGACGGATGCAATCTCACAATATGAGGAAGTGCTCCATCTCTGTCCCGATTTCCTTGAAGCAACAATTAAACTTGGGACACAATATTTACTGACGGAGCAGGAACAACTTGCCGCACAGCAATTCAATAAAGCCGTTGAGATTAACGATAACATCGTCGACGCCTACATCGGTTTGGCGATTTCTCAGAAATTAGCCGGTAAAGACGCGGACGCGGTCGATACGCTGTCTCTGGCCGGGGCGATTCAGCCGAACAGCTCATTGTTGTTTGCCGAGACGGCGAATCTTCATTTTAAGGCCAGGATCGGGAAAAATCCGCTGGATGATGAAACGGAGAACTCCAAAGGTATGGCCGATGCCGTCATCGCTGCACATTGCCAGCACATTCAATCTCGTCCGCACAATCCGGATTTGCATTATCGGCTTGGCGTTCTGTTAATGAATTCCGGCAGGATCACACACGCCATTAGTTCATTTAAGACGGCTTTGAAGATCAATCCCGTTTTTACCAGAGCAAGGAGTAAATTAGCCATTTGCTTGTATGAAGCCGATCAGCAAGCCGAAGCACTCGAACTACTCACATCCGGCGAGTCTCTGGACGATGAGACACTCGAACTCCATTATAGAACAGCTTTGTTGTACTGCGACAAAGTCAAGTTCGCATCTTCGTTGATGAATCTCGAGCGTCATCTCGAAAACAATTTCTCACGGTCCGATGCCGTCGTGAATATCTCAATCATTCTCCAAAATCTGGGTCTATTGGACCGAGCATCCGCAACATGGGACAATCTCGCAGAGACGGCCAACCTGGCATTGGATGTCAACAATCCATTTTCGCTGTAATATCGCAGGAACGGGCCGAAACGCCTGAATAACGCCTAAATACCTCCTTCTTAAGAATAAAAGCTGAATGAAACATAACATATATTATGAGACGTTGCAGGGGGCTCAGTATTCTCGAACGATGTTGTTTTCTTCGGATTCGAACGCCCTTCTCGGCAAAATATACGAATTAAAAAACGCTGTTGCGATGTGGTGGGTCTCTCAATGAAACGGGCGGCCCAAGGATTTCGTAATGCAAAATCGCTTTCACCAATTCGTCAGGATCAGCATAATTTAAATCAAGCTCAGAGAGTCCTTCCTCCTCCGCCTCTGCAACCCGCTCAGGATGATCGAGTCGCATAGAATCCAGTTCTAAGAGCGGCTTACCGGCAAATTCAGGAAGATCCTGATGAGTAACTTCTTCGAGGGATTTCATTGATGTGGATTCCAGCTTTTCCGGCGATTCAACGACTTGGGAGCGGAGAACTTTATCAGGTCCAGGAGCATGAGACGTCCGGGGAAGACGCGTTTGAGGGCGAGCTTGAAGAGTTTTCTGTGAACGCTTAAATGAGGAATCACGTGTCGGAGTTGTTCTCGGAATTTTGCGAACCGGTTTTCGAGAGGATTGTTGTTTCTGCTTTTCTTGGGATTTTTGTGAAGAAGCTTTAATGATGCCGACCACGGCATAGAAAACCACTACGACGATGAAAATTAAAATATTCATCCAGCCTTCTGCTTCATCGCCAAAACCGGCCGTAAATATTTTAAGCACTAATTCATCCATCCTGATATCCTGGTTTCCTGATATCCTGTATCCTGATTACTTATGTCTCCTTTTTCCTGCGTTTGGAGATAGAGTCTCGCATATCGGTGTCGGCCATGACGTTTCTCATGCGATAATAATCCATCACGCCGAGATTGCCCTTCTGAAAGGCTTCCGCCATCGCCAGCGGCACTTTGGCCTCGTTTTCGACGACGAGCGCCCGCATTTCCTGCTCGCGTGCGACGGCCATCGCACGACGCTTTTCGGCTTCGGCCTTGGCCCGCCGCATGTCCGCCTCCGCCTGGGCCGCCTGCAACTGGGCGCCGACGTTCTCGCCCACATCGACGTCGGCAATATCAATCGAAAGGATTTCAAACGCCGTCCCGGCATCGAGCCCCTTGGCCAGAACCGCCTTGGAAATATTGTCCGGATTTTCCAGAACGCTCTTATAGGTTATCGCGCTGCCAATGGTTGTGACGATGCCCTCACCCACACGGGCGATAATCGTTTCCTCAGTCGCACCGCCGACCAGCCGGTCCATGTTCATTCGAACGGTCACTCTCGCCTTGGCTTTCAATTGAATGCCGTCCTGAGCCACAGCGTCGATCGTTCCTCTGCTTTTTTGCGGGTCCGGGCAATCAATGACCTTCGGCTTTACGCTCGTTTGTACCGCGTCGAGAATATCGCGACCGGCCAGATCGATGGCGGTCGCCGTCTGAAGCGACAGTTCGATATTCGCCCGGTTCGCTGCGATAAGTGCCCGTACGACGTTCGGAACGCGCCCACCGGCTAAATAATGGCTTTCCAAATCCTTCGTCGTCAGTTGCAGACCGGCCTGGATGGCTGTAATTTTACTCAGAACAATCGTGCGGGCATCCACCTTTCTAAGCCACATGCCAATCAGCTCGGACAACCTCACGTCGGCTCTGGAGAAATACGCTTGGAGCCATAACCTTGCGAATTTCGCAAAGAGGAGGATAACCACCAACGCGATCAAACTCAAAATAATCAGAGCCGCAATAGCGATTACCTTGGTATAATCTTGCCCTTCCGCTGCCAGAAGTAGATTTCTTAATTCATCCATCTTTTCATCCTTTTCATAAAGATTTCCCTAAATCCGTTCAATTTCACGAACAGTTAATTGCGTGCTTTCGATTTTGATAACCTCGACCTTCGCATCCCTGGCGATATAACCGCTTTCGGCGACACACTCGATCTTTCGTCCCTCGAAGTCACATATTCCAACGGGGCGCAAGGGCGTTCGGACAACTCCCACAGCACCTAAGAGTTTTCCTAACGCAGGCGTATCGGGAACGGCATCGCCCTGTGGGCGTTTCGGAGGCGCCAGCGTAACGCTCTGACCGAATTTGGTTTTCGGGAACGTCTTGTAGGCAAACCTCAGAAGCGACGGAATCATAATGATACCGAAGATAATTCCGGCAATGCCGGCGATGGTGCTTTGCTTAAAGAAGATATAGGTTCCCCCGATGAGGCAAAACAACGCACATACGGTTAATAAACCGCCGCTCGGTACGAACACCTCGGCAATTAAAAGCAACACAAACAAGATATACAGGCACACAGCCAGCGCCAGCCACCAAAACATAAGCATCTTCCTATTGTTTTTCTCTCACAGCCCTGACGACGACTCTGTTGCC
>JAFGTG010000441.1 GCA_016934255.1 Sedimentisphaerales bacterium
CAAAAAGCCTATATTGCAGAATACTTCACCGACACCCTCACCGTGGTGGATCTGAGTGACACATCGAGGCCCAGGACGACCTCCATTGACCTCGGACCTAAACATCCGATGACCGCCGAGCGAAGGGGCGAAATGCTTTTCAACGATGCGTCTCTTTGCTTTCAGGGTTGGCAGAGCTGCGCCAGTTGTCACCCCTCGGGCGCCCGGATCGATGCTTTGAACTGGGACCTGCTCAACGATGGTCTAGGCAATCCGAAAAATACCAAGAGCCTGCTTCTCGCCCACCAAACGCCCCCTTCGATGGTTTCAGGCGTTCGCGGAAACGCCGAGGAGGCCGTACGGGCCGGCATACACCATATCCAGTTCGCCGTGCGCCCCGAAGAAGAAGCCGTAGCTATCGACCACTATCTCAAATCACTCGAACCGATTCCGAGTCCCTACCTCGTGGACGGACAGCTCAGCGAATCCGCCAAGCGCGGCCAAAAGCTATTTAGCCAGACTGGTTGCGCATTATGTCATCGAGGCCGGTTGCGCACGGACATGCAATCCTACGACGTAGGGACGGGTGAGGGACTGGACGAAGGCCGGAAGTTCGATACGCCAACGCTGGTCGAAATCTGGCGGACTGCGCCCTATCTCTATGACGGACGGGCCACCACGGTCGAAGAAGTGATGACAAAATTCAATCCCCATGACAAGCACGGGATGACCTCGAACCTGACGGAAGACGAGATAAAGGATTTGGCCCAGTTCGTCTTGTCTCAGTAAAACCATTCAGTGCAACGACAATATAGGGAGGTCGTTACAATGATAAAAGGCATTCGTTCGTTCGCACTTTTCTTATTCTGCACCTTGTTTGTTTGTACAAGTTGCTCTTCAGTAAACAGAAGTCCTTCTACCGTCACTATCGTCTGTCCCGCTGGAGCATCGAAAGTCGAGTTTCTGGCGGCTCAGGAAGTCCGGCGTTACGTGTACCTGCGGACCAACATACTTCTGCCGATTGTCCAAAGTAAAGACAAACTCCCCGTTGGTACGAACCTTATTCTCGTAGGGCAGAAGGACCGCCCTGCCGTTAAAACATTGATGGATAAAAACGCAATAATTGTCTCATTGGAAGCGGAGCAATATCTACTGAGAACAAAGACATTCAACAACCAGCGAGTATTACTTATAACGGGTAGTGATTCTATAGGGACGTTGTACGCCGCGTATCGTTTCGCCGAGCACCTGGGCGTGCGATTTTATCTGCACGGCGATACCATCCCGGATGAACGCATCCCCCTGTCTCTGCCCAACCTGGATGAGAAAGGCAAGCCGCTCTTCGAGACGCGAGGCATTCAGCCGTTTCACGATTTTCCCGAGGGGCCGGACTGGTGGAATTCGGATGATTACAAGGCCATTATCGCCCAACTGCCGAAACTACGTATGAACTTCTTCGGGTTGCACACTTATCCTCAAGGAGGCGTCGGCCCGGAACCGACCGTATGGATCGGTCTGCCCGGAGACGTTAACGAAGACGGAAGCGTTAAATTCAGCTACCCATCCCGGCATTTCACCACGGCCAATGTCACCGGGGCCTGGGGCTACCAGCCCATGAAGACGGGAGACTATACATTGGGCGCATCGCAATTATTCGAGCGCGATGATTATGGGCCGGACTACATGCAGGGCATGAATCCGTGGACGAAGCTCTCCAATGACCGGGCGAACGAATTATTCAACCGTATGGCTATGACGCTCAACGAAGCCTTCAACTATGCCCACACGCTCGGCGTCAGAACCTGCGTCGGTACGGAAACACCGCTGATTGTCCCCGATGCCGTAAAGGAACGCATCAAGAGCATGGGTAAATATCCGAACGATCCGGCGGTCGTCCGGGAACTTTACGAAGGTATGTTCCGGCGAATTAGCAAGGCGTATCCGCTGGATTATTACTGGTTCTGGACGCCGGAAGGATGGACCTGGGACAATCCGAAGAATGAGCAGATCGAAGCGACGCTGGCCGATTTTCGCGCCGCGATCGCTGCGGCTGAGAACGTCAATGCCCCGTTTACATTAGCAACGTGCGGCTGGGTTCTTGGACCTCCGAAGGATCGGGCCTTATTCGACAACACGTTACCTAAAGACATGCCGATGAGCTGTATCAATGGTAACGTTGGTTTCTCACCGGTCGAGTCGGGCTTTGCCCGCGTTACAGACCGGCCGAAATGGGCGATTCCCTGGCTGGAAGACGATCCGGCTATGATTATTCCCCAGCTCTGGGCCGGCCGGATGCGACGGGATGCCGCCGACGCGTTGGCTTACGGGTGCACGGGTCTGTTAGGTATTCACTGGCGAACGCGTATTCTCGGGCCGAACGTCTCCGCACTGGCCCATGCCGCCTGGGAACAACAATCCTGGAATCCGGATTTCAGCAAGCCGTACGAACCACCTGAAATAAAACTTTCTGAGGGCCGCGAAGGGGGGAACGTCGCGCAGTTTCCGAATAATGCAATCGCCGATACAGAACACGATCCACTTTACCAAACGGTCATCTGGGATGTTAAAGCGTATCGACTTAAAGTGCCGAACGGGACATACACCGTGACACTGAGATTGTGTGAACCTCATTACAACGAAGCGGATAAGCGCGTTTTCGGCGTTGCGCTTCAGGGCAAAAGGGTCATCGATACGCTGGATGTTTTCGCCGAAGTCGGAAAGAACAGGGCATTGGATTTCACGTTCGAAAATGTGAAGGTTAACGACGGGCTACTGGAGATTCGTTTCGAGCCTATCGTGGAATACCCGTGTATTGCGGCGTTCATCATCGAGGGCCAAGGCATCACGAAAAGGATCAATTGCGGCGGCCCGGCGTATCAGGACTACGAAGCCGACATTCCGGCGATGAAGACCGACGAGCGGCCGCGCGATTTGCCGGCGGATGATTTCTATGCCGACTGGGCCTTGACGCAATTCGGACCGGAAGCGGCTGCGCCACTGGCTGCGTTGTTTTTGAGCCTCGACGGAGGTCCTTTGCCGGCCGATCATGGCAAGCGGGCCGCTAACTTACCCCGGCCCGCCACCTGGGTGAACGGACCCGGCGGAATCACCCCGGATGATAGGCCGTGGGAGCAAGTTAAAAAAGAATATGCGTTCGTTGAGGAAATGGCCGAATTGCGCCCCAGGATCAAGAGCCGCGGCAACCTGGAACGTTTCGATTATTGGCTGAACCATTTCCGCTATCTGCGCGCCATCGGACAGGTGAATTGCACGTGGGCTAAATTCAACGCGGCGATGAAACAGCTTAAAGATGAAAAGGAGCCGAAGATTCGCAAACAATTAGCACAAGACGTCGCCCTGCCGATTAGAAAAAAACTTGTCGCGGGAGTAGCCGATGTGCACCGGTATCTCTTGGCCGCGGTGACAACCAACGGCGGAATGGGCAACGTGACGAACTGGCAACAACATATCATTCCGACGTTGCTCGATGAACCGGGTA
>JAFGTG010000442.1 GCA_016934255.1 Sedimentisphaerales bacterium
AGACGCGGGTCTCACCGGGAACGAAGACGGTGACTTTTCAGTTTACGACGGGCAATTATATTTGGGCGCAATATAATTTTATCGCCACGGCCGACGCGACAAATCATATTCAAGAATGGGATGAGCTGAACAACAGTAAGACTGGTATAGACCAAATCGCCGATACGCTCAGGACAAAGTAAGACAACAACGCCTCGTGTAGCTTCATCGCCGACTTGTGCCTTAGGTATTTATGGCTCAGCTATCGTTCATTGTTGCGGATAAATAATATTTAGTTGACTTCCAAAACCAAAGGCAACCAGATACAAATCTGTTCCCAACAAAAACGAAACAAGTATCGGAAATTCCCAAAGGCGCCTATATCAACTAAGGCCCTGAACTTCCCATCCTGTACGATAATCTTCGCGTACGAACCGATTGGCTTTGTCGGAGTTCGTAAAACGCAGGTTCCCTGAGTCCCAACGCAGACGCTGGCCGGGAACGCGGGATGCGATGACGCCCAACAGAACGGTTTCGGTCAATAAGCCGGCATAGGCAAAGGGACAGTTGGTCTTGCCGTCGGCCTTGATGGCATTCGTCCAGATCATGTAGTGGTCCCATCCCTCGAGGTTCGGACGATCCAGGCCCCTGAAATTCTCACTGGGGAACAGTTGCGGTCCGCCGCCGTGCGGACACATCAGTACGCCTTTGGTCCCGATGAACAGAGAGCCGTTGCTGGGCAGCTCACGGGGTTTGCCTTTATCTTTGCCTGTTTCCTGTACGCCCATCTGCGCCAATTCCCGCGGGGGCTTGCGACCTCCGTCGTACCACTTGACGGTAATCGTACCCTCCGTGTATTGAGTGCCCGGGAACTCGTACGTGAGTGTTTCCTCATTTGGGAACATCTCCGGCTTCGGCTCCGGCCCGTTATATTCGACCCAGTTCGGCGCCGTCAATCCCAGCGACCAATAGACCGGATCGATAATGTGGCAGCCCATATCTCCCAGAGCACCGGCGCCGAAATCGTACCAGCCGCGCCACGAGAACGGGACATAGACGCTGCGATTACCTTCGTAACCCGAAGAGGCCGGCCAGTTCGCCTTGAAGGGCCGCTCGGCCGCGACGCCCAGCCACTTGTCCCAGTCGAGTGTATCGGGAATCGGATCCGAACCGACGGGGCGGTCGAGTCCTTGCGGCCAGATCGGGCGATTGGACCAGGTGTGGGCTTCTTTGACTTTACCGATCACGCCCCGTTGAATCAGCTCGACGACCATGCGATAACCAAGCCCGGAGTGTCCCTGATTGCCCATCTGGGTGGCCACCCCGGCCCGCTGGGCGGCCAGACGCAGTTGTCGCGCTTCATAGACGGTGCGCGTCAGCGGCTTCTGCGTGTACGTGGCGAGTCCCATGGACAGGGCCGTCATAGTCACCGGTGCGTGCATATGATCGGGCGTGGAGACGGTGACGCCGTCGATATTTTTGGCCTCTTTGTCCAGCATCTTGCGCCAGTCCGTGTAAAATTGGGCATTCGGGAACAGTTTGCGGGTGGAGGCGGCCCGTTGTTGATCGACGTCGCACAAGGCGACAACAATCTGGTCTTTCGACGTTTCGCGGATGTCGCCGGCTCCCTTGCCGCCGGCGCCCACGGCGGCCAGCCGGACCTGATCGCCCGACGAAGCGCGCACAAGCGACGGGACAAAAATGGATTGAGAGGCCACACCCGCACCCAATGCCGCGGTGGCCGTCTTTAAAAATTCACGACGTGATTGACGCTTCTGTTTGTGTTGGAAAACCATGTGTTATCTCCTTTCGAGTTTATATCCTGTTTTTTTATCTTTAAGTTAGCGATCACCCCTCATCCACCGACACGCGATGAGTTCCGTATGCGGAATAAAAGCTGTCGATTACTATACCATCCCGTCCGAATGATCGCAAGAAAGAGGGCCGCGGATTCTGCATTCCGATTCCTATAATTAATGTGAAGATCAAATTATAAGCCAGTCGTGACCGTTATTCGGACAATCCATTCTTCGAGCGCAGAACGGTTCAGAGTTCTATTAAAGAGTGATTTCGGCACTCATCGAGGAGGTAGTCTTCCTGATACAGCAGGTTTTATTGCATTCGTCCCGATATTCACCCGATATAACCAGTGGAAGCAACAACGTTTCTTGGAAATGCACGTGAGAAAAAGTGAGAGGTATGTTATGGCCACGAACGAAACGCGACTCGAAAAAGTAATAGCGGCCTGGCCGACGTTACCGGCGCATATCAAAGCGGCCATCCAGGATATTATACGGGCAAATGCCATTTATCAGAACAGTTGGACTCTTTGGCCGGGCCGGGTCTCTCGCTTGCACGGTGGTGATCGAGATCATGGGCAAAGTCAACCAACCGAAAGCGACGTGAGGCTCAAACGCTGTACGAAATGCAACCGGTGGAAGAACGAAGGTGAATTTTACAAAGATCGAAGATCGAAAGACGGTTTGAAGAGCCAGTGTAAGCAATGTTTACGCAAGGCGGCCCAAAAGCATCGTCGAAAAAAGCAAACCACGGAAAAATAGTTCAGAGTCTTTAGAATATAGTATTTAGCTAACAACCAGCAGTCAGGCATCACCTCTGTTCCCGCACTGAGCGCAGTTGAAGAAGAATGCAGATTCAAACTTATAGGGCGATGGCTCCACCCCACCGAACGAAATGATGCGACATGATCCCTCTTAACTTCTCATGGGCCGTCCGACTCTGGAGTCGGTTGATTTTACCTGCTCAAGCTGCGTATCGCAGTACAGCGATGCAGTGACATACCGTGCCCGCGATAACGAACAGGTGCCAAACGAAGTGCGCGTACGGAATCCGCTTGGCGGCGTAAAACCCCACGCCCGCGGTATAGGCCGCGCCTCCCGCTACTAACCAGAAGAGGCCCCACGGGGACATATTGAGCCACAACGGCTTGATGGCAATGAGGACGAGCCAGCCCATCGCGAGATAGACCATCGTTGAGAGCCTTCGGTACCTGACACCTCCGACTGCCTTGAGAACGATGCCCACAACAGCAATACCCCAGACGAGTCCGAACAGCGTCCAGCCCCAGGCGCCTCGAAGCACCCCAAGCGTGAACGGCGTGTACGTGCCCGCGATCAGCAGAAAGACGACGCCGTGGTCGAGAATCCGGAAAACCCGTTTGGCCTTGTTCCTTGCCATGGAGTGATAAAGCGTGGAGGTAATGTACAGAAGCATCATCGTGAACGCGAAGATACTTACGCCGACAATCCCGGCGGCGCCGTCACGCCGGACGGCGGAGACGATGAGAATCGGGCAAACTGCAACGGCCGCCAGAAAGCCTAAACCGTGGCTGACGCTGTTGGCGATCTCTTCCCCGATGGATTGAGCGCGTTCCTGGGATGTTGTCAACCTGGTCATAGAAACAAATCCCCAATTACTTTATCCAAAGATAGTCCAATCCGAATCGTCCGGCTTTGATACACTCCAGCGTTAGTGTATGCTCTCCCGGTGTTAAAGCAACTGCCTGAAAACCGGTGTTCAGCAATCGCCTTGCGAATTCGCTTTTCAGCACGACGGTCTCTTTTCCGCTTTCGCTCAATATGGCCCCGCCCAGATTGGATACCACCAGGGGGGCGCCATCCATCCCGACGCGCACGGAACCGCTTTCAGGCCAGTGGGCGGCTACCATGTTCACGGCATATTTCTTCTCTTCCTTGATGGGGAAGGTAACACTCAGCCGGTCGCCGGGCTTTGCGGTCCACGTCAATAGCCTTCCCTGTGAGGCGCTGACCTGCGACTTATCAAAACCGATACGCCCGCCCATCACACTCATAGCCAGCTTTTCAAAAATATAAAAGGTTGCGCCGGAGGCGCCGAAAGCCGCTTCAGGTTGCATGGAGGGCACATCAGGCACGATAAGCTCCGAAATCTGAATGCGGCGATGGTCGTCAATGGCGCCGGGTTGGGTGTAAAAGTACGCCATGGAGCTATAACAAAGTCCGTCGCGGCCCGAGTGAGGCCACATCTCCATGTAAAAAGCGAAGCTGGTGTTAAACAGGAGGTTATCCAGGATATGCCAGCGGTGGTTGGAGCAATAGCCCGCATTGCCGGGGCCCGAATCGAGCGGCTGGCCGCAATAAGGGTGGTCGAACAGATCGGGGCGGCTCCAGGAATAATTGTAGTAGTCTTCGGAACCGGTGCCGAAGAAAGAGGGAAACGAGTCGTTATCGATGAAAATCTTTTCATCGCCTTCGCCCCACCAGCTTCCATGGGGATGCGGGAAGGGCGAGGGATTGGCGATCATGCAGGCGGCGCCGACGAAACGCCCTTTGCCGCAGGCGACCAGGTAGGGCACATCAAAGGGACCGAAACGCACGTCGATATTGTTTGTCGTACGCCACTTGGCCTTGAAGTACATGGAATGCTCGTCCCACTCCCACGGGATGACGGTGATAACGGCCTTGATCTTCACCGCCTCGCTCGTGCTGTTGTAAAGCGTGATTTTGGCCCGTTCGCGATAGGGCATGACGAAGCGGCACGTCATGGAGCCGTCCTCCGAAGCGGCCATGGGAAGACTATTGAAGGGATTCAGCCCGACGGCGGACCCGAAGAAATCACCGGCCGGGCTTTCCACCTGTGATTTGTGCGCCCCGTCGAACGCGATACGCAAAAGCGTGCCGCGCCAGGCTTCCTCCGGATTCGATGCCATAAGCGACAACGTAAAACCAACGATGGCGCCAGATCGTTCTTTTTCGGGCGTTTCCCATTCCCATGTCTTATCCGGCTCCAGATCGGCGCTGAGCTCGTGACGTTTCCCTTCGGCGCACAAGTCGGGTTTGGTCAGACGATCCGCCACTCGTTGCAATGCGTCCCGGTATTTTACCGGGTCATTTGCGGGATCGAAACTGACGACCTTTGTTCCGGGTTTGTATTGCCGGAACTCGATGTGGTAAAAATGCAGTCGTTGGATATTCCCTTTCCAGGTAATTCGAAATGATTTGGCAAAGGGAATCGGCAAATAGTCCGCATCCTGCTGGCAGAAGGCGTCTCCATAATCGGCTTTCGAATCAGCGCTCTTAAGAAGCGAAACCGATTTTCTGGCCATAAAGTCGTATCCCGATCCTTCGAAAAACGGCGTGTCGCTCCCATCGAGGTACGCTTTCAATTCACCGCCCATCGAGGCCGACCAGCCCCGCACCACGGCGCCGGGACCTTTCACATCTGCAATCAGGTACAGTCCGATGCCTTTCTCATCCGGCTCCTCCAGCACTTTCTCGAAGCCGGGGATGGTTTCCCTGCCGAATCCGTCCGAGTTGGAGTACCACCCGTCCGCATCCGGTGAAACGGCATGTCGATCGTAGCTGGAATACTGGATCGTGGTGTATTCAACGTCCGGCCATCGGGCCAAACCGGACAAATCATACATTTCATGCAAAAGCCGGCCAAAGTCGATAGGGCCGGAAGCGTCACGCGCATCCGCCGCTCCCATCAAAACACATAATGTAAGTAAGATAGCCATAAAGGTGACTCGGTCTCGGAACATCTTAATTCCTTTCATGGATACCAAATTGAGTAACAGGACCTTGGATTTCTCTACCGACGGAAGTCATTATACTCATAGAAAAGAGGATGATTCAAGAAGTAAACATATCCTGTCGGCGGAGGGTGTGCCCAAACCTTGACACGTCCGAAGAATGCTTGCGTATCATCATCTCTCGTATTACAATGCTGTGGATGGTTTTGGGACCATCGAATCGAAGCAACACAATGTGGATAGTGAATTATTTCAGGAGGTTCTATCATGGTCGATCATCTTAAGAACGGGTCATCCAATGCTTCTAACGTGAGTCGGCGCGACTTGATGCGTCGAACGGCGGCGGCCGGGCTGGCGCTGGGCGCCGCAACGTTTTCGGGCACGCAGACCGTCGTCCAAGCGGCGGGATTAAGCAAACCGCAACGAAAACCCATCTACAAATCGCTCAAATTCGGTATGATCAAAGGGAACATGTCGATCCTGGACAAATTTAAGCTGGTCCAGGATATCGGGTACGACGGCGTAGAGTTGAACTCGCCCGGCGGAGAGAATAAGCCGGAATGCCTGGAAGCCAGTCAAAAGACGGGTTTGCCCATCCACGGTGTTGTCGATTCGAGACACTGGAGCGTACGCGCCACCGAGTCGGACCCAAAACGTCGCGAAGAGTGTCTGAACGATCTTATTATCGCGATTAAAGAATCCCATTTTTGCGGTGGCTCGTCCGCGCTTTTTGTCCCGGGCCACGCCAAAGACGGTCGCGAGAGTGAGATCATCCCGCGAAGCATCGAGGTGATTCAAAAAGCGCTGCCCACCGCGGCGAAACTGGGTATCAGAAT
The DNA here is from genome assembly GCA_016934255.1 of Sedimentisphaerales bacterium. Lineage (GTDB taxonomy): Bacteria > Planctomycetota > Phycisphaerae > Sedimentisphaerales > Anaerobacaceae > JAFGTG01. The sequence goes on from JAFGTG010000442.1 coordinate 6,349, forward strand.
TTTGATCGAGAACGTATGGAACCAAATGTTCTACGATCACGACGGCAAGCCGGAGCAAAGCGCGGAGCGATACGCCGCTTTCATCGACGCTTGCAACAGTCCCTGGGTCGGCGCCTACTACGACATCGGCAACCATCACAAGTACGGCCAGCCTCAAGACTGGATTCGGACGTTGGGAAAACGAATTGTCAAAGTGGACGTCAAAGGCTACAGCCGGGATAAAAATAACTGGTCCGCGATCGGCGATGGTACGATCAACTGGCCGGCCGTTCGAGATGCGCTCGACGAAATCGGCTTTACCGGCTGGTGCACGGCCGAAGTGGGCGGCGGGGATCGCGAACGACTGACGGACATTCTGGACCGGCTCAACCGCGTCCTGCCGAATTGATACGATTGAACGTCAAGCTAAGGAAAACGTAATGAAACGGCTCATCATCGCGCT
>JAFGTG010000443.1 GCA_016934255.1 Sedimentisphaerales bacterium
CGAAGTCTCTTCAAATTAAATTCAGCCGTAATATAATGCTCTCCCGTTTGCCGGCAAATCGCCTCAATTTTATTCGGGTATTGTGCAAGCATTGTCCCGGCCCCATAGCTTTGGTTCGTACAGATCATCGAAACAAGGTTTTGTTCCATAAAGGTTTTGACATAATAATCCTGTATACTTCCACCCCGGCCGTTAATCCAAACGATGATTTCAGCGCCCTTGAGAGAAAGAACGCTGTACGTTTCCGGAAAATAGCCGTCATAGCAAATCAGGATACCGATCCGGCCGAAATCCAGATCGAAGACGGGAAGGTCGTTGCCTCTTTTCATGATCCATTCCGGATCGTTCTCGATAAACCACTGGCGATCTTTTCCCGACGGCGGTTTGGAGTAGGCGGGTTCTTCGTCATATGTATCCACCGCGGCGTGTGTTTTATAGTATTTACCGATGATCTCGCCATCCCGGGCGAATACCAACGCCGTACTCGAAAACGATTCGTCCTCGAAGACCTCCCAGCAGCCAACGATGACATAAATCCCGTTCTCCGCCGCCGCATTGGATATGGTTTGTGTTTGCGGTCCCGGTACGCTAATTCTACCCAGGTGATATTCGGGGAAAACAACTAATTGGACACCTTCTGCGGCCGCTCTTTTAATATACTTAACAACGAGTTCAACCGGATTACATCCCTCATCTTTTTTTAGCCATTTGTCATAGCCGCAAACTTGAACCGCGGCGACTTTAACGGTGTCGGGCCATTGTGTGATCTTCTCCGGGGTTGTTCTTTGGGTTGTGCAGGACAAGCTCGTGGTGAGAATGACGATAAAGAGGAGTATTGGTTTGTGTGCAATCTTCATTTCTTTTTTCATGCAAAATCTCTTCGGTTTGGATTGGCCGTTTGAAAAACCTTTGTAAACAAATGGGTTTGAGAGGGCAAGAAAAAGTGGAAAAAAATATAATCATAAACCTTTTTTCACTTGAAATCCCCTGTAATTGATTTGTTGTGGTAGTTATGGTACAATCATATAAAACTATGATAGAAGTATTTTGTGTGGGGACGTGATCATGGAAAAGCTGGATCGTATCACGATTGATCCAAATATCTGCCTGGGGCAAGCAACGTTGCGAGGTATGCGGATCACCGTTTCAGTTGTATTAAAAATGCTGGCGGGCGGAAAGTCCGTGGAAGACGTGCTTAAAGCCTACCCCGAGCTTGAAGCCGAAGATGTCCGCCAAGCCATGCGTTATGCCGCGTGGGTTGTGTCGGACCAAATGCCGTCTCTGTCCGCTTAATTTGGGAAAGTTTTACCGATGCGATTTCTTGCGGACATGAACTTATCGCCCTCTACTGTTGCTGATCTTGCAACAGAAGGAATGGATATTGTCAGGGTATCGGATCTGCTTCCAGTAAATGCTTCTGATAAAGAAATATTGGATTTGGCGAGATCGGAGGGGAGAGTTATTATCACTCATGATGTGGATTTCTCTGCCCTTCTGGCGCTTGGCGGATATGATCGTCCAAGCCTTGTTACTCTACGGTTTCTTGATACGGATCCTGATTTAGTGACACAAAAATTATGCCAAATTCTACCAAAGATCGAGGCGGCACTTCGCAAGGGAAGTGCAGTTACGATAGATGATAAAAGTGAGCGAATGCGCGAATTACCTATTCGGAATGAATAGGTTGTTATCAACTTAGTGTGGCATACTGGCGAATTGTGACCTATTTCTTTGGAAGAAAGGGGCATTGTCATGCGCGACCGAAAAGGCTTCACCCTCATTGAACTGCTCGTTGTTATCGCGGTGATCGCCGTGCTGATGGGCATTCTGATGCCCGCCCTTCGGGCCGCACGGGAACTGGGACGCAGTGCGAATTGCTTAGCTAATGAGCGGTCTTTGGTGCTGGCTTATACGATGTACGCCGACGATAACGACGGCCGGCTCGTCCGAGGCCATGTCAACCAGACTGATTTACACACCCCGATGTGGGTTTTGCCCCCGATCAACGCGGCCGGGGCGTATATTAGCGGCACGCCGCTGCTTGAGGATCGCTTTCGCGGCATTAAACGGGGTGCGTTGTATCCCTATATCAACGATCCCGAGATGTATCACTGCCCCGGTGATAACCGCTACCAGACGGGAGCCGCGGAGCACCTGCGGTTTTATCGCAGTTATATCATCCCGGATGTTTTGTCGGCGGCTAACAAAGGCTTTCATTCCTGGACGGAGGCCCGTCACCAGCATTTCCCCAAGAAGCTGGGAGAGATCACGCAGACGAGTATGAAGTATGTCTTCGTCGAAAGCGAATTCCAAAATCCCAGCTTCAACTACGATCACGGCGGCTGGAGCTTCGCGCCCTGGATCGACACACGATGGATCGACGCGCTCGCGACGTTCCACAGCAAGTCGGCCACGTTCGGTTTCGCCGACGGCCACGCAGAGAGACATAAGTGGGTTCATGGAGAAACGTGGAGGATCTTTATTGGAGATTTACCTATAGAAACGCTTCAGCCGGACCCGGATTTAAACAAGGATTGGCGATGGTGCTGGGAGCGCTTCCCCTATCTGGCCAATTCGGAGAAACCTCGCTAAGCGATGAATTGCCATTCTTGGCTGCTCCTAAATGATTCGGGCAACATTATCAAAAAGTAATATATTCGTCGGTTTCGGATCATGTTTAATGCTTCCAATCGTGAGGAAAGGAAAGACTCCTTATAAAAGAATCGATATGGCCCTGCGAAGCATTATCGTTACGATATGTTGTTTTTGTGCGTTGCCGACTTGGGCTGGGGAGGGCAAGTACCTTCCGCCTATTGTTGAGTTTACGGAGCATCATCCGATGTCCAATTACGCCGCGATGTGCCGGCGATGCCGGGTTGAGCCTGAGAGAGGCTTGAGTTCCGACCATCAATACGACCTGAAAAAGGAGAGATTCGGCCTGTACGTGCCCGACGTGAACGACGCCAACGCGCCCTTTGGATTGCTTGTCTGGATATCGATGGGTACCCCGGATATTCCGGAGGGCTATACAAAAATCTTTGATAAATACCGGCTCATCTCCGTCGGCGTGGATGACAGTGGAAAAGACCGAAAGAGCACCTACGGCCGGCGTATGCCGTTGGCGCTGGACGCTGCTCACAACGTCATGAAGATATACAACGTCGATCCGAACCGCGTGTATATTACGGGCGTTTCAGCGGGAGGACGCGTGGCCAGTGTGGCGTGTATGCATTACCCGGATGTTTTTAAAGGCGGGATATTCATCATCGGGGCGAACTGCTGGGAGCCAGTCCGAAACCCGACGAACAGAAGGAAGTACTGGCCAGCCACGTTTTATCAACCGTTCGGGAAATATTGGAATATGGCGAGACATCATGGCCGGTATGTCATGCTCACCGGCACCAAGGATTTTAACCGGTTGGAAATGCACACGTACTATCACCGTGTTTATAAGAGAACGCTCAAAAACGTGATCTATCTCGAAGTTCCCGGTATGGGGCACAGTATTCCACCTGCGGATTGGTTCGAGCAAGCTATCGAGTATATAGACAAACGCTAAAACGAATTTTCGGTGAATCTGTCAAGTCGCGGGGTTACATGAACTGAAGCCCGTGGATCGGGAAGATGTTGGTTTTGATTTTTTCGATGGTGGCTTCTATGGCCGGCACGACGGTTTGACGCTGCGATTCGGTGACAGCTAGCATTCTGTCGCGCAAGCCGCCTTGCCATTCCGTGCTTTCGAGCAACACGCCGCCGATGGCGGCCTGGTGCATATCGTTGCTATCGTCGGCGCCGCAAAGGATGCTCCAGGCTAAAGACCAGGCGCGGACGGTGTTCTCAATGTGGTACCCGCCGCCGCCGGTTGCGAGGATCGGCTTCTCGAAGCCTAACAGATAGTTGATGATCTCGACGTAGGTATTGTTGGTCAACTGAAGATGTGCCAGCGGATCACCTGCAAGGGCGTCGGCGCCTAATTCAAAAACGAATACATCCGGATCGTACGCGGCGATCAACGGCAGGGCGATGGCTTTGAAAGCTTTCATATAAGCTTTGTCATACGTTCCCACCGGTAGAGGGACATTCACACAAAATCCCTGTCCCGGCCCGTCCCCGATTTCATCCTCGAATCCGGTCCCGGGATAGAGCGTCTTCGGATTTTGATGGAACGACATCGTCAATACGTCCGAGCGGTTGTAAAATGCGTGGGCGACGCCATCGCCGTTATGGACGTCCACGTCGAGATACAAGACGCGTTTTCCCTGCTCGGCCAGCACCATGCAAGCCAGAGCGACGTCGTTGATGTAGCAAAAACCTCCGGCGTGTTCCGGGTGTGCGTGATGATACCCCCCAGAGGGATTGAAGGCGATATCGGCTTTACCTGATAGGATCAATTCGGCGCCGACGAGCGTGGCGCCGGTCGCCAGGACGGAGTATTCGTATAAACCTTTAAAGATGGGACAATCTTCCGTGCCGATTCCCATCTCGAGCGCTTCGGGCGTCCAGTGTCCCCGTGAGGCGGCTTGGAGGGCGTGAAGATAGCGGGCGGTATGGAGCTTCTTGAGCACCATTCGCTCGGCGGGTTTCGGTGGGACTTCGCTAATATTGTTTCCTGAAAGCCATCCCATGGAGCTGATTGTTTCCCGGACGCGCTTGGCCCGAACCGTGTTGAAGGGATGCTCCGGAGGATAACTGTACTTTTCTAATTCCGGAGAATATATAAACGCAGCTTTATTCGTCGTCAAAATCCCGCGCTCCTTACGGTTCGTGTTTCGTCAGATCGTAGCTGATATCGTAGGCGTCGCCGTCGAATGTAATGTTGATCTTGTAGCCGGAATTGTGGAAGATCGTGAGCATCGGTTCGTTATTCGGCAAGACTTTGGCCCAGAATTTCCTGACGCCGCGTTGTATGGCGATTTGCGTGATATAGTCCAGAAGGAACGTCCCCATTCCCTTACGTTGCCACTCGTCCTGAACGACGAACGCCACCTCCGCCGACTGGGTCTTCGGATCGAGGAAGTATTGGGCGATCGCGACGATTTCCTCGTCCGACACACCCGGCACGACGCCGACGATCGCGACATCCTGCAGGTAGTCGATATTCGTGATGCGCTGGATATCTCGATGGGGGAACGCCATCGTGTGGGTCATATAACGGGTTCGGACCGAATGTTCGCTCAGCGAGTACATCATCTCCGAAAGGGCCGGCTCATCGGTCGGTTTGATGGGTCTGAAGAAGATTTCCGTCCCGTCCCGCAACGCCTCATACCGTTCGAGCTCTTCCGGATAGGCGACGTGGTCTTCCCAGCCCAGCTCGATCTGGTCTTCGTAGAGATAGTTTTGCGCTTTAGCCGCCTGCATGAGCTCTTTTCTGAATTTCGGATGGGCGATATGGATCAGGCCCAGCACGCGTTCCCGGATGCTCTTGCCGTGCAAGTAGGCGACGCCGTATTCGGTCACGACGTAGTGGACGTCGCCTCGTGTGGTCACAACCCCGGCGCCTTCCGTCAGACGGGGTACAATTCGAGATATCTCGCCATTTTTGGCGGTTGAGGGCATGGCAATGATGGCTTTTCCCCCTCTGCTGCGCGCGGAGCCGCGAATAAAATCGACCTGTCCGCCGATACCGCTGTAGAATTGGTAGCCGAGTGAATCCGAGCAGACCTGGCCCGTCAAGTCGATTTCCAGACCGACGTTGATGCCCACCATCTTTTCATGCTGACTGATAATGAATACGTCGTTAACGTACTCGGTGGGATAAAACTCGAAAAACGGATTGTTATCGATATACTCGTAAAGCCGCTTCGAGCCCATGCAAAAGCTCGCAATAATTTTTCCGCGGTTAAGGGTTTTTTTCGCGCAGGTGATCGCCCCGCACTCGATCAAGTCGAGGATCCAGTCGCTGAACATTTCCGTATGAATGCCGAGGTCTTTTTTGTCTTTGAGGAATTCCGCGAGGGCCTGGGGGATGCGTCCGATGCCGCACTCGATCGTACTGCCGTCCTCAACAAGCCGGGCGATATTTTGACCGATCCGGCGTAACGTCTCATCCGGCTCGGGGACCGGAATCTCGATAATATCTTCGTCATGGGGAACCAAAACGTCTATGGCATTGACATGGACGAATGAATCCCCATAGGTTCGGGGCATGTTTGTGTTCACCTGGGCGATGACATACCTGGCGTTGGCGGCGGCGGATTTGACGATATCGACGGAGACGCCGAGGCTGCAAAGGCCGTTTACATCCGGCGGCGTGACGCTGATTAACGCGACATCGACGGGGATTCTTCCGGACTCGAATTCATGCGGTATTTCAGACAGGAAGATGGGCGTGTAGTCTCCGATTCCTTTTGAAAAGGCATCCCGAACGTTGTCGGCGATAAAGAAACTGTTCATCTTGAATTTTTCGCGGAATCGCTCGTTGGCGTATGGCGCCGTGCCCATCGTCAACAGGTGAATGATATGGGCGTCGTAGATTTTTCCGGAAGACTCGACCAATGCGTTGACGAGATGTTGCGGCTGGGCGCAGCCGGTGCCGATGAAGATGCTGTTGCCGGGTTTGAGGAGTTTCATCGCCGCCGGCGCGTTCTTGATCTTCTCTTTATAGCGTTGTTTCCAATCAAATTCCTGCATATTTATGTCTCTTTCTAAACCTTTTCCACACTAATTCTGGCATCGACGGCAA
>JAFGTG010000444.1 GCA_016934255.1 Sedimentisphaerales bacterium
AAAAGAACGTCCATGGCGGTCTCCAGTCGATGCCGCTGATGTACGACAACGCCGCGAGTGCATCCAAATATTCAGAAGCCACACTCATTCTGAGCTATCCGCGTGACTGGACCGAACACGATGTCAGCGCGCTGGTGCTCTGGTTCCGCGGCAAAGCAAATAACGCCCCTGAACCTTTATACGTATCTGTGGCGAATAGCGGCGGTACGTCTGTTACGGTAACCCATAGTGACGCGAACGCCGCCCTGGCAGGTTCCTGGACGAGATGGGTGATCCAATTGCAATCGCTCGCCGATCAGGGCATTAACCTGACTGGTGTGAACACAATCGCGGTTGGTTTGGGTACGAAGGGTGCGATGACCACCGCCGGAGGTACCGGAACGGTGTACATCGACGATATCGCGTTGTATTAAAATTAAAAGTGATTTAAAGTCAACGAAAGTGACTAAAGTGACACGCAAGGGTCATCCTGAGGCGGAGCCGAAGGATCTATCTAAAAGAGAGATTCTTCACTTCGCTCAGAATGACAGCGACGTTGTCACTTTAGTCACTTGTACTTTTAGGCAGTTCCGCCCGGTAGGATGTTTTTTGAAGTTCTGTTGGCTCTAAAATGATCCGGCTGTGTCCCAGCAATGTTCCCGTTGCCCGAGCCAAATAAATCTGAGCAATTTCATAACCCGCCAGCGCGCTAATGCGTCTCAACTGGGCATCAGCCAAACCCGCTGCGGAATATAATACATCCGTACTTCTACTACGCCCTAACTGGAACTGGGACTGCTCGACCTTGTAATCCCGGTACGCGGCCTTCACACCCTGCTCGGCCGCCAGGATACGTCGCCAGCTATTTCGCAATGCTCTGACCCTGACATACACCTCCTGTTGAATCATCTGACGACGATTGGCGTAACTGGCTTGATCTTGTAATTGCTGAAGTCTCACCCGCTCCAACCTCGCTTTGGCCGCCTGATTACCAAGAGGAATGCTGGCGGAAAGACCGAAGGTATGTTCGTCGTAGGTATTATCACCAAAATCCCCCAGAGCATGTCCCGCATCGCCGGCCTCCGCTTGACCCGTATAATGGTAACTAAACCTGAGATCCGGCAACGTTGCATTCCGGGCCATTTCCACGTCTAACTCGTCAATGGCTAACTGCAATTCCAGTTGAACGGTCTCCATGCGATTTTGAAGTGCAATTTCGACGAGCTTTTCTTCGTCTATATCCAAACCCAACGGATTCGGCTCGGTATTCGGATCGATCCGTAGATTGGCATTCAGTGGCATATCCCGACGGTTCATGATACGTTGAAGTTCAAGCTGACAGTCCTGGACTTCCGTCTCAGCGTTGATCAGGGCCTCGATCCGGCTGGATAAACCCGCCTCAGCACGGACAATTTCTATCTTGGCCGCATCGCCCGAAGCCACCTTCAATCGGGCGTGCTTGAGCTGATCCTGGGCCAGTTTATATTGCTCGCGACGCACTTCCAGCTCACGACAGGCCATATAGAGATACCAGTAGGCCACGTCGGCAGAGGCAAGAAGAGAAATTGCCGATTGTTTGGTACGGGCATCCACGGCGTGCTTCTGGTAACCGACGATACGAATCGAATGAGTATTGATGCGCGTCCCGGCTCCCCGAAGCAGGGATTGAATAAAAGAGACACTGACCGCCGCGTCGGCTACGCCGTCCGAATCATCCGAATCCGACTCCCCAAAAGGCAACCCCACTGTTACGGAACCACCGGTGTACAACGGAGCTTCTACGCCCACTTCGAAATCGTTGCTCGTTGACGAAACGCCTTCTCCCGTTTCCGAAGTGGTGTAAGCCGCCGAACCATAAAAAGCGGCCTCGAATTTGGACCGTTCGATATCCAGTGATCGCTGCGCAATAGCCGGATCGATCAGATCGACTTTGAGATCCAGATTATTTTTTAGGGTCGCAGCGCGAACCTGATCGAGCGTCAGTTTGATCACCGGAACGGACTCATTGGGTTCGGTAATTTGGTCGGTAACTTCCGTCGTAGCCTGCTCAACGGAAATGGGCGATGAATCTGAGAGGTCCACCGGCTGAACTGTATCGATCGTGTTAAGGTTTTTGGTCAAGGTCTTGATTTTAGGATCTTCCTTCAGAGTCGGAGACGGACAGCCCGCAACAACCACCATGACCAGACCGATTATCGGCCAATGGTAAATCAATCTCTTTCTCGAACCTGATTTCATCCAATGTTTACGTTGTTTTTTCAATCTCATTGTAATACCTCATTCAACACGCATTTAGATACATGAGATGAACGTTATCAGCCAATATACAACCCCAAGATATGCAATTATCATGCCAGTCTCTATTTTAAAAAAGCTCTTCTAATAGCCTGAAAAAGGCGTTATATATATTTTTCTGACGAACTCCATACACATTGCATGTCCGATTTTAGTCGTATTTGTTCGAAAACGGACATTTACCCATCAAATTCATTCATACCGTAATGCCTCCATCGGATCGATCTTGACCGCGCGCCGGGCGGGGATATAGCAGGCGACGCCCCCAACCGTAGCGAGCAATAGACTAACGGCCATCAAAGTCCAGGGATCGGTGGCGGTGACATCATAAAGCAAACTGGAGAGAACGTGCGTGATCGCCAGGGCGCCCGCCAGACCGACGAACAATCCAATAACGATTAACAAAAGCCCCTTTTGGACGACAAACCGGAGCACATTATTCTGGCGTGCCCCTAATGCCATGCGAAGACCGATCTCGTGCGTTCGCTGTGTCACCGAATAAGAAACCACTCCATAAAGGCCGACCGACGCCAGGACCAACCCGAGCATCGCAAAAATACTGAGTAATTGCATATAAAGCCTCTTACGGCTTGTGGAATCCCGGAGACGATCTTCAAGCTTGACGACGTCGCTGACCGGCAAGCGGCTGTCTAAAGCACCAATCACCTGGCGAATAGCGGGCACCAAAACCGAGGGATCGCCTGTCGAGCGAACGATAATTTCACCGATACTGTCGGCGTAGCATAACTTTTCCCATGTTGCCCACGGAATGTACACACACGCCCGCGGTTTATCGGTATAGGCCCACAGCTTCGTGGATTTCACAACCCCGACAACCCGGCAAAAGCCCGGCTGCGGATTGGGATTTCGCCTCGACTTTTTCTTGATTTGTACGGAAAGCTGTTGACCGATGGGATTCTCATCCGGCCAATATTCTCGAGCCGTTTGCTCATTGATAATAATATTCTTGTCCCCGGAAACCGCGTCCTGATCGCTAAACAGGCGTCCCTGTATGAGTTGGATGCCCAGGGTACGAAAATAATCATGCGATCCGATACTGCAGGGTTTGATGGTGTTATATTGCGGAGTGGTTTGTCTCTCGGACGTACATTTGTAGATATTATCTCCGACGAGCGCCTTGGATCGCCACCAAATCGCTTTTGCCAGAGATGATAGCTGATCACCACAACATTATCCCGGCCGGGCCGGCCTTCATCCGGCAGAAAGGGCCGCCCCAGCATGGGCTTGACACCGAGTACCTTAAAGATATTCGGCGTCACCAATTGGCTCATCAATTCCTCTGCGAATTCACCTCCAACCAGGTGAATCTGACTAAACCTGAAAAAGGCCGTATCCTCGAAACAGGTCGTTTGTTCCCGCAGGGCGCGGGCCGTATCAGGCGGAAAAAAAGGATTCCAATGGCGTTCGGATTTTAACGTCCAAAATTTCATGAGCCGCTCCGGCTCGGTAAGCGGCATCGGTCGGAACAACAGCGTATGCACAACGCTAAAAACCGCCGTGCAGACCCCGATACCCAGGGCAAGCGTGAGTACTGCGACGACGGTAAATCCGGGCTTAGTATGAAGTTGACGAATACCGTATTTCAAATCGTGCCACAATATCATTATTCACAATTCCTTCCTCATTTATTTCTGTATTTCATTGTTACTACTCGTATCGTAAGGCCTTCATCGGATCGATTTTCGCCGCACGGCGCGCCGGGATGTAGCTCGCCAGCAACGAAGTGATCCCGAGTATGAATACTGTAGCTATGATACTAACCGGATCGACCGGGCTGATACCATAAAGCAGGCCGGCCGCGACCTTGGCCACTCCCAATCCCAGCCCTAACCCGACGATCAATCCCACCATCGTCATCACCAAACCCTCGCACAGGATCATACCCATGACGCTTCCATGTGTCGCCCCCAGGGCCATGCGGATACCAATCTCCGAGGTGCGTGCGGCAAGCATATGGCCTTTGATCGCGTAGATGCCCAGTGCCGCCAGGAACAAAGCCGTTACCCCGGCCGCCAGCCCCAGCCAAGCACCTGATCTTGCCGTCTTTACAGAATTATGGTTATCATGTATCTGAGCCAGGGTTTTCACCCATTTGACCGAAATCCGGGCATCGACTGTATGAATCTCCGTAATGACTCGCTGACGCAGACCGTCCACCATTCCCTTGTTCGCAACATGTAGGTAGAGTATTGGGGGCAGCCTACCTGGTTTGTGGGGTACATATACCTGGGCATGGACCTGCCCATCCTCCAGGTTGGGCAGGTGGGCGACAATCCCGACGATTCGGAAAGGACCGTCCTCCGCCTTGGTGAACAGGCCCCACTGGATGAAACACCCCAGAGCGTTGCCGTCCGGGCGAAGCTTACGCGCCAGGCTCTCGTCGATAATCATGACCTCCTCGGCGTCCGGGGCATAGTCCTGCTGGTTGAAAAGCCGACCCTGCAGCAGTGGGATCTCCATGGCCGTAAAGTAATCTCGACCGGCCCAGGCGAGGGCGGCATTACGTGCCAAAGGTTTGCCTGACTCTGACCGGTATTCGCCAATCACGATCGGTCCACCGCCCCCGTAGAACACTTTGGACGATGTCCCCAACGCCTTGACCTCCGGCAGGGACGCCAGATGATCCGCCAGAGCTTCGCCGATCCGGCGAGCCTTTACCGTGTCATAGCCAACGGAAGCCGAATCGAGATGGACGATCAGCTTGTCCTCCAGGGAAACACGCGCTTCCGGTTTCGCTATTTCCATAGCACTCCGCGTCAGCAGGATAGCGATGAGAATCAGTGTGGCAGACAGGGCGATCTGGCCTGTCACTGAGACAGCGCTCCGTTTTCTCCGGAGGGATCCCAACACACGGCCGCCGGAGGCCTTCAACTCGCTGACAATATCACGCTTGGATAAGCGCAGAGCGGGTTTCAGGCCAAACAGCAGCGTAGTTATCAGACACAAACCCAGGGTGCCCGCCAGGACCCAAAGACTCAAACCGCATCGAAAGGTTGTCGTATGGCGGTAAAAATGAGGAATTACCCATATATTCACAATGCGCGTACCCCAGAAAGCCAGCAGCACACCGAAAACGCCTCCCAGCAGCGCCAGCAACAGAGACTCAATGAGCAATTGCCGGATGATGCACCAACGGCTCCCACCAAGCGCCAGGCGCGTGGCAATCTCGCGCTGTCGCGCGGCCCCTTGCACGATCAGCATGTTCGCCAGGTTCAGGCAGGCGATCGCCAGGATGAGCTTGGCGCGGCTTCGCTTCGCTCAGCCGCAACCCAAAATAGATGAAAGGCGTCGCTCTTTGATGTACGGTATGGTTGACAAGA
>JAFGTG010000445.1 GCA_016934255.1 Sedimentisphaerales bacterium
TCTTGTCAACCATACCGTACATCAAAGAGCGACGCCTTTCATCTATTTTGGGTTGCGGCTGAGCGAAGCGAAGCCGCGCCAAGCTCAGGGTGACAATGGAAAGGTTTTGTTAAAGTGCCTTAGCTTTTCTTGGCTGTAGAACATTCAGTTTTGGGTTTTTGCGCCGCCTGTATCGCTTGTTTTTGTTCTGCGAAGGTCATCCCCTTGAAACGACGGCTGAGATTGTCGCGAATTCTGCGCATTGTTTTAACGGCATCAAAAGCCTTATTCTTATCAGCCATGACCAATCACCTCTCAATGTATCACGGAAAATGTAACTGATATCTTGAACTCCGATTGCTTTAAATACCGCTTATAGCATCCCACCAGTCGCTACTAATGTCCTCTGAGTAGTTTTTCTCAAATTTCCCATCAATCTTTATCGAGTCTCTGTCACCAAATTGAACGTCAAACTCAAATTGATAAACGACATACGCTATATTAAGATTTGTTGTTGTAATGCAATAAAAATATCCTGCAGGTTTTCTGTTCATTTTTTCTTTTTTAACGACGGGTTGATTCTCATTCATAACGGTATGATGATTAGGATCGATAAGCCTTAAATCGGTTACTTTTATATCAATATCCTCTTTGGGAGTGATCGATATAAAAAGGCTGTATGGAGCAGCAACCGCTTTTACTTCACCTGTGTAGTATGTACCATCCAATCGTGCAAAAACCGAAAAGCCATCATACGCCTTCTTAACAAAAAAATATTTCCTAAACTCTCGTTTTTCACAGGATAAAAACGGAAGGACGATGACCAAAACGATGATAAATATAATAGTTTTACATCTACGCTTACTCATAATTCCCGCCTTAAACCTTCATCCTCTAATCCATTCCAAATCGAAAGGTAGGGTGTGCACTCCGTAAGGAGTCCCAAGGACCGCACACCGTTTAATTCCTACCCTTCACTCACCCACTGATTCTCCACGATCTTCTTCCCAGCGGCCCAGGCTCCACGTTCGTTTCATGTAAGGGCGAACAGAACCGTCATCCAAGAGTTCACCGAAACGGTGACGCGTTTTGATGTATTTCGCTCCACATCGGCAACGGAATACAACGTTCCCTTTTGACAACTCAAGCAATTGATAGTCATCCGAAGAGCACTTGCCCTCTTTGCAGATGGGCCTTATGGGACGCCACCGATACCATAAATCTATCAGCCGAAGAAAAATGGTGTACACTCCTACCGCCAATGCACATCCCAAAACAAATCCAACAATCCAGCCTGCCACTCCAAGGTAAGCCCCAAGCATTTTCCCACAAACATATCCGACCCAGATAAAGCCGATTAATAGTGTAAGCTCAAAGATATTCATTTCAGCCCTATCCTATTTCCATTTCAATGGGCTATATGGTGTTTCCCCCTTTTGACGCCAATCTGAAAAGGTGTCTTCGTCAGGCAGGTATAAGGCAACCGCTCCATCATGCAACCGATATTTCGCCAACGTTCCATCTATAAAGAAAATGAATGTGAACTTCTCTTTTCTCGGAAAATATTCGTCCCTCCAGCGAGTTCCTGGAAATCGTTCAGATCCGCCTGCACAATTCCAGGCGCCATCTGTCTCAAAAACGAGAACCGTACTGGGATCAAAATCGTCGATTGGCGATTCACTCAGATGAATATTGAAAGCATACATACAAATATCATTATCCTCTGTCCAGTATTGCAAAGCTCCAAGAGAATCCCCTTCCTGCTTTGTAATTGAATCGCACCAATGCTGGCTGCTCGGAAATTGATCTTTATCCCTTTCATATGAAAGTAATGCATCGCCAATAGCCAAAATCTTATCTTTACCAATTTTGACATCAATGTATCGAGCGTCATAAACTTCTTTCATTTCGTGTACCGTAGGAGTGAATAGGCCACAGCACACCAAAATATAAACAAGCATTAAAATCACACCCCGTAATTTTCGTATTTCACCGCTGAAAAGGATATATGCAGTTGTGACTACTCCAATAAAGAGCGAGACAATGAACCATACTCTAATGATGCTCTCAAAAAAGGAAGTGGATTCAATCAAATAAAATCTCATAAAGATATGTATCGACAACCAGCTCGATATTGAAACCAGAGCAAATATCCTGCTTATTGTGGTACGTGTCATAATGCTGCCATTTGGCATTTTCAGTTTAACAATACGGGAGCATTAACACTCCAAGAGCAATGCTCGGTTGGTAAAACCAACATATCGTAAACCAGTCTCTCCTGGTTCTTATCCCTCATAATGGACCAGTATATCAGAATGTCATCCCCGCCTATAGAGTTTTTACAGACTATTTACAGAACGGAACGCCCAGTTATACGTCATAATATATAGAGAACACTGAAAAGTTCATCAGGAAACCAAGGCATTGACTAATGACAATTGACGATTGACTATTTTGAACCGTGTTAATCCGTGTCAAAAATAAAAGGAGCAGAACAATGAGCAGACGAAAGATACAAATCATGGGATGTTTGGCGGGCGTGGTGGCGATCCTGGCCGGGTCGGTGTGGGGACAGGTGGGGCATATTGCCATCCAGCCGTTAGCATCGAATATCATTATCCCCCAAAGCCGGGCGTGGGCGTTCGATATTGAACGTCGAGGCGCTGTCGAGATTACGGACGTCAGCGCGCTTATCGACATCATTGAGAGCACGGCGACCACTACGATAGAAATACGGCTGCAAAACAAATCGAATCGGCGGCAAGAGGCGGAATTGATCGTCCCCGTGCCCGACGGCGCGGTCATTCGCGGCTTCGCTTACGATGGGCCGGACGGGATGATTACGGCCAAAGTACTCCCAAAGGATGAGGCTCGACGAATTTATGAGCAACTCGTCGCTAAGATTCGCGATCCGGCGCTCGTCGAGTTCGTCGGGTACAATCTAATCCGCTCCAGCGTCTTTCCCGTCGAAGCCAACGGTAAGCAGAAGGTCCGCCTGACCTACGAGCATCTGCTAGAAGTCGATGGCAACCGGATCGACTACTTATTGCCTCGGACCGAATCGCTGGAATACGCTGTACCGTGGACGATTAAAGCCAATATTAAGTCCAAGCGACCGATATCGACGGTCTATTCGGCCAGTCATAAACTCGATATAGAACGAAAAAACAAGAAGGAATTAACAGTCAAAATCGCTGAGGACGCCAAGAAAGAGCCCGGGCCGTTCCGGCTCTCCACGCTGCTCCAGGAAAACGGCGTCACGGCGTCCATGTTCGCCTACCCGGAAGATAAAGTCGGCGGTGGGTACTTTCTCCTCCTGGCGGGTCTGCCGCCCGAGTTGCTGAACAATATCGATCAGCCCGCTATCAAGCGGGAAGTGACCTTGGTGATCGACCGATCCGGCAGTATGCGGAACGAAAAGATCGCACAGGTCAAGGAAGCCGCGCTGCAAATCATCTCAGGGCTTGGCAAAAGCGAAGCCTTTAATATCTTCATCTACAACAACACCGTACAACGCTTCGCCGCCAGGCCCGTCATTAAAACGGAAGAGACCGAGAAGGCGGCCCGGGCCTACATCGAGGGCATCACCGCCACTGGCGGGACCAATATCCATGACGCCCTCGCTGAGGCGCTCAGCCAGGAGCCGACCGAAGGAATGTTGCCCATCGTGTTATTCCTGACCGACGGCCTTCCGACCGTGGGACAAACGTCGGAGATAGCCATTCGCAACGTCGTCGTTAAGTCGAATCCGCATAAGCGTCGCGTCTTCACGTTCGGCGTCGGTTTCGACGTGAACGCCCCGCTTTTGGAAGCCATCGCCGACGAATCCCGTGCGAAAACGGAATTCGTTCTGCCCGGCGAGGACGTCGAGGTCAAGATCGGGCGAGTGTTCAAGAGACTGGCCGGGCCGATCCTTGCGGATGCGGTGCTTGAGATTGTGGAAAAAGACGGCTCGCCCGCGCTCGGCCGCACACGCGACATCATTCCCAACAAACTGCCCGATCTTTTCGAAAGCGACCAACTCGTGCTGCTCGGTCAGTATGTCGGTGATAACCCGCTCACATTCAGGATCAGCGGCAATTATTTAGGCAAGACGAAGATGTTCGAATTCACATTTAAGTTTAAAAAAGCGGATGTGAAGAACGGTTTTGTTCCCCGCTTGTGGGCCAGCCGGAAGATCGCCGAGATGATCGACGCCATTCGTCAGATGGGCGCCGACCCGACGACGTCCGGCAACGATCCCAAAGCCAAGGAACTCATCGATGAAATCGTGCGCTTGTCCACAGAGTTTGGAATATTGACCGAATACACCGCCTTTCTGGCAAGAGAAGGAACCGACCTCGGCAATAGGGTGGAAGTGATGAGAGAAGCCACCCACCGTTTTGAGAGCCGGGCGATGTACGGCCGGGCCGGTATGGGAGGCGTGAACCAGAGCTTAAACATGGTCCAGCAAAAAGACCAGGTGGCTCTGAATTATAAAAATTCCTACTTCGATGAAGAGATGCAACGCGTCTCCGTCTCCGGAGTCCAGCAGATTAATGACTGGACGTACTACCGCCGGGGCAATCGCTGGGTGGACAGCCGGCTGATTGAAAAGCAGGCGGAAATTACACCGAAGCGAATCGTCCGATTCGGCTCGGATGAGTACCTCGAATTAGCTCAAAAACTCGCCCGACAAGGTCGCCAAGGCAGTATCGCCCTTTCCGGCGACGTGCTGATGCTAATAGACGGCGAACCCGTCCTGATTCAAGGTCCAACCAACAATTAAGACAAATATCATTGTAGAGTTCTGAAAAATTGAAGGTTAGGCATATATTATTTTAGAAAATCTTCTTCATGATTTTCTAAAAATAAATGGGTGCTATATGAAACTAAATTATTGGCAAAACGTTACATATTCTTCCGCTATCAAAGCGATAGAGTATCAGCAACTTGTTTTAGAAAGAAAAAATCAAGAAAACAGATTTTTTCTTTCCAAAAGTATGCCTAACCTTCAATTTTTCAGAACTCTAAGAGCCAACAAACTCATCTAAAGGAGAAAAACCATGAAATCGACCATCGCAAAACTCAGTTTAGCCATCATCATGATCGTGACTTGTGCCATCGCCCCCCTGCCGGCGGAGGAAAAAACACCCATCGCCGGTCCGGCGACGAAAACCATACAACTCAAGAAGCCCCTGGTTCAGATGGCGATCCTACTGGATACCAGTGGAAGTATGTCGGGCCTAATCGACCAGGCGCGGATCGAGCTATGGGCCATCGTGAACGAATTCATCTTCGCCAAGAGAAACGGCATGGAGCCGGAGGTTCAAGTGGCGCTCTATGAATACGGTAAGAGTTCGCTGAATGCCCAGGAAGGGTATATTCGGATGATCGTCCCGTTCACGACGGACCTCGACAAGGTTTCGGAAGAACTGTTCGCCCTGAAAACCAACGGCGGCAGCGAATATTGCGGCTGGGTCATCAAAGAAGCGACGCAAGCTCTCCAATGGAGCCCTTCGCCCGATGACCTGAAAGTGGTTTTTATCGCTGGCAACGAGCCTTTCACCCAGGGTCCCGTCGATTATCGCAAGGCGTGCAAAGACGCGATCTCGAAAGCCATTGTCGTCAACACGATTCACTGCGGGAGTGAAAAGGAAGGCATTGAAGGGAATTGGAAAGACGGCGCGGCTTTAGCCGATGGGCGATTCCTCAATATCGACCATAATCGCGCGGTGGTACATATCGAGGCGCCGCAAGATAAAGAAATCGCCGAGCTGAGTGCGAAGCTGAACGACACCTATATTGCCTTCGGTATGTCCGGCACGATTGCCTATGAAAGGCAAGCCACGCAGGACTTGAACGCCGCGACGGCGTCGAAGGAAGCGTTGGTTCAGAGGGCCTTGGCGAAATCATCCTTTAACTACAAAAACGAAAGCTGGGACCTTGTCGATGCGGTTAAAGGTCATAAAACGAAAATGGAGGAGATCGAAGCCGAGCAGCTTCCGGAAAATATGCGGAAGATGACGCCCGAAGAGCGAAAGGCTTACATCGAGACCAAGGCCAAAGAACGAGAAAAGATTCAAAAACGCATCCAGGAGTTGAACGTGCTGCGGAACAATTATGTTGCAACGGAAATGAAAAAACGTCACGGCAACGCCGACACCTTAGGCAAGGCGATTATTACAGCCGTGCGGGAACAAGCCGTAAAAAAGAACTTCTCTTTCGAACAACCGAAAGCCTCCCCCGCGAAAGAAAAGGAAAATTCCAAGTAAAGCTCTAAATAACTCATACTAACGGGTCCACTTTGTCATTCTGAGTGAAACGTAGTGAAGCGAAGAATCTGGGATGTATAAAATCTTTCTTAGCCCAGATGCTTCGCTTCGCTCAGCATGACAGATGAGAGTCACTCACACCCAAAGAAGCTTTAAGCTTGAAGGACCTCAATATCATGCATCGATCCGAGAAGGCCGTTGGACAAAGTCAGGTATGTCAGCCATCTCGGATCGTGGCCTAACAATTCGCTCCCGAGGGTATCGACGGCCACGGGATCGAAACCGGCCAGGACGAGACCGATCTTTTTCTTCCTGCCGGATAAATGCATTCCGGTAAGAGCTACCGAGACATATACATCATCGGTTCGCCCGCTTCCGCAGCCTTCCCCGATCGCGATATCCACTTTCGTATGCGCTTTACCGTAGAGGTAAACCGCCTCAGCGACAGCGACGTTCGTCATCACCGGCGGGGGCGACGAATTGTTCAAATTCGGCTTAATAATTAAGACTTTTGCAAAATTGGAGGTTAGGCATATATTATTTCAGAAAATCTGTTTCTGGATTTTCTGGAAATAATCAGCAATCTTGAGATAAGGCATTGCCATGTAAGACGTTAGACGTTGTGCACTTTACAGCGTTCTTCGGATTTTAGAAAGAAAAAATCAAGACAACAGATTTTTTCTTTCCAAAAGTATGCCTAACCTCCAATTTTGCAAA
>JAFGTG010000446.1 GCA_016934255.1 Sedimentisphaerales bacterium
CGGAATCAATACCTTCTTATACGCGATGGGCGCCTTAATTATCTACCATGCCAGCAGCTTGATCATCGGTATCTTCATCGGCGCCGCAGAAATTAGTCAATTCACCGTCGCGGCTGCCGGGGTATTTCTCTTGTCACAATTTCTGGCCGCGTTCACCGCCGCGATCAAGCCCGCGGTCAGCGATCTCGAAGCCAGAGACGATAACGCCACGATAAAGGAAATCGCCCTGCTGACGCAAAAGTACAGCCTCCTGCTCATCCTGCCCAGCGCCTGTTTTCTGATCGCGATGGGCAGAGAGTTTTTGAACGTATGGGTCAGCGACCGGTTCCCGGACCCGGCCGTCATCGATACAATGGCGATCATTTTAATCCTTCTCACCCTTGGACATGCCTTGAGACTGGCCCAGCACAGCAACTTCCTCGTCCTCGTCGGTCGCGGCCGGCATAAGTTTTTCGCCGTCCTCACCGCCCTGACGGCTTTGCTTTGTGTCTCAGCGTCCGTCATTTCAGTCAAAGTATTCAACCGGGGCCTGGTCGGTATCGCCTGGTCCAACTTGCTCCCGTTAGCACTCATCTCAGGCGTAATCCTACCGATATACTTCAACTGGAAAATGCACATCTCCACCCTGGAAAACGCGCTCAAGGTCTGGCTGCCGGCGGTTCTTGGCTCATTACCGGCCATCATAACCATCCTCCTGTGGAAATGCCTGGCCCCGCCGGATTCGTGGCTCGACATCGGCGGTGTCGTCCTGGCCACAGCCACCCTGACGGTTGTGAGCGGCTGGTTCCTGAGCCTGACAGAACTCGAACAAAAACGATTTACACGGATGATCCGGCGATAATGAAAACAGTAACCAAGATCAGTTATCGAGATTCTCACACATACCCGGCCAAAGGTGCCGAATACGAGCGGCACTACGAAACGCAGGCGTGGGACCGATTCCTTTGGTCGCGCGAGCGAGAGATTCTCTTAACGGTTCTGACGAAATACTTCGCGGGCAGAGACGTTCATCTGCTCGATTTCGCGTGCGGGACGGGACGCATCACGAGTCTTTTGGAAGACCATGTCACAACATCGACGGGCGTGGATGTCTCCGGCTCCATGCTCGCGGTCGCCAGGCAAAAGCTCAAGCGAACCGAAATCATCGAGGCGGACATCACGGTGGACAATCTCTTCAAACCGAAACAGTTTAACCTGATCACGGCCTTCCGATTTTTTCTCAACGCCGAGCCGGAGCTGCGCTCGACGGCGATTGAAGCACTCGCCGATTTATTGACCGAGGACGGCATCCTGGTCTTCAACAACCATCACAATCTCGGATCGCCGTGGATTAAACTGCTATATGCGCACCACCTGCAAAAGAATCCGGAAGGAATATATAACGTCATGAGCATCGACCAAATGAAAGACCTTGTCGAAAGCGCGGGCTTAGAGATCGTCGAACTTTACCCGGTCGGCTTCTTTCATCCGCCGAAGGTTCCTGTCTCGTACCGGCTGAACCGTGCTATTGACAACGTAGCGTGTAAATTCAAATGCCTGAGTCGATTCTCGGAAAATCCCATTGTCGTCTGCCGTCGTTTTAAGAGTGCGTATAAGTAGCATGCACCGTCATTCTGAACGAAGTGAAGAGTCTCAATGATCCTTCGTTATCCCAGATGCTTCCCCTTCGACAGGCTCAGGGCTAAAGGCTACTTTCGCTCAGCATGACAAAGGTGGGAATTGGGACTTCTCACGCACGCTCGAAGAGATAACCATGCAGCTTATCGATGATATTTTTCAAAAAACGGGAGAGCCAAACCTTCTGGCTATTGAAGCCAAAAAAGCATTCCGGGCCTTCGAGATTGGACGGGACAGCGGATTATTTTCTGTGCCGAAGGTAATCAACTACAATACTGGGGCGGGTGTGCTCGAATTTGAGCGGTTGAACAACTTAGTGACATTACTCGACATGGCGATCCACAAAGACCAACGACTACCCGGATTGCTTAAGAAGGCGGGACAGACACTGGCCGTCGTCCATGAGAAATTGGTTCTGCCCGATGTGATGAAGAACGAACTACCGCCGGAATGGATGGACCCCGCCGGTGAGAACGTTTTCATCCACGGCGACTTCGCATGTATTAACGTATGCTTTCACGAGCCGTCGGAGGAGCTTGTCCTGCTGGACTGGTCGGCGGCGCCGTCGGTGGGCAGAACGCCGACTTTCGGCAGCCGGTATTTCGATGTTCTCATGTTTGTCAGTTCCATATTCCACGGCGCACCCTGGCGGAGGGCGTTGAGCTGGAATGCGAAGGAGATGGCCGAAACTTTCTTGAGAGGCTATGGAGAAACAGTCATCCTCGATAAGTTGAAGGACTATGCGTCGCAGATTTGTCGGTTACAACGAGAAAATATTCGCAAGCTTGCCTCTCAACGACAACCTTTCAGGGCCGCCGGATATGTCGGCCATCAAATGCTCATGAACGTCCGCTTGTCCCGGTTCCTGCACAAGTACGAAGTATGACATTAGGAATTCAGCATGTACCCCGAATACGAATATGACATGGACGACGAGGAATTATTCTTTGAACGGAGCGAACGGACCTCCGATATCCCTTTGCCTCCGGTCGTGAACGGTTTGCTTCTGACGATCTGGGTCGTCATCTTTCTGATCGGACTGGCTGTTATCTACCTGGCCAAAAATTCCGTGGCCGGGGCGATCATCATCGCCGTGCCGACGTTCATCGGGATGATTATCAAGCCGACGTTCGCTCTTTGTATCCTAATGCTCGTACTGCCGACCGGCGCCGGCATCGCCTTTCGGGATTCGTTCAGTCTCGATCGGGGTGTCGGTATCGCTCTTGCGCTGAGTTTCTTCTTGAACGTTATCATCACCCGTCCCCGCCTGCGCATCGGCAACAAGACACTATGGATCATGGGATTATATACGGTCTGGGTGTGCTTAGCCTCACTGGGCGGCACGTATCTCACTCACGAGCTGGTCCGCGCCTTCACCCAGGTTCAACTTCTCGTGCTCATTCTCATCGTCTATTGGATCCTCCAAACGAACGGCGAGGCCGCTTTTCGCTGGGCCTCGCGCGCGTACGTCGTCGGAACGCTGGGAACAATTGCCCTGACGTTCGTCACCGGCTCGGCCATCCGGTCAATGCAAGAGGCGCCCGAGCAAAGATACTCAGCAACCCTGGGCGAGGCCACCGACGCGAATATGTTGGCGACGTTGATCGCCATCGCGTTCTTAGCGGCGATTTATCTGTTCGCCCGCGACAGGAAGCTCTTCTGGCGAATGATCTATCTCGTCGCCATCGTGGTGTTGCCGGTTATGTTGCTCAAGATCGGCTCGCGCGGCGGCCTGATTGCACTGTTTATCACGATGCTTTCACCTTTGCTTTTTATCAGGCAGGTCGCGCGGAGGCCGGCCCTGGCCGTCCTGTTGCTTTTCGTGATCCTTTTGGGGTCCGTCTCTGCTTCTCTGGTTGTCCGAAGCAGCGGCCTGGAAGCGCCGGTCGCCACCCGCCTGACCAACCTCCAACAGGCCGAAGAAGCCATCGACTACCGAATGATGCCGATTAAGAAAGCCCTCACGTGCGTGACCGAAAATCCCATCGGAACAAGCTTCTACGGATGGTTCGAGAAAAGCGGACTCACCATTCTTCCGCATAACGATTTCTTCTTCGCGCTCGGCGTCTATGGCCTACCCGGGGCGATTCTCTTTACATGGTTCGTGATCCTGGTCATGCTCACCGTCAAACGCATCCCGCTCGGATTTGAGAAGCTTTACGCCCGGGCCATTTTAACGTACCTGTTGGTGATGGGCCTGAACGTCGGACAACTCTACCAGAAACACTACTGGGTATTCCTCGCTTTTGTTTTAGCGAGCGAGCACGTAGCTCCGTTCTACACTCCGACGGAAGATAACGTACCGGCGTATGACGAATACGACGACGACATTGTGCTGCAAGAGCAGTTTGCCTGAGACGACCTCGACGATGCATGTCGCGATGGTGACCGTCTTCCCGGACGATCCGCACCGCATCGACGGCGGCGTGGCGGGTGCGGCGAGATATCTCGTCGAAGAATTCAGGAAGCAGCCCGATCTGAAGGTGACGGTCATAGCGCTGGGAAATCACTCCGGCCGGACGAAACCCGAGCAATGGGAGAACGTCACGGTTTACAGGTTGGCAAAACAAGGACTGTGGAAATTCCTGCCCGGAACGCTCTACTATATTTTCTCTGGTAAACGACAAATCCAATCGCTTTTGAGACAAATTAATCCGAATATTGTTCATTTTCAGGGATTCACGTTCTTAGCGGCAAACTGCGACCGACCGAGCGTTATGACTATACACGGCATCGCAGAAGAAGATGCCAAATGGGACAGTCGATGGAGTTTCATTCGCCAGCCAAGACGGCTGTTCATGAAGCTCACAGAAGCGTACGCGCGCCGTCGGATTTCACATGTGATTGCCATAAGCAAATATACGAAACAATTCTTGCCGGAGAACAATTATCGCAAAATCTGGCGGATCGAAAATCCCGTGGCCGAATCATATTTTAACATCGAATGGAAACTCGAGCCGAGAAGAATCCTTTGCTGCGCCAGAATCAGACCGTTAAAAAATATTCTCGGTTTGATTAAAGCATTCGCTCTTATTGCAGAGCAGCTTCCCCACGCACAGCTACGGATTGCCGGGACACCGGAAGCAGACTATCTCGTAGCGTGCAAACAAGAGGTCGAAACAAACGGCCTGAAAGATAAAGTACACTTCCTCGACAACATCAGCATTAATGAAGTGCAACTCGAGCTGTCCAAAGCGAACTGCCTGGTTGTTCCTTCATTTCAGGAGAATGCCCCGCTGACAATCGCTGAAGCCATGGCCGCGGGTGTCCCTGTCGTCGCCTCGAACGTTGGTGGCATTCCAGAAATGATCGAAGATGAAAAAACGGGACTACTGATCGATCCTTACGATACCAAGAGTATGAGCGACGCCATCTTGAAGATACTCTTCGATGAGACGCTTGCTCGCTCGATAGGACAGTCTGCCAAGGAGACAGCCCAGGACAGATACTCTGCCTCAATCGCTTGTGAAAAAACACTCCGGGTCTATCGTGAAATATTAAGGCACTCTAACAAAACCACAGTTCTACGATTTTGTCATTCTGAGCGGAGCGAAGAATCTGAGTCTTTACGGGTTAATTGAGACCCTTCGCTCCGCTCAGAGTCTGCCCTGAGCTTGTCGAAGGGGTGACAAGGGGGTGGTTTTGTTAGAGTGCCTAAGTAAAATTTCGTAGGGTGTGCAACTCGTTGCACACGCGGATTCAATTTTATCGTGCCAAACGTCAACCTAATTCACGTGGATAAAAAATGGAACGGGTGGCAGCCTCAAAGCCGAAGGCTTTGGGGCCTGTCCTGAGCGAAGTCGAAGGAATGGTGGGGAAAAGCCATCCCCAAGCTACGCTTGAGGCTGCCACCCATGTGTAACCTATCCACAAACTCACTCGTTATCATAATTGTAGTGTGACACATGCGCATTTGTTTTATCTCAATGGGGACATTCACACATATCGGCCCCTATCTTGATTATTTCAAGCAGGCCGGCCACGACGTCCATTTTATCGCCATGTCCCCTGGTCCGCAGCGCAGCGTACCGACGTACAACGTCGGGCTTGGCCAGAGATATTCCGAAACCGAAGGCAAGTGGAAATACCCGATCAGCATGTTGCGAGCCCGAAGGCTAATAAAAAAACTCAAGCCCGATATTGTCCACGCTCACTACG
>JAFGTG010000447.1 GCA_016934255.1 Sedimentisphaerales bacterium
AACTTAACGATTTCAAACGGCGGTGATGTCACGGCCGAGACGGCCTGGATCGGCGGTTTCGACGTAAACGATGTCGAGCTCGATCCCAATATGGTGGCTGACTTCGGAGCCGTCAACGGCGTCGGTACGGTGACGGTGACCGGCGAGGGCTCGACGCTCAACGTCACGGGAGACGACACACTCTATGTCGGTCCGGTAGGCACCGGCACGTTGACCATCTCGAACGGTGCGGATGTGAACTCCGTCGATAGCTACATCGGGGGATATGCGTCTTTTGAGGACGAGGGCGAGATCGAAATAGCAACCATTCACGAAGGGGGCACGGGAACCGCCACGGTCACCGGCGCCGGTTCGACGTGGCTCAATGAAATCCTGACCCTCGGCGCCGGCGGCACCGGCACGTTAGAGATTTCGGACGGAGGAGTCGTGAACAATAACCTGGGTATTATCGGCCTCGGACCCAACAGTATCGGCACAGGCACGGTCACCGGCATTGGATCGACGTGGACCGCATGGGATGCGAACGATCCCTTTGATGATGACCTGGACGGTACGCTGATCGTAGGGGCCTGGGGCGAAGGCCACTTAACCATCGCGGACGGAGGCGAAGTGAACGCGGAGGATCTGTATATCGGCGGCGCCGAGCCGAACGAACTCGGCACCGAAACGGACTGGAACCAGGAAAGTGCAATTCCCGACGGAACGGGCACCGTGACGGTCACGGGCGAGGATTCTTTACTGCAAATTACAGGATCAACGAGCCTTTACGTGGGTTATTCCGGTGTGGGCACACTGGACGTCAACGATGGCGGTATAGTGCTCAGCGACTCGACGGGAATTGGCGTGATGCCGGACAGCATCGGCACGGCGACGGTGGATGGCGACGATTCGATCTGGGAAAATACCGATAACATGTTTGTCGGCGGTTATGGTACGGGAACGTTGACCATCTCCGATGGCGGCGAGGTTGTCGTTGACGAGACGTTATTCATTGGCGGTTTCGATACGGAAGATTTCGATATCGAAATCGGCGAATGGGGTGATCCCAACGGCACCGGCACGGTCACCGTGACCGGCGAGGGTTCTGAACTCATAAACGCACCTTTAGGCAATGATACAATTCTGGTTGGCTATAGCGGTGATGGAACCCTGAACATCCTCAACGGCGGCGTGGTCTCCACCGATGCCGCTATCGTCGGCGAATTGGAAGGCAGCAAAGGCTTGGTCAACGTCGATGGAGCAGGATCGACGTTACTGATTAATGGCATTGGTCCTCATGATTTCGAAGGCGAAGGGGACGGCGAAGTGATCATCTCCAACGGCGGACAGGTGATCGTCAATGATCCGAATGCTCTTCTTGTCGTCGGCGACAACGGAGACTTTGGCAGCGGTACATTGACCGTCGGGGCGACGGGTACCGGCAGTGCACTCACGATCTCGAACGGAGGTGTCGTGAATGCTTTCCAAGGCGTCATCGGCGGGTACGATCCCCATTATAACACAATTGCCGAGTACCTGGCTCCGATTACTCCTTTGAATACAGGCACAGGTTCGGCCACGGTGATCGGCGAAGGCGCTCTTTGGAACCTGTGGCATCTCGAAGTGGGCTTTTCGGGGGATGGAACCTTATCCATCAACGACGGCGGGAAAGTCATGGATATCTCCGCCTTTATCGGCGCCGCCCCAGGCGTCAATGGCGTGGTTGATGTGAATGACCCCGGTTCTCTCTGGTTCAATCTGAGTGACCTTGTCGTCGGCGGGTGGGGCAACGGCACCCTGAATGTCCATGGAGGCGGCCAGGTCTTTTCAAGCGCTGCTTACCTCGGCGGAATGCCTTTCGATGTGATTTGGACGGAAGCGGATCCAAACTTCATCCCGACCGGTACAGGCAGGGCCACCGTGGATGGACCGGGCTCTCTCTGGGCAATCGACGGCGGAATGTGTGTGGGTACGTACGGGAACGGACTTTTGACGATTCGCAATGGAGGTCAAGTGGCTTCCGAGAATATGGTCCTGATTGGTGGATCCCCATTCGATGAACTGGAGATAGATCCTAATAACCCGAGCGTTGATCCGAACGGGATCGTTACCGTGACGGGCGATGGATCGCTGTTGGACGCTCCCTCCCTGGTCGTAGGAGCCGGCGGAACGGGAACCTTGAACGTCCAGAACGGCGGCGGTGTGAACGGCACGCTCGGACTGATCGGTTTTGACCTGGACAGCACGGGCGTGGCGACGGTGGACGGTAACGATTCGTTCTGGCAGCTTAACGACGAAGATGAAGCGAACGGTACATTGGGCGTCGGTATCGGTGGAAACGGCCACTTGACCATCTCCAACGGAGGCCGAGTGACTACAACGGATGCGACGGTGGGCGGGGCCGACGTCAACGGCGTCGATCCCCAGGACTACCCCACTGCCACCGTCTTAGTCACCGGCGACAACTCATCCCTGCAGGTCCTCAACAACCTTCACATCGGCGGCGTGGGTCCGGACAATATGGGACCCGGAAGTGTCCTTGTCTCCGATGGCGGCGTGGTCAATGTCGGCAACGAACTCTACGTGTGGGATACAGGTCTCTTGGGCGGCGACGGTACCGTGAATATAACGGCGCCGACGACTCTCCTGAATTCCGGTACGATCTCGCCGGGCAACTCCATCGGGACACTGACCGTCAACGGCCACGTGGTCTTCGAGCCCAATAGCACGTTCGCTGTCGAAATTTCCAACGATGACACGAGCGACCTACTTAAAGTCAACGGAGATGTCACCATTAACGGCGGTACCGTCCAGGCTATTGCCGTGGATACGATTGTCGGCGCACATGATTACGAGATCATCAACGCCGATTCCGTGGAGGGCACATTCGACGTGCTAAATACGGCCATGGTCCAATCCGTGGCGAATGCCGGATTGGGATACGACCCGAACTCGGTTTGGCTGCACATCTCGGCGATGGCGTTCAACGATCCGAATATCTGTTATACAGATAACCAAAGAAACCTCGGAAACGCCCTGCAATTTATCGCGACGAACCAGGGCGGCAACACCAATACCGCGGCGTTACAAGGTCTGGCGAATTTCAACCAGGTGCGCAGTGCTTTTGACGAACTCTGCGGCCAAACCCGGCCAACCCTCGGACCAGTCACAACATCAATGACCTCCAACTACATCGGCGTCATCTCAGGCGGACTGCAGCGCGGATCGTTTGGCAATTCAAATAGCCTGGGCAACGGACCGTTGTTAGCGATGGCGGGCTCCGACCCGATGACGGGTATGGACGTTACCACAGACGTCAGTCCCTCCGGACGGACCATTGCCCTGGGCAACGGCACAAATATCCTCGGGGATGCGCCCTGGGGACTCTGGATCAAAGAATACGGCCTTTTCGGAGATCGGGATTCCGAGAGCGGCGTCTTCGGATATCGATATACCACCTACGGCCTTGGCGTGGGCATCGATCATTACGTGACTGAAGAACTGCTTTTGGGTATCACGTCCGGCTACTCCAGCGGACAAATCGACTATTACAACTCCAGGGACAAAACCGATACGGACGGCATCTACCTCGGTCTTTACGGCCGGTGGTCACCGGGGTCCTGGTACACCCAGGCCATGCTGACCTATGCCGGGATGGAGTACGAAACGGATCGCTATATCAATTTCACGGGCGAGCATCTGAAGGGCGATCTGGACGGCTACGATATAGCCGGATATATCGAGACAGGCATGAACTGGGAAAATCCCAGCGGCTGGAAGATTAATCCGCTGATCGCCGCACAATGGTCGTCCCTCAACCTGGACAGCTATTCCGAAACGGGCGGCCCCAGCGCCTTGACCTTCGACACCGAGCGTTTTAATTCATTCAAGAGCGCCTTGGGTGCGAGGATATTTAAGGATCTATCAAGCGAATACGATAGCAGAAAGTTACTATGGGAAGTGCGGGGCCGATGGGTGCACGAGTTCGACGACATACAAGGCTCCGTGGATGCGGCGTTCGTCACCAACCCGGGCGTGCTGTTCAAAGTCAACGATTCGGAATTGTCTCGCGACAGCGCCGTGCTCGGTACGGGAATAAAAACGGAGCTCTTTGAAAACACGACGCTTTCATTGGAATACGACGTTCGACTAAACGCAGATGACGTCGCTCACCTGGTGAGTATCGTGTTCGATCATCGCTGGTAACATCCGTAAAGAAAGGAACAGATACCGTAACCGAAACGATGTGTCCGGCTTTATTAGGGCTGGAATGTTAGTTCTTTCAAGGCAGTACCCTCGGGGTCTGAGATGCGCAGATACAGACCCCAGTTGAACTCGGTATTGCAGACTTTGATGAGAATTGCATTCTCGCCCTTTCGGAGTTGGATGGGCAATATATCACTGTCCGGCGCGGCGGAACGTTCCCCATTCTTGGAAAGAATCTTCTCGCCATTAAACCAAAGCGTCGCGGTGTCGTTCGTGCCCAGCCGGATTTGTGCCGAACGAGCTTGTGGACTGATGACCTCACAATACGCATAGGCGCAGACCCAGTCCGTCGGCGACAAATGGTCCAGGAAGTTCAAGTATCCCGTCGAATCGGTCGAAACCGTGCGCCAATCCAACGAATCGATCCGGCGTTCGGGAGGATAGACCGTATTGAAGCAATCGGTACCTCGACCACCGAACGGGCCGATCACCTTAAACCGCTCGACAAAACCCAGCATTTGTATAAATTCTTCCGATTCGTATCGCCGGATCTTGTCACTCAGCTTCTGTATTCGCTCGGAAGACATCCATTTCTCATTTAGGACGCTCTTGAAAGCATCCAACTGCTCGTCCACCGGCAACGTGGAGTTGCTCACCTTACCGTATCGCGCCACGTCCGCTTCCGTAAAGTGCCACCACGTGGCGCCGTGACCGTAGATCCAGCAATACTTTCGACCGCCCAATAACATCCCGGCATATTGATTGCGAAAATCCTCCGGCGAATAATTGCTGCTCTTGTCCGCATACGAACCGACGATCTTGTTGCCGAATTTTTCGACCCGGCCGCTATAGCCTAATCGGTTGCCGGCCTCGTCTAAAATGTCACGATAATAACCCAGCGGCCAACCTCCCAGAACAATGGAGCATTTCTTTTTCCAGTACTCCGCCGAGGACTTATCCAAATGGTTGAAGATCTCCATCTCCAGATTGTGAACGTAATGAATCAGACCCAACGCCGAGACCATTTGATAGGAATGTTCCGTCAGAAGATGAAGCCCGCCGGGCGCGTCCGCCTCGGCCATGCCCTGGACCATTCCAACAAAAAGATCGGTCGCCAATGGCCCGTAATAGCGAATTCCCTCAGGCAACGTAAGATACACCATATCCGGATAGCTATCCAGCATAGCCCGTACTATATCCCGGCCTCGCTTAACGGCAGCGTCGCGCAGCTCGGTCTTGGTATATCCTTTATAATCATAGCCTTTCCAATCCAGGTCGTATTGTTCGCCCACATATTCAATATCGAGCGCGACGCCCCGGCAGCCGGCCATCCTGGCAAATCGAGCGGCCTCGCGAAAATTTTGATTGCACTTCTCCCAGGCGACATCATCGGTCCAGAGAGGGACGTGGCTGTAAAACGCGACCTTAATAAAATTCTCCTTGATTCCTTGCTTGAGACATTCCTCATTGCAGGTTTTGATTCGCTTGAAGGTTTGATCGTCCTCGCCGCGAGTCGTTCCGTCGCCGTCGGTCGCCCAAATATCATCGGACCAGTTTCGCATGATGCCCGAAAACAAAAATCCATCGAAGCCCGTCGCTTTCCATTGCCCGGCTGTATCCTGTAAATATTCCGGTGTGATTGGACTAAAAAGCAACGTATGAGGTGCCATTATTTCCGCTCTCCCCGCGCATGCACAAAATAGAACAATGCTAAGAAAGACACCATACAGTATTTTCATGATCGCTCTCCAAAATTTCTATAAAATCATTCTCAAGAACAAATGATATATTACGCTTATGCAGATCTGTCAATAACAAAAGTCGTCTTTAGACGAAGGTCTGAAAGTGAATTTCAAATCGGAATTTAGTGGACATTCTCACCGGAATTTGGAAGATAACGTGTGTACTTAAACAACAAGTTAATGACTAAGACATATTGGAGGTGAATAAAACCAATGATTACGAAAATAAACTCACCTGAAATAGATCGACGCGACATGCTACGGGCAACCGGTGTCGCGCTGGCCGCTTCGGCCTTTCCACTCAACTGGGTCGCCGCTGCGGAGAAGAAAAAACAAAAAATCCTTTATTTCACGCGCTCGGCCGGCTATGAGCATGAAGCCGTCAAAGTTAAGGACGGCAAGCCCAGCATCTCGGATCGAATCCTCACCGAGCTGGGCCAACGTTATGGTTTCGAAGTCGTCTGCACAAAGGACGGCCGGGTCTTCGACGGCGATCTCGATCAGTACGACGCCATCGCCTTCTACACGAGCGGCGTTCTCACCGAGCCGAATGAAGCGAAAACGCCACCCATGACGCCCGAAGGTAAGAACAAGCTTCTGCAAGCGATTGCCGAAGGCAAAGGTTTCGTCGGCTTCCACGCCGCAACGGACTCTTTTCATTCCGAAGGTCCCAGAGATGAAAATCAAACGGAAATTGATCCCTATATCGCCATGATTGGCGGTGAATTCATCGTCCATGGTGCCCAACAGGAAGCGACAATACGAACGGTCTCGCCCGAATTTCCTGGCGTCAGAGACTTCGGCAACGTTCAGAAGCTGAAAGAGGAATGGTACACTCTCAAGAACTTCGCCAAGGACCTGCACGTAATTCTCGTCGAAGACAATGAAGGCATGAAAGGCGACTGCTATCAACGCCCGCCCTTCCCTGCCACCTGGGCTCGCATACACGGCAAAGGACGTGTTTTCTACACCTCCTTCGGCCATCGCGACGACATCTGGACCAATGCGCGCGTCCAGGGCATTATCGCAGGCGGCCTGGCCTGGGCGATGGGCAACGTGACCGTCGATGTGACACCGAATATGGACACAGTCACCCCCAAAGCCAGCCAGTTAAAATATTAATTCGACATCATCGCTGAGATGTCCCGGCTGGACTCGAAACGGTAAATCGGTAATAAAAGAAGTAACTCATTCCGAACTCCCGGATTAGTTGCTGGAGCACTATCTGGCGGTTCTGAGGTTGCATCGAATTGTACATTCGCACGAATCGATTGTACCGCTCAATCGTCTCAGGTTTTATCTCAAACGTGCCCAAGTCCGGCTCCCGGCCATACATACCCTGATAGATAAGCATGGCCTCTTCATAAAGGGTGGGAATCTCCTGATAACCGAGATCTGTAAGACTTGTAAGATTCACGGCTATATTCTTCAAATCCCCCGCCAGCAGATAACACGCCATAAGATACTCGAAGGCCATTCGATTATTTGGATCCTGTTTGAGCAATCCCGTCAGCATTTCTTCGATGGATTCCGTGTAAAGCCTGGGATTGTCACTTCTTCGAATACACGAAGCAATCCTCTGAATCGTCGCCGCCCGGCTCTCCTCGAATCCGTTCGTCAAGCCGCGTAACATCGATTGTGCTTTGTCACGATATATCAAATCTTTCTTCAGTCCATTGAGGTATATCCGAGCCGTATCTTCCTGTCCCTTGATGATGTCGATCCAGGCCAGCTTTTCGAGCACCATGCCCAAACGCCCCTCGGCGGCTAAAAACTCCGACGCCAGCTTCTCGGCATAGTTCATATTTCCCAGCTCGATGTACGTATCGCACATTTTCAACTGGGTCATCGACGACTCCTCCTGCTCGTGGGTGAGCAAGAGGGCATGGGGATTTTGCGGGAAACAAAACATATCGTATCCCAACCGGCCGGCATGATACAACGCCCGATTGATGTCGTGATTGCAATAGATATTATAGATATTCTTCGGCAAACGACGCCCGAGTTCGAGAACGTCGGACCATCGTTCCAGGCGAGACAGATAGTTCATTTCGACGATCTGCCTATGGATTCCGTCATAGCTGAAATACAAACCGGCACTTAACACAACCATCGGAATCAAAGGTAATAATCGTTTTCCGAAACGCATCAAGGTCCTCCCTTTCCTCTTGCTGGTGATCTTTGTCTTTTTGGGATGAATAATGTGGTCTTTTTCGAATACCGATTTCCAAAAGCAAATGAGTAGTATTGTCGCCGGTATGAAGATATACAGCATGACACTCAAAATCTTCGAGAGCATCCTTACATCCGCCGTCATGTCCGGAAAAGGCATCAATATAATAAACGCCTGTTTGGGTGAGAGGATAAAGATATATTCAGCAAGACTCCAAATGATCACCGCCAAGATTGGAAAAGTAAGTACAGCCGGAATCCAATGCTTACGAATGAAAAGCAGATAAATGATGGTCAAGAGCGAAAAAACAAAGACGCTTCCTGCGCCCGCAAACCAATAGCCGATCACCGCCATGAGACAGAAAACAACCATGCGAGCGGGGATTCTGCGTATGGGTATTTTCTCGAAAATCAGCGAAAGCAATAATCCAACAGACGAAGTTAAACACGCCGCCAGCGGATGATCGTAATGGTTGTAGATAAGAACGATCATGACTGCCGGGAAAAAAGGTAAGACCGTTGAAGCGGAATGATGAATGTAAGCATAATGCCATCTTGAAAGCGCATAAAGACATAAGGCCATCAATACGATAAACAGCGCCCCCAGCCACGATTCGTAATAGCCTTGAGAAAAAAGACCAACCAGATACTGAACCAATCCGCCGGGCGTATTTAATGAATCCACCCAAAATCGCCAACCGGTCACAAACTCAGGGATATCAGGAATGAGCGTACCATAACCGTGATAGATTAAGTGCGGTTTGACAACAATCCATAAGTACGCATAACAGAGCAAAAAGAAGATTAGGCCGAGCGCCAATCGCCCTTTGCTCCATAATATCTTTTCGTCCTTCTGAACCATGGATTGCCAGTAACTCCTATTCACGCTCCTGCCAGGGATCGGATCCTTTGGTTTTCGGCGTGGCGCCTGTTATTGGAACGTCAACTCCAATACAATCGTCACTTCGGGCCGCTCGGGCAAGCGCGCGTTGACCGACCTTCACCGGACTGGATATCAGTTCCGGAACGCTGAATGTTTCCAATTGTGAATCGTAATACGTTGGATCTCGCTGCGGCAAAATAAACGGTTTATGCGCCGTGCCATCACGATCCACATAGCTGAGATACGTCCGTGTAAACCGACCATCCCGGCGCCGGCTGCTAAATGCAATCCACCGATTGTTGCTCGACCAACTGTGCCACGATTCGGAATACGGGCTGTTAATAGTGAGTTTATGATATTGATGCGTTAAAAGATTCATCATATATAGATCGCTGCTGGCTTGATAAATAGGAAAGCAACCGTACTCACACATACAGAAAAGCAAAAACCTGCCATCCGGCGAAATTCGAGGCAGCATAATGCTCAAGCCCGTTTTCTCAGCGGATAACACCGTCTCGACGTCCCCCCAGTGATTGGTTTGGGCATCGTAATGGACTCGGCATAGATCGTATTTGAGCTTGTTATAATTTACAGGTGGTACTTTGTTTCGATCCTCCCACAAGATGGGTCCGCTGCAAAAGTAGAGCCACTGGCCGTCCGGCGACCAGGTTGGATACGTTTCGAGCCGATTCTTATCTGATAAAGGAGGCGGGCTGATCGCCTTTTGCTCTTCCACTTTGTAACAGACCAAAGCCGAATCGAGATCGATCACGTCGCGCACTTCCATCCGGCCCGCATGAAAGAATTGCCGGACTTTATTGATCGAATACACCGCTAATTTGCCGTTCGGGTGCCACGCCGTATAACCCCATTTGGCGCCGATCTTACGGACTTCACCATCACGAGCCAGTAACGTGGAGCTTCCATAGGATGCGCTGCGCAATCCGATCGTCATCGTGCCGGGATCATTGCCAACAAAGCTGTGGCAATTCAGACACCCCCCATTAAAAGACCGGCCGTGCATGACAAGTGATTCATCGAAGGTTGCCAGGTCACGTTGATAAATCCCGATATCCTTCCACCAGTTATAAATGGGCAACATACGCCGATAGACAAGGGTGCCGTCAATATCTTGCTCAGCAATAGTATTCGATATACTTTGGAACTTCCGCCATTCCTTCTTGGCATTCATCACATAAACCTCAAAAAAGACCTTACGGCCCCGATGGGATATGAGTAAATCCCACCATTTTCTTGGAGAAATTTGAATCTGACTTGTCTTGCTGAAAATGCTTATTGACTCATCACCGCCCGCGTGAATCCTGGTAAAGTAGCGCTGTCCCTCTTCGAGAATTGTGAAATTAAGTGGAGCGATATTAGCCGGGATGACAATATCCGAATAGTCCGGACTGATTTTAGGTTGAGTCCCGACTTCAACATAGTCTTTGATGGCTTCGGGAGAATTCAACGCATAGCACAATCCGACAATAACGGCAACGCCGCCAAACAATCCGGCCACAATCCATCTATTTTTCAATCCGCGTGTCATATATAATGATATAACAGTCAATGCTTTACGAATCTATTGCATTTGCGGGCCATTATACCTCCATTCCATTTTTTCTTCCAGTACTGTCATATATCGGGATGGTTACCTGTTTTTGACTCCCCCCACGATTAAAGTTGTGCCCTTTCGAGTCGGATGGTAAAGTAGTCATCGAAAAATCTCTGCTATCACAGGAACTAGGTACTTGGCTTTATGGAATCACCCATACTTGATATTCGTGACGTGAGCTATAAGATCAACGACAGGATAATTTTAGATCACGTTTTCTGGCAGATTAACAAGGGAGAGCACTGGGTCGTTATGGGGCCTAACGGAGCCGGAAAGACCACCTTGCTAAAAATCGCCTGCGGGTACATTTGGGCCAACGCCGGAGGCGCGGTATATCGAAACGGTCAAACGCTTGTGGATTTGAGGGAACTACGAAAAAGTATCGGCTGGGCAACCCTATCGCTAACCTCACAAATTCCCCACGGTGAAAATGTCACTCGAACCGTCGTCTCAGGTAAATTCGCACAACTCGGACTTTGTGAGTTCGCCGGGCAAGAACCGCAAAAGGACGACTTCGTCCAGGCCCGCGAATATCTGTCCGAAATGGGCTGCGCCCACGTCGCCAACCAGAAGTTCGGAACGCTTTCACAAGGGGAAAGGCAAAGAGTGCTTATCGCCCGGGCCCGTATGGCCCGGCCTTTACTATTGATCCTCGACGAACCGTGTGCCGGCCTCGACCCGGGAGCACGCGAGATGCTCTTGCAATCGATCCAGCATTTAGCTGAAAAGCAACAAAGGATGGGACTTATCCTCGTCACCCAGCATATCGAGGAGATTATGCCCGTGTTTGACCGAGTCCTTGCACTTTCCAACGGAAAGATCATTGAGCAAGGCCTGAAAGAAGACGTAGTTTCTCCACAACTTCTCCAGAGCTTTTACGGCCTCTCCGCAAGAGTGTTACAATCAGCAGGCCGATACTGGATGGTTTGTGACTAAAAAAGGAGAAAAGTGCAATAATGAAAAATGACCAAAACTCGACGAGCGATAATTTGGTAAAAGGATTACCGATGTTTACCGCATCGGCGCCGGACATCATTGCCCAAGAAAAGGCTGATCTGGAAGCACTCGCAAGCAAACCTCGCTTACAACGTTGGAAAGGGTATTTGGCCAAAACGGGGCCGGGTTGGTTGCAAAGCGCCTTAGTGCTGGGAAGCGGCAGCGCGATAGCTTCGCTTTTCGCCGGGGCTTTTCTTCAGTATCGATTGTTATGGGTACAGCCGCTGGCGATGGGTTTGGGTATCGTCATGTTCTGGGCGATGGCGTATCAAACGCTCTCGACCGGTGTGCGTCCCTTTCACGCGATGAAACGTTACATCCATCCGGTTGTAGGCTGGAGTTGGGCCATCGGCGCGCTGCTGGCAACGATGATCTGGCACTTGCCGCAATACGCCTTAGCCGCTGGTATGACGGATGATATGATCAAGGCCACAACGGGCTGGACGCCTCCATCCGCTGCAGCACAGATTATCCTGTTGATTGTTATCGGCCTGATTGTTTTGGCCATATCGACATTGGTGGTATGGACATATAGCAGCGGACATAAAGGCATCAGACTGTACGAACGCATTCTTAAAGGCCTCGTCTGGATGATTATCGTCGCTTTTACAATCGTCATCGTACGTCGGGCCATCGAAGGCGGTGTTGAGTGGGGCAGGCTGTTCAAAGGCTTTCTACCATTGTACATCCCGACGGACCAGCGGGGTGTCTCGATCGTCATGGCGGCTTTCAGCGCCGCCACCGGCATCAACGCCACGTTCCTCTTTCCCTATACCCTGCTCGCACGTGGTTGGGGAAAGGAACACCGGGGTCTGTCCGGCTTCGATCTGGTGACCGGGATGCTGTTGCCATTCTGCATTGCAACGTCGCTGATGGTGATCGCCACCGGGTGCACGATCTATGACCCCGTGCAATTCGCGTCGGGCTCCACAAAACTCTCACCTATAGGGGCCGCGGCGATGCTCCAGTCGGCGGGATTAGGTGTGTTCTTCTCGCGGATCGTTTTTGGACTGGGGATACTCGGGATGGCGCTAAGTTCGATTACCATGCACATGCTCATTTGCGGATTTGCCGCCTGCGAGATATTTGGCGTCGAACCCGGCGGATGGCGCTATAGGCTTGCATGTCTAATTCCCGCACCGGCGGGTGTCGCAGGCGTGGTGCTCTGGCCATATATCGGGTCATGGATCGCTATCCCAGCCTCGGCGATTTGCGGCCTGATGCTACCGATCGCATTTATCGCCTTTTTCATTCTTAACAATAGCAAGAGGTATCTCGGCGACAACAAACCGACTGGAACAAGAGCCCTCGTTTGGAACATTGCAATGGTTGTTTCCATCTGCGCTACTTTAGCAGGCATAATCTACTATCTCGTCTCACTCATCGTTGTAGGTCAATCTATGGTAGCCAAGATCATCGTTAGCTTTGTTCTCTACGCTATTTCTGCAACAATTATTGGCTTGTTGGCAGTTCGCAAGAATCGGTGGGGATTGGCATGGGGTATGATTGGAGGACTCTTTCCGCTCCCAGCGCTATTGATCCTAATGTTTAAGCCATTCCTTTGTCCCAAGTGCAAACAGTCAATATCGGACAGGGAGTGGAAGAATAGGGCGTGTCTGAGGTGCGGAGATATATCGCAAACATGAGTCTTTTTCGCGGAATGGTGGCATCCTCAAGCGCAGCTTGAGGATGGCCTGTTACCCACTGTCCCCACAGCATAAGGCTTTCAGGTTGCCACCCAATTGTGGTGCGATCCCTTTAAAACGAACCACTTCGTATTCCGGCATAAAGCCCAATTTTTCATAGAGAGGCCGGCCCAGATGGGTTGCATCCAAACGAACCGTCTCGATCTCGGGCGTTTCGAGATAGTCAAGGGCATGTTTCAAGAGTGCCGTGCCGACACCTTTGCCCCGCGATTTCTTCTCAACGAGGACCATTGCAATCCAGGCTATGCGATCGGAGATAAACGTCATCGTCGTCCCGACGGCACGTCCTTCAAACTCGGCTACAAAAGAACCTTCTGATCCCAAATTGTAAAAACGCAACCAATCGGATTCCAAATGGTTCCATCCCGCCTCCTGCGTCAATCGCACTCCGAGTCCAAGATCGTCCTTTGTCATTTGTCGAATCCCTATCATAGCCGCAAACTATACACGATATACGGAGAAGAACATAGCTTGCAATTTCGAAGAATTGTGTTAGCATTTTGCTATGCATACACAAAAAACAAACAAAACAAGGCGTGATTTCCTGAGACATTTAGTTGCTACCGCCGGACTTGTTGCAACACCGTATGACTGGATTACAGCCGGCACGGCAAGAGCGTCTCTCGATTCCAAAAACCGTCAACGTATTGAGGCGGCGATCCCAAGCCAAGCCTTCGCTAAGCCTCTCAAACCTCGCAAACTCCTGATCTTCGATCTCAACGTCGGATATGGCGGGCACGGGTCCATCCCCACCGCCAATACGGCTTTTACACTAATGGGTGAGAGAACGGGTGCGTTTGAGACGGTGATTAGCAAAGACCCGTCCGTTTTCAAGCCTGAGAATCTCAATAAGTTTGATGCCGTTTTTCTGAACAACACGGTAGGCAATCTCTTCGAGGATCCCGCACTCAGGCAAAGCCTGCTCGAATTGATCTACGGCGGCGGCGGACTGCTCGGTGTCCACGGGACCTCGGTTGCGTTCACACGCTGGCCTGGCGCCCATGAAGACTGGCCGGAATTTGGCATTATGCTCGGCGCACGCGGCGCGAATCACCGCGACAGTGATGAACACGTTTTTATCAAGCTCGACGATCCCGACCACCCCATTAATCAACCATTCGGCGAAAAGGGCTTCGAGTACCGGGATGAGTTCTTTCGCGTCCACGGGCCTTATTCGAGGAACCGGGTTCGCGTGCTTTTCAGCATCGACACCGACAAAACAAAATTCCAGGGACAACCCCGCGGCAATTGCTTCCGTGAGGACAACGACTACGCCCTGGCTTGGGTGCGGAACTACGGACGGGGGCGCGTTTTTTACAGTACGATCGCGCACAATCCCTACGTTTTCTGGGACCCGAAGATGTTGCAGTTTTATCTCGCGGCGACCCAGTTCGCTCTGGGCGACTTAGATGCACCGACGGTCCCGAGCGCTAAACTCACCCCCGCTATCGAGGCACAGGAAAAACTCGGCTGGCGCTTGGGTATCGAGGCATACACGTTTCATAAATATACACTTTTCGAAGCCATCGATAAAACTGCCCAGCTTGGCCTGCCTTACATGGGCGGCTTGAGCTTCCAAAAAGTCAGCAAAGATATTCCCAAAAACTTCGAGCCTGGACTCACGGATGACGAGTTGAAACAAATCCGGCTGAAACTGGATTCCGCCGGCGTTCGGCTCTTGACGTATTATTATCATCAGATTCCGGGCGACGAGTCCGGCTGCCGGAAAATATTCGAGTTTGGCCGAAAGATCGGTATCGAAACCTTCATGTCGGAACCGGCGCCGGAGGCGTTGGATACTATCGAGACGTTTTGCGATGACTATGACATAAACGTGGCGATTCACAATCATGACCGTAAAGGCTCCCCGATCTATTGGCGTCCCGAAGGGGTAATGAAGGTCTGCCAGGGGCGGAGCAAACGAATCGGGGCATGCGGCGATCTCGGTTATTGGATGCGTTCCGGCATCGATCCGATCGAAGCTATAAATACCCTCAAAGATCGCTTAGTCACCGTGCAGATGCATGACGTGCACGAGTTAAGTCCGGACGGGCATGATGTCCCCTGGGGAACCGGTGCCGGCAAAACCGAACAATTCATCAGGGAAATCCATCGCCTGGGTATCCAGCCCACGATGTTCGGCCTCGAATATTCCTACAACTGGTTCGAATCCATGCCCGAAATAGCGAAGTGCATAGATTTTTTTAATAAGATTAGTTCCCACCTAAGCAAGTGAACCACATAAGGTCTATAAAGAAAGAAAAAGAAATATGGTTCAGCGAATAGCATTCGTTATTTTAGTGATTCTATGGGGGGCACGGTTGCAATCACCAGCCCTGGAGATGCCAGTCGTCAAACCGAAAGCGTTCAAAGACCTGCAGGTTATCGACCACTGGAATCTGCGCTATCATAAGGAATACGACGAGTTCTCGCTGGATCAGCAGGTTGCACAGATCAAGCGCAATATGGATGTTTCAGCTCAACTGGGTTTCACCAGCTATCTGCTTTTTCAAAAGGATGCATTTCCCGAACTGCTGACA
The DNA here is from genome assembly GCA_016934255.1 of Sedimentisphaerales bacterium. Lineage (GTDB taxonomy): Bacteria > Planctomycetota > Phycisphaerae > Sedimentisphaerales > Anaerobacaceae > JAFGTG01. Next base: position 15,840 of record JAFGTG010000447.1, read on the forward strand.
TGGGGTGGCCGTCATGAACCGGACAAGGACCTTCGCAGTGCGATTCAGAATGTGCTTGACCATGCGGCATCGCGGGGGCTCAAAGTGTATTTGCACTGCAATGAGTTCATGTGGCCAGACAGCGTTGATGTGCCTTATGGCGATACGCCGCAGGCGTGGCAGACCTATCGCAACGCACTAAAGGAATTGATCGCTCTGTTTCCGGACTTGGCCGGATTTGAAGTGACGGCCGATGAGACCGGCGGGGCGCTGGAAGAAAAAGAAGGGGTGCTGAAGTTCCACAACGAAACGGCTCGCGCGCTATGTTCGGATGGATGCCAGCGGTTTGCCCTTATGCGCACCTGGCAGCGGGTAGGTGTTCTCGGCTCGCCAGCTACCCTGGGCAAAACCGATGCGCCGAATGTGTTGTTCTCGGTCAAGAACACCGACGGTGATTTCGGAGTGGTCAAAGACTTGGATGAGGAGTTCATCGAAGCGGTGGACGATCCCTCGCGACTGCTGGTAGAGTTCGATGCCTGGCGGGAATACGAGACCCACAATATCTTCCCGGTTTACCTGGGGGACTATTGGGCACCGCGTTTTCGGGAACTGGCCCGCCGGGGTGTGGAGCGTATCGGGGTGCGCTTCAACTGGAATTCCGGCCAGTTTGCCATCACGGAACGGCCGTGGAGCAACTGGATCAACGTCTTCTGCTTCGTCCGACTGGCAGAGAACCCCAACGCCGAACCAGATGAGATTTTGCGAGAGTACGTTGACTTGTACTATCCGCAGGAGTCACACCAGGTTGCCTTCGATCTCTACAAAAGTTCATTCGGGTTCGTGCGCGATCTGTACTGGAACAACGGCGAGAAAGTCACCGATCACGGGCGGATCAACCGCAAGAGGAAAATCGGCGACCGGCGCGTCCCGGCCGACTGGTTTGCAAGGGTGGACCGGTTGACAGGAGAGATGTTAGGCAAAATTGATGCCCTGCCGGACAAGGGGGCGTACCGGGAGCATTTGAGGCAGGGCGCCCTGGTGATCTCGTATCTGTCCAAAGCTTGTGGACTGCAGCTTGGCGCCGAGGGCGACACGAGTTTCTTGGACGAATGGAAGCGGATGGACCCGGTCAGCTTTGAAACGTTGCGGGCCGACAACATGGCAGATTGGGTTCAGGAGAGGGAAATCACAGCGGAAATCGTCGCAGCAGAACCAATGCCTGTTGTTCCGGGTGAGGGGCAGCTGTATAAAGCGGATGCCGCCCATTTACAGATCGAAGCTGTCAAGGAGTCTACGGGCAAAGCTCGGCAAGCGGCGATTGTGCGACCGATTCAGACAGTCTTGCGGAACGGAACGATGATAGAGTTGTATCCAAATTCAGCGCTCATTCGCAGCGACGAAAGGATCTCGGGAACGGCCAACGGGACGGCACTCGGATTCGAGTATTTTCGCACGAGTCCGGAGTACTACTACGACGTGAGCTACGCGTGGTTTGCCGCCGACGGGCCTGTCGAAGTCGAATTGGAGATCGATGCGCAGATCAGGCAGGCCCGCTTGCGCTCGGTGCTCAGAGACATCCCCTTCGAGAAGGCAGGATCGAGCCTCATCTTCGCGCTCCCGGGGCCGGGCCACTACTACCTTCAGCTTCCAGACCTCGGCCAACCAGAATCGGGCAATCCCGATTCCGGCACGTACACTGTCTTGTTCATTGTGGACGACCTCAGGATTCTTGAAGCTAATCGCATGGACCCTAATGCGCCGGATGTTACGGATATCAGTCAGTACGGAATTCTTTCCGACCTCCAAAGGAATCAGACCCAGACGATCCAAACCGTTATCGAAAAGGCCGGAAATATTTATCTCCCTCCCGGTGTGTACCGGGCGGGTAAACTGAAGATTCCCTCGGGTACCACGCTGTATATGGCGCCGGGCGCAGTGATCCAGGCCCCTGATGGAGTTGACGTCGGCAAGGGTGACCCATTTCTCGACCTCCGGGGATCCGAAAACGTTCACATTTACGGACCTGGTACGTTCGACGGCAACGGCTACGACTATCACTTGGTCCAGACTGAGAATAGCCGCGATATCATCATTGAAAACGCTCTCTTTCGCAACTGCGGTTCATGGGCTGTTCACCTGCTGTTGGTTGAAGGCGCCGTCTGCCGCAACGTTCGCGTCCTCAGCGGCAAAGACGGTATCGATCCCGATTGCGCCAAAGATATCCTGATCGAGAACTGTCTTATTATGAGCAAGGATGACGCCATCGCAGTCAAAACACGCAAACCACCTTTTTCAACGGAACGTGTAACGGTCCGCAACTCAATTGTCGCTAGCGACGCTTCGGCCTTGAAAATAGGCACAGAAACCCGGGCACTGATGCGCGATATTACGTTCGAGAGGTGCGATGTCTTCGATAGTGACCGGGGTATTATTCTATATGCTCGCGACGGCGGACCAATTGAGAACGTCACCTGGCGTAATATACGAATGCTTATGTTAGACTGGCCGCATGAGACCGGGGGAGCCCCTTTCCAGTTCTTGATCACAAAGAGGGACGGATTTACTTCTGTTCGCAATTGCCTGGTTGAGAACATCACCACAAGTGCAGTAGCACCATCTGCTTTTGCAGGATTGGCGGAGGCTCCGTTAGATGGATTGAGACTACGAAATATTACGCTGAATATCGAATTGCCCCGATACAATGGGTCCCAACCCGATATCTTCAACATTAGCGATCACGTTGATGTACTTGTGGAAGGTTTGGTTGTCAATTGGCAAGGTCACCGCGACCAATGGGGCGATCTTTGCAAAGGGGATGGACTCAAAATCAACCAGTTGATGGAAGTGGAATGATGTGTACCAGATGTGAGAATCAAGTAATAGCGCTACCTGCGAAGTGAGGTTGGTTATGACACAATTCAACAATACCGTAACAAGAAACAGTTTACGAATCACGCGACGACAATTTCTGGGCCGGACCATGTTTTTCACAGGGATTGTTTCTACACCGTGGATTATCCCTTCATTAGCAAAAGGAGCGAATGCTTCACCAAGCGAACGAATTACTATCGGTCTGATCGGTAGAGGAATAATGGGCAGCGGCCACCTTCACCGTCTGGCCGGCGACCGGGACGTTCAGGTGATGGCCGTGTGCGACGTGGATCGTACACGATGTGAAGAAGGTAAAAAACACGTGGACCAGACATATGCCGCCAAACGTTCAAGCGGCGATTATAAAGGCTGTTCCGCTTATAATGATTATCGCGAGTTACTGGCGCGACAGGATATCGACGCCGTGGTGATCGTCACACCGGACCATTGGCATACACCGATCGCAATTGACGCGGCCAAAGCCGGCAAGGATATCTATTGTGAGAAACCGATCTCGATCACGGTCCAGGAGGGTCGCCGGCTGGTCGAGACCGTACAAAGGTACGGTCGAGTCTTCCAGACGGGAACGCAGTATCGTTCCATCCCGACAATCCGAGAAGTTGTGGAGTTTGTGCGCTCCGGCGGACTCGGCAAGGTCAAATCCGTTTTCACATTATGGAGCAATTTGGGTGCGCTCGGAGCCGCCCGTCTCAAACCCTATGCTCACCTTCTCGATATCGAGCGATCCCGTCGCTCATATGCGCCCATGCATTTCGCCCTGCCGGCCGAACCTGTGCCGGAAGGTCTGGACTGGAACCTGTGGGTCGGCCCGGCCCTTTGGCATCCTTACAATTGCGCCTATCACACGAATCCAAGTCCCGGTGTTGTGCCCTGGGCCTTCAGTGAAGATTTCGGCGCTGCATCCGTGACATGGCACCATTCCCATAGTGCAGATGTCATCCAGTACGCCCTGGGCATCGAGAATAGCGGGCCGGTAGAGATCATCCACCCAAGTAGCGGCGATTATCCCACGCTAACTTGCAAGTATGCTAACGGGACGCTTCTCCATATGGTTCATAACTGGAATATGGTTAAGAACGCTTATAAAGCCGTTCCGGCTTCGGCCCGATTGGCGGGCAATTTCGGAGGCGTATTCGTCGGAGAACGAGGCTGGGTCACATCCATGACCACCGGCGGACCGATTGAGGGCGGCCCCGAGTCCCTCTTCAATGAAATGAAACTTACGACTCGCCAGGTTAATCCCGGCGAGAACAACCATCACGCGAACTGGTTCGATTGCATCAAAACACGCCGCAAACCGAGTTGCCACGAGGAACTCGGTCATCGGACCGCGTCGTTAGGACATCTGATCATCATCGCATATAAATTAGAACGGTCGTTGAAATGGGATCCGATCAAAGAGGAATTCATCGGCGACGAAGCAGCCAATCGCCTGCTTTTCCGTGCGATGCGTTCGCCGTGGCGCATCTGATAAGCAAACAACGATATGTATATAGGAGACGTTCGATGATACGCACCAACCGCAGAGAAGTCCTCGGAACGTTAGGCGCCCTGCCCCTTCTGGGCGTGGCTTCCTGTACACCGTCCAATACAAAATCACAAGCGGACGTGGATGTGATGACCGGTCCCACGATCATCACGACCGCTGATCAAAAAGAATACGGAAGACTCAAGGTCTTGGATTTGAATGATCCGAAAGTTGCCGCCAAACAAAAACAAATGCCTGTTGGGAAAATCGGCAACCTTAACGTTGGTCGTCTCATCTGTGGTAGCAACCTCATCAGCTTGAATATGCATTCGAGAGATTTGAGTTACGTCAAAGCCCTGGCGACGCATTACAATACTGAAGAACGAGTGCTCATGACCTTAAAGAAATGCGAGGAGCACGGGATCAATACCATCGTTCTCAAGAATCACAATTTCAAGCGTTTCAGACTCTCGCGATACTGGGATGAATGGGGCGGTAAGATGAAATGGCTTGCCGATGTCATCACGACGGATATTGATAAGTACGAGAGATTACTGGTCGAGCATTTGGAGTTGGGGGCGGATGCGGCTTATCTATGGGGCGGTGCCAGCGACACTTGGTACTACCAGAAAAAATACGACAATATCATCAAGGCCTTCGAGATCATGAAGACATACGATATTCCCGTCGGTATCTGCGCCCATCGGCTGGAACCGATCATGTTTAGCGAAAAAGAAGGTCTTAAGCCGGACTTCTACATGATTACTCTTCATCACGACCGCTATTGGTCTGCGCACCCGAGAATCAATCGACGCTTTATCGAAATGTACGAGGCCAATTCCCCCAATCACGCGGAATACCATGACAATATGTTTTGCCACGATCCTGAAAAGACAATCGCTTTCATGGAAAACGTCAACGTGCCCTGGATCGCCTTCAAAGTCCTGGCCGCCGGAGCCATTGATACGGAAGACGGACTCAATTATGCCTTCGTTAACGGCGCCGATTTTGTCTGTCTGGGTATGTTCGACTTTCAAATCGAAGAAGACGTGGAGCTTACGCGCAAAGCCATCGCGGCTGCGAAGAACCGTAAACGCGCGTGGATAGCGTAATCCGATAGACAATTTCTATATAGTATTACATATGTTTAGAAAAGGTTGGTGTGAAATGCAGAAAAATCTCTTCGTTTCGGCAGTCTGCTTTGTTCTCCTATCCTGTTTACCTGCACGCGCCCTCTCCGACGGCGCCGTAGCAAAGAAAGTCCTCACCTCCGACAAGACAGGAGGAAATCTTCTCAAACCAAACGCATGGAAACCCTGGGATGAGGGCTTCGAACGCCGTGCAGAAGTCTTTGTTTGTGACAATGCAGCGGATACGCACGCCCAACGAGGTATCTCACAAACGGTTGTCCTGAACCAGACCAGGCCCGAACCCATTGTGGCGACGGCCTGGAGCAAGGCCGAGAATGTGAACGGTAGCCGAAACAGCGACTATTCCCTTTATCTCGACCTGGTTTATTCCGACGGCCAACCCCTTTGGGGCCAGACCGCCCCTTTCGAGGTGGGAACGCACGACTGGCAACAGGCCAAGGTCGTCGTACTTCCGGAAAAGCCGGTGAAATCCGTCTCTTTTCACCTGCTCTTTCGCCGTCATCCCGGCAGGGCTTTGTTTCGAGAACCTGAATTGCATATCGTCAGACCACCGGCGGGTGCGTGCTTGTTTGACGGAGTGCCCGTTTCGTTGCAGGAAAAATCTACCGAGGGTTTCCAGCTTCGCGACGTAGCGGCTGATTCCGACTTCATCCGATTCCAAAACCGGGCACTCGGTCTGGAGCTTGAATATACAACCCATCGTTCCGAGCAAACGGACGATGCAACCTTTTTTGACGTGACTGTCTCCGACACGACGGGCAAGGATAGAGCCGTTACGTTGATCTATACGATCCCGGTGTCGCGGGACAAGTGCCGGTGGATGCAAAACCTTCGGAGCACTTTGGCCGTCAAACCCGACAGAGAATACATCACCACCGGCAGATCCTCGGCGGGAGCAAACGGCCAACTATCGCGCTATCCTTTCGCCGCCGTAGCGACAAAAGGACACGGGATCGGACTCGGAATCGACATGGCGCGACCGGCCTTTTTTAGAGTCGGCTACAATGCCGGCTCCGGAGAATTGTTCCTGGCTTACGATATCGGCCTGGCACCCGAGAAACCCAAAGCCCGCTTGCGTTTTTGCAAATTTACCTTCGATCCGAAATGGGGTTTTCGCGCGGCGCTCGCTCGATACTATGAGATCTTTCCGGAACAATTCCGATGCCGCACGCCGGACCAGGGTTTGTGGATGCCTTTCGCCAAAATCAGCGACGTCAACGGCTGGCAAGACTTCGGTTTCAAATTCAAGGAAGGCACGAATGAAACCGCGTGGGACGACAAACACGGTATCATCACCTTCCGCTATACGGAGCCGATGACCTGGTGGATGTCCATGCCGAAGACTATGCCCCGCACGCTTGAAGCCGCCCTATCCGAGGCCCGTCGGCTCGCCGACGAAAAATCAGATCCGCGAGCCATGGCGCTTTTTACCAGTGGCTTCCACGATCGGAAGGGACAGTTTGCCGCTCAGATGAGAGATACCCCCTGGTGCAACGGCGCCGTCTGGAGCATAAATTCCATGCCGAATGTCGTGGGTGAGGTGACGGATTTCAAGAACAAATGGAATCCGGAACTTCGCGAGAGACTTTATGGCCGACGATCCGGAGGTGTCCTGGATGGCGAATACATCGATTCGAGCGAAGGATATGTTACCGAGGAGCTCGACTTCCGCCGGGATCACTTTGCTATCGCCGAGACGCCTTTGACCTTTTCACTCGACAACCGAAAAGTGGCTATTCTCCGAGGGCTGATCGTCTTTGAATATATCTGCGCGTTGGCCCACGATATCCACGGAATGGACAAATTGATGATGGCGAATTCAACGCCGTATCGCTTGTGCTGGTTGATGCCTCTGCTGGACGTCATAGGCACCGAGACCAACTGGAACCCGGGTCGAACGTGGCAACCGATGTCCGACACCGACCTGCTCTACCGCCGATCTTTGTCCAAAGGCAAGCCGTATTGCTTCCTGATGAACACGGCCTTCGAGGATTTTTCCCACGATCTGGTTGAGAAATACATGAAACGCTCGCTCGCCTATGGGATGTTTCCCGGCTTCTTCAGTCACAACGCCTCGCAGGGCCATTACTTTACCCGTCCCGAGCTCTATGAACGCGACAGGGATCTGTTTAAGAAATATGTCCCGCTGTGTAAACTCGTGGCCGAGGCAGGATGGGAACCGGTCACGTTGGCTCGTTCAGATAACAATCACGTCTATGTGGAGCGCTTCGGCGATAAGTTTCTCACCGTATTCAACGATAGCGCCGAACGGATAAATACAACGATTACACTGGAACAAAAAGCACCGGTCGTCTCACACGAACGGGTTCATAATAAAACGATTGATTGGCGAGACGGGCAAACGAACCTTATCCTCGAAGGTGAGGACGTCGCAGTCATCGAAATAAGCCGATGAGAATCGAAACGGCACATTCTATTACAAATGTCACTTAGCCAAGCCGGATAAGACCAAGGCTGCGACCAGGTGTTCTCATTCCCGACTCCTCTTTGAAAAGTAGTCGGCCATGCGACCGGGATAGCCTTTGAACTGTGTGTTACCGAGAAGTTTGTGAATGCGCTCCAGAGAAACGTGCCCGGCCTGTTGCATGAAGTCCAGGGCGTTCATCGCGGCCAGCGCCACATATTCCGGCTCGTTCTTGATGATCGACTCCAACGTTTCGAGAGCGAGGTCTGTTTCACCAAGATAACTCAACGCTTCAGCCGCCACGACGCGAATATCCATCCATTCATCCTTGAGCAATTCTTTCAGCTTCTCTTTAGCCGGAGCGGCTTTCTCCTGCAAGATAAGGAAACCTGTCGCGCCCCAATAGCGGATAATGGGATGTGGATCGTTGCACGCTTCCATCAGCTTCCCGATCACCGAGACGTCTCGCGATGTGGCCATATCAGCCACGTCCACGATCCGCTCGATGGGATAGGCATCGCTTTGTGCATATTCGTAAAGCGTTTTATCTCCCATGAGCCGATCATACATCCCCTCTGGAATGAAGCCGGTATCGCGCATGCGAACAATGTCTTTCCGAAGCGCTTCTCGCATATGTTCGAGTCGAGCCGTATGCCAGGGATTATCGACGAGATTCTTCACTTCAAAAGGATCGTCCTTGATATCGTAGAGTTCTTCGGACGGTTTGGCCTGCCAGTAACGGGCCTGAACGGGATTGCATTGGCCTTTGCGATACGCTTCATACCAGGAGCTCATACTCGGCATCACGCGGAAGGGATAGGTGTATTGCTGGCCCCACGGCCGATGCGGGCTGTAGTTTCGCACGTAGCGATATCGACG
>JAFGTG010000448.1 GCA_016934255.1 Sedimentisphaerales bacterium
CGCTCATCGGCTTTGGGCAAAGCCGGTACGGTCGCCCCGAGCAATCGTATTGTCATGGCGAGCATCGGTTTGGGTATTCAAGGCACCGGTAACATGCGCGCCTTTTTAGGGCAGAAAGACGTACACGTCACGGCAGTCTGCGATGTCAGTGAGAAACAGCGACAGAAAGCCAAGACGCAGGTTGACGCGCACTACGGGAACGAGGGTTGTCTGTGCTTTGGTGATTTTCGCGAGGTTTGTGCGCGTCCGGATATCGACGCCGTCGTCCTCGCGGCGCCCGACCACTGGCACGTTCTGATCGGCCTGGAGGCGGCCCGGAACGGCAAGCATATGTACTACGAGAAGCCCATCGGCTGGAGCTTTCGCGCCGCCCAGGTGTTGCGGGAAACCGTGAAACGCTATGGCGTGGTTTTCCAGTTCGGTACGCAGCAGCGGTCCGGCCGGGATTTTCGCTTCGCCTGCGAGTTGGTGCGTAACGGCTGCATCGGCAAGCTGGAAACGATCCTCGTGGGTGTGCCCGGCGGCGTCCAGGCTCCCGATCTGCCGACCGAACCGGTACCCGATGATCTCGATTACGATATGTGGCTCGGCCCGGCGTTGTGGGCGCCGTACAGTTACGAACGCTGCCGACCCTACACCCGTCGCCCCGATAAGTCGTGGACCCTGAATTACAGCACCTGGTATCACATCCCGGACTATTGCATCGGGTTCATCGGTAATTGGGGTATTCACCACGTCGATATCGCCCAGTGGGGCCATGGCGCCGAGGACACGGGTCCGGTCGAGATCGAAGGACGGGGCGTCTTCCCCCAAGGCAGCGTCCCCGGATGTGCGTTAACCTGGAAGGTCGAGAACCGTTTCTCGGACGGCGTCACCATGGTTCACATGGACAACCAGACGAGCGCCGAACACCCCGACCAGGTCCCGGGTTTTTCCCAGGGCATTCTATTCCGCGGCGACGAAGGGTGGGTTTTTGTCAATCGCAGTAAGCTGGACGCTCATCCGAAATCATTATTGAAATCGCAGATGGAATCCCACGAAGTCCGGCTGCATGAGAGCAGCAGCCATCATCGCGATTTTCTGGACGCCGTGCGGACGGGTACGACCACGGCCTGTCCTATCGACGTGGCGGTTCGGTCCAACACGATTTGTCAGTTGGACGACATTGCAATCCGGCTCGGACGCACGCTCCGATGGGATCCGCAGAAGGAAGAATGTATTAACGATCCACAGGCCGCGCGTATGCTCGCACGCCCGATGCGCAGTCCCTGGCGTTTGTAAGAAAAGAGGGAACATGAAACATATGAGGATTAAAGCGACCGGTTTGATACGATACCTTCCTGGGGGGCGGAGGACGGATATAGGTCGTCGAATGGTGCTTCTACTGGTGTCGGCGGGGCTGTTATTCGTGGGGTATCTAAGCGTATGCACGGGGGGAGAATCCGATCTGGGCGATAAGCCTTCTGCGTCCGACCGGCCGGCGGATCGCGAACCGAGTCCGGCGGATTGGCGCGTCGGTCCCACAGCCTGGAGTTTCAGGAAATTTACTTTTTTTGAGGCGATAGATAAAACCGCGGCTTTGGGAATGCACTATATCGAGAGCTTTGCAGGGCAGCAGATCAGCACGGAATTCGACGGTAAAATGGATTATCCTTTGCCGGAACAGCTCGTCGATAAGATCCGTAAAAAGCTAAACAACGCCGGAGTTCGCCTGACGAGCCACTATATCGGGACTCTCCCGGACGACGAGCGGGCCTGCCGGGAGATTTTTTCCTGCGGCCGCAAACTTGGGATTAAAGCGTTCGTATCGGAACCGGCGGTTGACCGTCTCGATCTGATCGAGGCATGCTGTAAAGAGTATCGGATTGCCCTGGCCCTTCACAACCACCCTGAGGGTCGCTCGATCTACTGGCATCCGCGCGAGGTCCTCCGGGCCTGTCAGGGACGCAGTCGCTGGATCGGGGCTTGCGGCGATTCCGGACACTGGATCCGTTCCGGCATTCGTCCGGTCGAGGCCGTCAAAATGCTGGAGCACCGGTTGATGACCCTTCACCTGAAAGATCTGCATGAATTCGGTCCGAATGGGCATGATGTCCCGTGGGGAACCGGTGTCGGTGAGATCGAGGCGGTGCTTCGGGAATTGGCTCGGCAAAAGGCTCAGCCGATTCTTTTCGGGATAGAATACGAGTACAACTGGGATAATTCCATGCCGGAGATTGCGCAATGTGCCTCGTTTTTTCGTCAAACCGTTCGTGCCCTCAGCGACTAAATTCCCGGTTGTGCATAGAAAAAGCAAAAGAAGGGGTCAGGCTTTGGGTTTAGGGGTTTTAATCCCTTTTGCTTTTATTCTTTCGATGTCTTCCGAGCTTTATTGTTACAGAGTCCAGCCCTCGCGGTATTGTCGGCGGACGTAGGCATCGGCGTCGGCGTCGTTGGTGACTTTCATCCGTTCGCCGTCCCACGTTAGCCGGCGATTGGGGAACCGGACCGCCAGATTGCCCATGAGCACCGTCTCGGAGAACGGGCCGGAATAGTCGAAATTGGAGCTGGCGGGCTTTCCGCCTTTGCAGGCGTTGATCCAGTCCTTTTCGTGCCCGTCGATTCCTAACGGTATTCGTTCGATCGTTTGAGCCGGCTTGTCGTATTCTCTCATCTTCGATTCGGGGATCAGGCGGGGATTTTTGCCGTAGCAGCCGCCCATGAGTTTTCCTTTGTCGCCGATAAAGAGAATCCCGCCGTCCTCATCTCCCATCCGCCGGCCTTCCTCGAGCTCTTCGGGCCGGGGCGGCATCATCCCGCCGTCCCACCAGGTCAGCTTAACCGCCGGCATGCCCTCGCGCGCGGGAAACTTATAACGCACGATTGAGGAGCGGGGATAGGTTTCATTTTTCGGCTCCGTTTTCTCCCAAAAGGCGTGCCAATACGTGGAAATACATCCTTCCACGCTCACGGGGTATTTCAGCTTCAACGCCCAGAAGGCCGGGTCCATCACGTGGCATCCCAAATCGCCCAGCGACCCGGTGCCGAAATCCCACCAGGCCCGCCAGCTACTGGGCAGATAGGTCGGATGATAAGGACGGTACGGCGCCGGGCCCAGCCATCGGTCCCAATCCAGCGTCGGGGGGACGGGCGGCGTTTCTTTGGGCCGTTCGACCTCGATCCCCTGGGGCCAAACGGGACGATTGGTCCAGGCGTGGACCTCGCGAACCGGGCCGATGGCCCCGTCCCGGATCCATTCGCAGATCAGACGAATGCCTTCGCCGGAATGGCCCTGGTTGCCCATTTGGGTGGCGACTTTATATTTACGTGCGGCCTCGGTGAGAATGCGGGCTTCGTACACCGAATGCGTGAGCGGCTTCTGGACATAGACGTGCTTACCCTCTCTCATCGCCGCCAGGGCGACAATGGCGTGCGAATGGTCCGGCGTCGCCACGATCACCGCGTCGATATCTTTCTGCGTATCGAGCATCCGGCGAAAGTCGAGATGTTTCTTTGCGTTGGGGTATTTTTCGTAGGTCTTCGCGGCGTAGTCCTGGTCCACGTCGCACAGGGCGACGATGTTTTCATGGTCGCAGCGACTCAGATTGCTCCGGCCCATCCCCCCGACGCCGACGGCGGCGATATTCAGCTTTTCGCTCGCCGCTTTCCGCCCGGAACCGCCCAGAACGTCTCGTGAAACAACGCTAAACATTACGGCGGACGCCGCCGAGGTTCTCAAAAATTGACGTCGATTGATATGTTTCTCTAATGCCATTGGAATGACTCCTGATAATCAAGATTTATCATTTCAGTTCTATCGGAACGTTTTTAATCCGGAATATCCATATACATTATCCAACAATCCAGCGTATGGGTATGAAAAATCTTAAAAAAGTCAAACGGACCGTTTAGTGATCGAATAATGAGGTACGTCGTTTAAAGATAATGCCATAAAACGATTTGTCATTCCCGCGAAGGCGGGAATCCGCTTCTTTCGTTACATTCCTGGATCCCTGCCTTCGCAGGGATGACAACAAGAAGGGAAAGGGGGCAGGCTTTGGATTTAGGGGTTGGTTCGATATGATTCCAATATTGCCCTTGGATTTATTTCATATTTCTAATCACAGCCATGGCGGTGTCGTGGAGTACTTTGGACATATTAGAGAGTATTTGAATGAGTTGCTGTTGCTTCTGAATCGCATTTTGCAAATTGATGTTCGCGAGCTGGGCATCATCGCCGATTGAGTTTAGCTTTTCCTCGGCCGCATCGATTGCGTTCTTAAGATCTTCTAAAACAGCTTTGCTGGACATACCATCCTGCATCTCTCTGAGCGATTGAAGGTAGTCCCTTATCGCTTGCTTTTGTTCGTTCATATGCCTGACTTTGGCGGCATAGAATTGGAGGTCTCTGTTGGATTCCATATAGGATTGCCTGAGAACGTATTGAATGAGCTCATTGAGGTCGATTGGAGTTAAACTGTCTTTGAAACTTCCGATGAGGCTGTTCCATTCGCGCTGGGCGGCGGGCGTATTCTTGGCCTTTAAAAGTCGAATGACGGATTGCATCGTTCTTTTTTGATTTGTGTTGAGATACGAAACCACATCGCGGCTGGCAAGCGATGCCCTTAGAACCATTTCTCGTCGATCGATTTGTCCGTTCCTGATGGGAAGCGGAGTGGCCCGGAGATGTTTGAATTCCTGCTTCATCGGGATGAATGTCTTGATGGGTCTTACGATGGGAGAAACGGGTTTACGTTTTAAGCGGACGGGTTTTGCTCCTAACGTGAGCGAGAGAAAGACGATGATTGAGATACAAGATAGCTTTTTCATCTTAAAACTCCTTATCTCTTTATATCACAACGTGCATTAGCGACGAACACGTTGTTCGTCAGAAGGATGAAATTACGGCTTGAGTGCGTTCTGAAGTGCCTCAACGTCGCCTCGAACCTGTTTTAGTTGTTCTTGCAGGTCGCGAATCTCTTTCGTTTTAAACTCCAATTTATCCTTTAACTCGTCGATTTCACGTTTGGCGGCTCTTACCTCTGCAATGGCGGTATCGCGAGACTGGGTAAGTTTTTCGATGGTATGTTTGGCGGTTTCCGCCTCCGCAGCGGCTGTGTCGAGAGATTGGGTGAGATCATTATTCTTTTTCTGAAGGTCTAAACGGAGTTGAGTTAGCTCATCGACTTGTTTATTTAGCTTGCTGAGCTTGTCAACCTGCGCCTTCAATTCATTACGCAATGGTGTCATGTCCTCAATCTGGCTTTGCAACTGATCGTTTTTCTCCAGGACAACATGCATTTTAGCCTCGACGGCATCCTTCTCTTGCTCGGTTTTTGACAATTCGTCATGGGCATTCGTTGGCTCGGCCCAGTGGTCGTCGGTTAGACTGGAAAAAAGACATAAGGCCAAAATGAATATCACAACAAGAATTTTTTCTATCATTTTGCCACCCCTTTTCTTTTTTTAATATAGCCTGCTCAAGTCCATAAAGTCAAGAACTCACAACTCGTTCATGCAACGATAGAATACTATTGTAGATTTTATCTCAACAAGAAGAAAATGTCGTCGAAGAAATCTTTTCTCAAATACGTTGATGTTTCCTTCCAATACGCATCTGAGGGATTCGGTTCTACTATCAAGATAGAGAACCCGAGTTGCCTGGCAGAAGATTTCTTTGATTTTCAAAGCGGTTGAAATTAGGGCTCGAGTGTGCTCTGAAGCCTTGTTACGGCAGCCCGAACATGTTTCAGTTGTTCTTGTAGCATGTGAACTTTTTCCGTTTCGATTTCCAACTTCTTTTCAAGCTCTTCAATTTTATGTTTATCGGCATCCTTTTCAGCAGCAGAGTTGTTCTGCAACGTTGTAAGCTCTTCAATTCTCATGTCGGCCGTATTCAGCTTCGCGGCGGCGGCATTACGTGAGGTCGTAAGCTCCCGAATTTGCTCTTCCTGCGCCGTAATGGTTTTCGTGGTCTCATCGCCCCTCTTTCGCAGCGTATCAATCTCTGCTAAAGCTTGCTCGAGCGACAGCGTTTGTTCATTGAGATTGTTCTGTAACTGATTTCTTTGTTCTTTAACCTGTGACAGCTCGGCTTCAAGGGTTTTTAATTCCGCTTGGTTACAGCCTGTAAGGGCGAGAGAAAAACTTAACGCCAAAAGACATGTCGTACACAATATCCTTTTTATCATTTTGGCACCCTTTTCTTTCTCTATCGAGTGAGTTATCATCCACAAATAATAATCTTACGACTTTTTATGTAACCTTCACATACTCAAGGCGACTTTATCACAGGTGTATAAGAAGATCAAAAAATATTTGACTCAAATCCAGGAGATTACGGAAAGTCCGCAAAATCTAAGGGGCCAGAGCTTGATGAGCGATTAGCTATAGCCGTTTTAGGTCAGTAAGTAATGAACGATACATCGCACTCTTTTTTATAATCGCAATAAGATAAGCCTGACCCCTATCCCCTCAATAAGATAAGCCTGACCCCTATCCCCTATCCCCCTTGACCCCTATCCCCCTACGATAAAAACCTATGCGGATAACCCCTACAAAAACAAGTCTTTGGTTTGGCGTGGTCAAACACGCCGATTTACTTCGGTGTTAATTTGAGTGCATTTCGAGTTGCCTGATCCACGAGGGTCGGAGACCACGCGATGGGGATTCCCTCTCCACGGATCCAAAAGGGCAATTGGTCATCGTAGTGAGGCGACAAAGGGTTACCTGACTGCCCGCCGGGTAGGGCAAACCGGCTCTCGTCCCAGTTACCAACGTCAATGACCATCCGGAGAGATGCAATAAAGAATGGATTTCCAGCAGGATCCATTGGATTCACAGCCCCTTGGCTAACGGTGTTGGGATCACCACCCCAGTCAAAGGGACCGCGGTTAAATACCCAATTAAGAGGACGTCGCTCACCCATTGGATGACACAAAGTCAGGGGCCGGATGTGGCCCCACGCCCATCGATCGGGATCGGCGCCGTACTTTTTTTGAAGCGTATTGATTGCCGATTCAAGAGCCGCATTTATTTCTTGGTCCCAAGTGTGCTCAAACCATCCAGCAGGCCTTTCTCGCATAATGCGCACAAGATGACCTACACGCCGTACAGAAAAAAGGCAAAATGGAACAAGTGGTGAGAAACCCTTGCCAAGAGCCTGTTCTACGGTGCGCGGGGCTTTGGCCTCGACAATTCGTCGAACCATCTGAGCTACGAAGAACTCGAAGACCGAAGCAGCAGTGGATTCGATCGTGACCTTCCCATCCCATTGTGCCAGTATTTTGAGGGCTTTCTGGGCCTTATCACTTACCACGGGTACTTTCATTATAATATCGCGTAGTTCACGCCAAGGAATAGACTGCTGGTCCATTTGGAGAGCCTGAATCTTGTTCACATCCCAATCATGTTGAGCTTCAAGTCTTTCCACAATTCGAGCTAAGCGATAGCCATCAACCCAATCTGTTCCGAGAAAAGGGCAGTTGCTTTCACGGGTTGGCCGACTATTGGCAGTGGCGACAAAACCTTCTTTGGGGTTCACAAGGTAAGGCATCTTATCAAATGGGACAGGATTCTCTTCCCACCTCACTTCGGGATCCCATCCCGGTAACGGAATGGTTCCCCATCCCCTGCGTCGCCGCGGCGCCTCGCCCACCAATTGCCACCCCACAGTGCCCGATGTGTCAGCGTAGACCATATTGAGTGAACAACCTGGCCATTCCCGAAAGGCATTCCGGAAGTCTTCAAATGATCTGGCTCGGTGAATCTGTAACAGCCCGCTAACGGGCTTGGGTTCCAGCCAAGTTGCCTTCAAGGAAACGGCACCCACCTCTCCATCGAGAGCGGGACCGATAATTGGGCCATGACGGGTAATCAAGACTTCCTCTTCGATTGGTTCCTCGCCTTTGACCTGGATAATCTCATGTCTTGTTTCACAGGGAACGAAATGAGTGTCCTCTCGCACGCTACACCCATCTGAACTGATCTCTTCCAGGAACAGGTCGGTGTTATCTATAAGGCCAGCAGTTATGCCCCAAGCACACTTTTCATTGTGGCCGGCTGGAAAACATGGTGCACCGACGAATGAAGCTCCGGCGACAGTCCAATCTGGCGTACGCACGTGAGCCAGATACCAATGGGGAGGAAGAATGGGGGCCAAGTGAGGGTCGTTGGCCAAAATGGCTCGGCCGGTCGCAGTGCGTGCGGGGGCAACAGCCCAGTTGTTTGAACCACCACCCCAACCTACAGTTGAGGTGAAAACTGTGAGATCCTCGGCGAGCCTGTTCACTGCGCTGCCGGCACATGCCGTCGGCTGGGACGTAACAGGCAGCCACTCAGGATATGTGGGATCGAGGGAGATCAAAGCTTCAGGCCCATCTTCCATCAGGATCTTAAGACGCTCCAATTCGCAATCCCAGTTTGAAGCCAGAGTGAAAGACAAGAGCTTGAGCATGCCCAGAGCATCGGAGGCACGGTATGCAGTCCCCTGCGTCCGCAGTAGGAGGAACTCGTGGGCCTGCTTGCGGCAACCTGATTTCGCACCCTCTGTTACCCCTTGAGCATAGGCCTGTAGGGTCTGATAAACATCGTCGTTGAGAGCAGATAACTGAATTTCAGAACTGTGAGCGAAGCCGATTCGACGGGAAAGTCGGTCTATAGGAAGAGCTACGCGACCGACCAACTCGGCCAGCGTACCGCGTACTATGCGCAAAAGTCCTTCGAGTTGAAAGGCTCTGTCTTGGCCATGGCAAAATCCGAGGCCGTACCAGCCATCTAAGTCACTTTCCGCTTCAATATAAGTTATGCCATAGCGATCACGCCGAATCAGCACCGGCTGGTGAATACCAGAAACTTTCAGTGTCCCGTTGATAATAGGGAGACGACGGCCCAAGAACAAATGAAAAAAAGGCTTAACGAAGTTCATAGCGATTTCTCCGGTATGGAATTAATCTTGAGGCCCTTCGAGAATCCCAATCACGTAACACTGGAATCAACAGTTTCAGGTTATCACTTTTACTGAGACACTCTTGAAAATTTAAGACTTAGAATACCTCAATTTCATCATCATTTCAAGAACTTGTCGGGAAAATTAAAGGTATCAGGTAAGCTCTGTGATAAACGGGATGATAGCGATGTTGTGGGTTAGGGCTTTGAGCATCATTTCGGGAAAACGCCTGGGATCAGAGCTTGGTTAGGGATTAGCTATAGCCGTTTTAGGTCAGTAAGTAAGGAACGATACATCGCACTCTTTTTTATAATCGCAATAAGATAAGCCCGACCCCGATTCCCTCTAATAATTACGGCATGCTCCCTTCAGGTTCCAGCCGATAACGGCCCAATGGAGACATTTCCCTTAAAACTCTATATATCAGATTCTATCACATCAAAATCCAGCAAAACAGCGA
>JAFGTG010000038.1 GCA_016934255.1 Sedimentisphaerales bacterium
GAGCTTATCAAGCAGAACCACCTCGAAGAAGTCGGCGGCGTCGAGTATATCGGCAAGATACTGAATTCCGTTCCCTCATCAGCCAACCTCATCTATTACGCCAACATTGTTAAAGACAAGATGTTATTGCGTGAGCTGATTAGCGCAGCCGGTGAAATCCTCGATGGCGCCTATCACCAGACGGGCGAAATGCAGGAAACGCTGGATAGCGCCGAACAAAAAATCTTCGCCATCACGGACAGGAACATTAGCGGCAGCACCGTAGCGATAAAGGACCTGGTGGCCCGGTCGTTCGAGCTGATCGAAAGCCGGCAGGGTGTTCATGTAACCGGTTTAGCGACAGGCTATTATGAGCTTGACGAACTGACTTGTGGTCTGCAAAAAGGTGAAATGATCATCGTCGCGGGCCGGCCGAGTATGGGCAAGACGTCTTTGGCCTTGAATATAGCCGAACATCTCGGCCTGGTCGAGAAAATCCCGACGGCGATTTTCTCATTGGAAATGGGCAAACAACAATTGGCGGAAAGATTTTTATGTAGTATCAGCCAAATCGACAGTCAGAAGGTCCGTCGAGGTATGTTAGGCGACGAGCATTTCAGACAATTAGCCGACGCCTGCGATGAACTGGCGAAAGCCCCGATCTATATCGACGACACCTCGACGCTGACTCCGCTCGAAATGCGCGCCAAGGCCCGGCGTCTCAAAAGCAAATACGATATCCAATGCATCATCGTGGACTATTTGCAGTTGATGCACCTCGGTTCCGGGCGGACTGAATCACGTCAGCAGGAAATTACGACCATTTCCCGCCATCTCAAGGCTGTCGCCCGGGAATTGAGTGTTCCCGTGATCGTCCTGAGCCAGTTGAACCGGTCTCCGGAGGGACGGGAAGGACACAAACCGAGAATGAGCGATCTGCGAGAGAGCGGTAGTATCGAGCAGGACGCGGACGTGGTCATGCTCTTGCACCGTGAGTCATACTATCACAAAGACGATCCTGACTGGGAAGAGCAGAACCCGGATAAAGTTAACACGGCCGAAGTCCTTATCGCCAAGCAACGAAACGGTCCGACCGGAGTTGTACAACTGGTGTTCAGAGAAAAACTCACACGGTTTGAAAACGCCTCCCAAGTCGGGGAGGCGGTGGCGCCGTTTTAATCTGAGGGCTCCAGATGCGAAAAACGATCTTGATTATTCTGATATCGACGACGCTTTCGAGCCCGGCTTTTTGCAGTTTATTCGGTCGTCCCAAGCCCAAGAAAGAGGACGCATCACGATCGAAGAACACCAGTCGTTCCCCTGCGGATAGTGGTTTCGGAGTGGTTCAATCCATCGAATTTCAGAACAATCGAGAGTATAAAGCCAATAAACTATTAAAAAAGCTGGATTTCATGGTGGGCGATTATCTCGATCCCGTCCTGGCCGAATCGGGCCGAATCACCCTCGCCGATTTTTATCGAAGCAAAGGATATCCCTACGCGGAAGTCATTCTGAACAAAAAGAAGCTCTCCGAGGGTAAGGTTGTCTATACGATTGTTGCCGGCCCGAGGATTCGGATCCTCTCGGTGAAATTCAAGGGCAATAAATCTCTAAAGAGCCGCGATCTACATCAAGCCATCAAAACCGGCACCCGAGAGTGGGTGTTTTGGCCGGCCTACTATACCGAAGAGAAAATCGCCGCGGACGTTGAAAAGCTGCGGTCTCTCTATTGGGCGGAGGGATTTCTCAATCATCGCATCGGTGTCGAAGGCCAGGCCCACGTGACCTTTATTATTGAGGAAGGGCCTTGTTACGATGTTAACGACATCGTCCTACAGGGTAATACGCATTTCGACAACGAGACTCTGCTGGCCGGGCTGGAATTAGAGCCGGGGCAAACGTACCACTATCGAAAAGCCCAGGCCCACGCCAAGGAGATCCTTCAACTCTATCGTGAAAATGGTTTTATCGATGCAACTGTCCGACAAGATCCGAACTTCGTGGCGGAGCCTAATGTTGTCGATGTGTTTTACACGATCAACGAGGGCAAACAGTTCCGTATTGGCAAAGTGGATATTATCGGCAACAAGGAAACCCAGGACAAGGTCTTCCGGCGAATCATGGACGAATATGATTTTGTGCCCGGTGAATTGTACAACGCTCACATGGCGCCCAGGCAAGGCAACGGGCAACTGGAAAGATATTTGCGGACTATGACCTCTTCCGAGCGGGTCATTATCCAGCCCGTTAAGCCCGCGGACGGCTCCGAAGACCGAATGGATGCAGAGGTGGATATCAAGGAAGGCCTGACGGGAGCATTCAATCCCGGCGTCTCGGTCGGCAGCGATAGCGGTATTATCGGTCAATTCATTCTAAGCCAACGTAATTTTGACTATAAGGACTGGCCTGAAAGCTTCGACGAACTGATCCGGATGCAGGCCTTCAAAGGCGCCGGCCAGAAGCTCACGATGACGCTCGCTCCTGGAACGTACGTCAGTTACTACGCCATGAGCTTCACTGAGCCTTATTTTAGGAATAAGCCCACCTCCCTCAATGTGAGCGGATCGAGTTGGGAGCGTTGGAGAGAAAGCTATGATGAAAAACGAACCAAAGGATATTTCGGATTTGAGAAGCGGTACAAAAGCAGTTGGCGCGGACAGATCGGTTTTCGCCTCGAAAATGTAGAAGTCAAAGACCTCGAAATCGATGCTCCCCAGGAAATTATTGACGTCAAAGGCTACAATCTCCTTATGGGAGCCAAATTCGGCATCGGTAAAGATGCAACGGATGACCGATTCGAGCCCAGCAAAGGTTATGAGTTTAATGTCAGCTACGAACAGGTCACCGGGGATGATGATTTTGGGATTTTAGAAGGCAGCCTTGTAGGATACAAAACGTTGTACGAGGATTTTCTCGAACGAAAAACCGTACTGGCGACAAAACTGCTTGCGGGAGCAACGTTCTCCGATGCGCCGCCGTTCGAGAAGTATTACGCCGGTGGGACGAGAACCTACGGTCTCCGAGGTTTCGAATATCGGGGCGTTAGCACGCGTGGGCTTCAAACGGGCGTCCTCAATCCCGTGCGAAAGGATCCGATCGGGAGCGACTGGATCTTCTTAGCCAACACCGAGATTATCATGCCTTTGATCGGAGAGAATATTTCCGCCCTGTTCTTTATGGACAGCGGAACCGTCGATACCGGCCGATACCGTTTTTCAGTCGGCACGGGTATCGAAATCGTCATACCGCAATTACTTGGCTCACGGGTCCCCATGAGGTTTGAAATTGCGACGCCGTTAAGGAAAGACGACTCGGACGAAACGCAAACTTTCAGTTTCTACATGGGTCGATTGTTTTAGTGAACAGTTGAAGTGTAAATCAGAGCGAGAATTTGGAAAGGATGATTGAATGAAGATTAAAACACTCATTTCAGGTTGTTTGGTGGGTATGATTGTTTTGTTCCTGGTTCATCAATTCGGTGAAGCTCAGCCGCTTGCGAATGGCCCGGCCTCCACTATCGGCGTTGTGAACATCGAGAAGTCCCTGCAGAACTGTCAGGCCACGGCGAAGTTTAAGGAAAGAGCGGAAGCGGAAAGAAGAGAAATGGATGCCGAAGAAAAAAAACTCTCCGACAATATCGATTCGTTACGAGGCACCTTACAAGCCCTCGTACCCAACAGCGCCGACTGGCTGGCTCAATACAAAGAGATGTTGCATAAGGAGAATGAACTCAAAGCCCTGAAGGAACTGAATCCTCAAATCAGGGCCATGAGAGCCCATCAATGGACGGAGAGACTCTATCCGGAAATCATGCGGATAACCAAGGAGCTTGCGGCCCAAAAAGGTCTGGCCCTTGTGCTAACGGTCGAGGAGCCGCAATTACCGACACAAAGATATGAGGAATTGGTGATGACCCTCAGGACCCACAAGGTCCTCTATACCGGCGGATGCGTGGACCTGACGAACGAGATTATAGTCGAGCTGGACAAAACGAATTCCCTGCTTGTCAATTGAACATCTGACCTGTTATGGAAGTAACGATAGAACAATTAGCCGAACGGCTTGGCGCCGAATTAGTCGGCCGGGACGGCGACGGTGATAAGCTCATCACGGCGGTGTGTCCTATTGACGCTGCAGGTGAGACAGACGTGACGTTTATCACGGACGATAAACACAAGGCCGCTCTCGACCAGTCGCGTGCCGGTGCGGTTCTGGTTTCGGCGCCTCTGGATTCACTGAGCAAACCCCAGTTGATCGTTCAAAACGTTAATGCCGCACTGATCGAGGCTCTGAATCTTTTCGCACCGAAACTCAAACCGCCCATCGAAGGAATTGATCCGACGGCCAAACTCGGCGATCATATCACGATAGACGACGGCGTCTCTATCGGCGCGGGCGTCGTCATCGACGACGGCGTTCATATCGGAAGTCATAGTCTTATCGGCAGCGGATGTAAAATCGGTGAGAACTCAAACATCGGATCTCACTGCCGCCTCGACAACAACGTCGTTATTTATCACAATTGTTGTCTGGGTAACCACGTTATCATTCAAGCCAATGCCACGATCGGCTCAACCGGCTTTGGGTATTCCTTTATCGACGGCGCCCATCGGCTGATCCCGCATAACGGCGGCGTGATCATCGAGGATTGCGTCGAAATCGGGGCCAACACCTGCGTTGACCGGGCCAAGTTCGGCAATACGATCATCGGCGCCGGGACGAAAATCGACAATCTTGTGCAAATCGCCCACAATGTTATCATAGGTAAATGCTGTTTGATCGCGGCTCTGGTTGGCGTTTCCGGCAGTTGTAAACTTGGCGATGGGGTCGTCTTAGCCGGACAGGTCGGCCTGGCGGATAATATATCCATCGGCGATGGCGCAATGGTCGGCGCCCAGTCGGGTGTGATGAGAAATATTCCTTCCGGGGAGACAATGCTCTGGACGCCCGCGATCAAGAGAGACGAGGCGCTGCGAACCATGGGGCTTCTCTTTCGACTACCCAAGATAGTCGAGAAGCTCAGGCAACTGGGCAAAAGGATCGAAAAACTTGAAGCTGCAGAAGACGATAAAAAGTGAAGCCAAGATACGCGGCCGGGGATTATTCGGGGGGAAGGAAGCCAAGGTTGTTTTTCGTCCCGCCCCGGAGGATTCCGGCATTACGTTCAGCCGGGTCGATACCCCCGAACCGGTTCGGATCCGCGCCACGGCGTCTAATCTCGCCGAGCGGAGTCGCCGTACGACGATCCGAAACGGGACCGTCAGTATCGAAACGGTCGAACATTGCCTGGCCGCCGTTAACGCTTTAGAGATCGACAATCTCTTTATCGACGTCTATGGGCCGGAATTGCCGGCTCCGGATTGTAGTTGCGCCGAATATTTCAAAGTTCTCAAGCGCGTCGGCATCATCGAGCAAAACGTCATACGAAAAGAATACGTGATCACCAAGCCGATCACCCTCACCGCCGGAGACGCCTGTATCTACGCCCTGCCGCACTACGATCATGGATTGAGCCTCACCTACGATCTGGATTACGGCGGACACACGGGGATCGGACGGCAAATCTTTAGTTGTCAACTCACCCCGGAGAACTTCGAGAGACACCTGGCGCCGGCGCGGACGTTCCTGCTTGAAGCGGAAGCCAAGCAGTTTCAGGCCCGCGGCATGGGCTCTCACATCAGTCCGCGCGATCTATTGGTGATTAGCTCAGATGGTCCCATTAAAAACAGCTATCGATTCCCGGACGAATGCGTCCGACATAAGCTGGCCGATCTGGTTGGCGACCTGGCGCTTGCCGGCCGGGCGATCAAAGGCAGAATCGTCGCCTATAAAAGCGGACATACCTTAAACCAGCAACTTGCCAAAAAACTGTACGAGGCCGCCCAGCAACAGGAACGAATGGCCAAATTCGGTACGGATGCACTTTTAGACGTCCGACAAATCGCCAAGATTCTGCCCCACAGGTACCCCTTCCTGCTGGTGGACAAGATCATCGAAATCGAAGGAGACACGCGTATCAAGGGCGTTAAAAACGTGAGCATTAACGAGCAATTTTTCCAGGGTCATTTTCCCGGCACACCGATTATGCCCGGCGTCCTGATCGTTGAAGCGATGGCCCAGGTTTCCGGTTTGTTGTTTGCCCAAAAACTGGAGCATACGGGCAAGCTGGCCGTGATCCTCAGCATGGATCACGTCAAGCTGCGAAAATCCGTCGTGCCCGGCGACCAGCTTATCCTGACCGCCGAAAAAATGAAGCTCCGAAAAAGAACGGCACAGTGCCGTTGTAGTGCCCTCGTCGGCGATGCGGTCGTCGCCGAAGCGGAAATCAAATTTATGCTCATTGACGATGAGAAAATGTAAAGGAGAATCAGAAAAGAAATATGACTCAGATACATCCCAGCGCGGTTATTGACAAAAATGCCCGGCTGGCCGACGATGTGGTCGTCGGGCCGAACTGTGTCATCGGCCCCGATGTCACGATTGGGGCCGGTACGATCCTTAACGCCAACGTGGTGATTTCGGGCAACGTGACCATCGGCCGGAACAATCAGTTTTTTCCCAACTGCGTGATCGGGTGTCGTCCGCAGGTTTTGCGACTAACGCCCGATTCCGAAATCGGCGGACTCACCATCGGGGACGGAAACATTATTCGCGAACAGGTTACCATTCATCCGGGTATCTATCCGGGCTCGTTCACCAAAATCGGATCTGAGAATTTTCTGATGGTCAGCGTGCACATCGGGCACGATTGTCTATTGGAAGACAACATCGTGATGAGCAACCTAGTGCAGATCGGCGGGCATTGCAAAATTGAAACGGGAGCATGGTTCAGCGGCTTGGCCGCGTCACACCAGTTTGTCACTATCGGTAAATGGTGCTATGTGGCGGGTTTGGCCGGACTGAACCGGGATGTTCCGCCGTTCTTGACGATTAGCGGTCATTATCCCCCGAAAATACGAGGTGTCAACAAACGGGGTTTGGTTCGAGCCGGCCTGGATGAACAGCAACAGCAGAATATCTTCGATGCACACAAAAAACTATACAGGCAATCCGGCTCCTTACTCGACCATGCTAAGGCACTGATGAACGAGGACGGGCTCGACGAAAACGTTCGAGCGATTGTGAATGCGATTATTAACAGCAGCCAGCACCAGTTCGGCAGATACCTGGAAACATTTAGGGAGCAATAATCACCAAGCGTCTCGATGCCTGGGTGGCGAAGGTCAAGCCATCAGGGCGCAATCGGTCATTCGTTAGGATACCACATGCAAGATAAAAACGTAAGAGTTGCCGTTATCGGCGCAGGCAAAATGGGGACGATTCACGCGAAGATTTACGACCAACTGCCTCAATGCGAACTTGTCGGTATCGTCGATATCGACGCGAAAAAAGCCCAGCGTCTGGCGACGCGCTACAACTGCCCGACTTACACCGATTGCCAGGACATCCTGGACAAGGTCGATGCGGTTACGGTCGCCACGCCAACGGTAACGCATCTGAACCTGGCGAGAATCTTTATCAAGAACAAAATCGCCGTGCTGATTGAAAAACCGCTGGCCGCCAACGTCAAAGAAGGCAAGAAAATCGTCTCTCTTGCGAAAAAAAATGACAGCGTCGTTGCCGTCGGTCATTCCGAACGCTGTAATCCCGTCGCCCAGGCCATCAAAAGGCTCGATATCAAACCGAAGTTCATCGACGCCGACCGTATCAGCCCCTACCCGTTCCGTTCGACGGACGTCGGCGTGGTGCTGGACGTGATGATCCACGACATCGACATTATCCTGTCGCTGGCGGCCAGTAAAATCAAAAAAGTGGACGCCGTCGGTGTCAACGTCGTCGAAGATAACGAAGACATCTGCAGCGCGAGAATCGTCTTCGAGAATGGCTGCCTCGCCAATATCACCGCTTCGAGGCTCGCCCTGAAAACCGAACGGCGCGTCAGGGTCTTCAGCCGACAGGCGTACCTAAGCGTCGATTATCTGAAAAAGAGCGGCATCCTGATTAAAGCCGATCCGAATATCAACGTCCTCAAATGGATTCAGGAACACAAGGTAGCCGGAGATTTCGACCTGACGAGTGTGAATTGGCCGGACCTGTTGCATATCGAGCAACTCGATATCGACGACAAAGAACCCATTCGCCTGGAGCAGGAGGCCTTTCTGAAAGCCGTGACAAATAGAGCCTATCGGCCCGAGGTTAACGCCGAAGAAGGATTAGCGGCATTGGAATGCGCGCAGAGAATTCTAACCTCCATAACAAAACACAAGTGGAACGAAAAAATCGGTGATGACACATAAGAAATACAACACCTAAAAGCCGAACGCCACTATCAAAATATTCTTAGCTTCAGGAGTACAATCTTATGACGAGAAAATATTGGACCTGTGGATTATTGACGGCCGTCATCTTGATTGGCGGTTGTGCCGACTCAGTGAGTAAAACAAAAAATGAAAGGAATGCTGTGAATTCGGATAGCAACATCGTAAAGTTGGAAACAAGCATGGGTGATATTGTCATTGAGCTCGACCGGCAAGCCGCACCGGTTACAACAGCCAACTTCCTCGAATATACGAGCGAAGGATTTTATGACGGGACAATTTTCCACAGAGTCATACGAGGCTTTATGATACAAGGGGGCGGTTTTCCAACGGATATGGTTCAGAAAAAAGCTCGCGATCCGATCGTTAATGAAGCCAAGAATGGCTTAAGCAATAAGCGCGGCACAATCGCCATGGCCCGTCAAAATGATCCTGACAGTGCCACATGCCAGTTTTTCATTAATCATGGGGACAATACACCTCTCGATTCCGTCGGTGGGGGATATGCGGTATTCGGCAAGGTCATCGAGGGTATGGAGGTTGTAGATACCATCGCAGCGGTCAAGACAACCGCGCGGAGCGCCAAGGTGATCGGCCCCAATGGGCGACATATCGAGACAAAATTGGAAGATGTTCCCGCCGAACCCGTCGTAATAAAATCCGCAACCATCATCCCGG
Organism: Sedimentisphaerales bacterium; assembly: GCA_016934255.1. Classification (GTDB taxonomy): domain Bacteria; phylum Planctomycetota; class Phycisphaerae; order Sedimentisphaerales; family Anaerobacaceae; genus JAFGTG01. The sequence goes on from JAFGTG010000038.1 coordinate 8,976, forward strand.
AATAAATTTGGTTCAAAGTTCCAATTTCAGTTGACTCACTTGTTGATGAGCAAGCCGTGTCGGTTCCGGCAGACGATACTTGCCTGCACACATGAGCGTGATTTTTATAGCGTCATCGAGCAGACATTTATGGCCTACAGACACGAAAACGGGCTTGACGTTCGTGCGCGTCCTAACAACGGCACCGATGATTTCATCGTTATTGGCCTTTTCATCCTTTAGTGGGCTATATGCCCCTTTTTCGGAGCGCAGCTCTTGGTAAGAACCGATTAGCCTGCTCTTGGCGCAGCCAATGGTCGGCTTATCGAAAAATAATCCAAGATGAGCCGCTAAACCGAGCCGGCGGGGATGAGCGATGCCCTGGCCGTCGATCATGAACACATCCGGGCGCGTTCGCAGCTTTTCGACCGCAACGATACAAACCGGCGCCTCCCGAAAAGAAAGCAGACCAGGAATATAGGGAAAGTTCACATCCCGGATCGCACTTACCGTTTCAACAAGCTCAAATCCCGGCAGGCTTAATACAACGACCGCAGCCAAAATCCTCTTCCCATCCTTGCTAAAAGCACAGTCCAACCCCGCAATCAGACGCGGCGTCTTCTTTAAGGGCATAAAATTAACCTTTTGAGCCAATCTGGTTTGCAACTCTCTCGCTTGCGAGTAAGACAAATCCCAACGATGCAGCTTTTTCATCTGAATACTGATACTTGAAAATAGGTTAATAATCGAAAAGCATTTTACCCTTTTAAAGCCTCATGGTACAATACATAGTTTGTTTAATTTATGAATTTTGTAATAGGGTTACGGAGGTCAACAGGCAGGCAGGATGGCCACACGAATAGAAAAAGCGATCAGAATCACCGGCGCCGCCGAGCATAATCTTAAAAATATCAGCCTGAGCATCCCGCGGGATAAAATGGTGGTCATTACCGGCATCAGCGGTTCGGGTAAAAGCTCCCTCGCGTTCGATACGATCTACGCCGAAGGGCGTAGAAAATATGTCGAGTCTCTCAGCACCTATGCCCGGCAGTTTCTTGAACAAATGCAAAAGCCGGCGGTTTCGGAGATCACGGGGCTTCCGCCGACTATCGCTATCGAGCAACGAAGCGCCAGCAGCAATCCCCGCTCGACAGTCGCGACAACGACCGAAATTTACGACTACTTCCGCGTGCTTTTCGCCCGCGTTGGCCAGCCACACTGTTGGGTCTGTGGTAAGGAGATCACAAGCCAACACTCCTCGCAGATTGTCGAATCCATCCTCTCCCGGGCGGAGGGTACAAAAATCCAGGTCTGCGCACCACTCGTTCGCGGTAAAAAAGGCGAACATAAGGACATTTTCGCGGCGATCCAACGCGAAGGCTTTGTCCGTGTTCGGATTGACGGCTCAATTTGCGACGTGCGCAGTGTTCCGGAATTGAATAAGAATAAAAAACACGACATCGCCGCGGTGGTCGATCGGCTGATTATCAAAGAAGGCGTTCGC
>JAFGTG010000449.1 GCA_016934255.1 Sedimentisphaerales bacterium
CACCAAAGGCGGAAAATATCGCGTCAACCTCTTACCCACCACCGTACACATTTACTTCGGCCAGGTCGTCGGCGCATTGCCCAACGGTCGAAAGGCCGGTGAAACGGTCTCTGAAGGCATTTCCCCAAGCCAAGGCCGGGACCGTCACGGCCCCACCGCCGTGATTAAATCCGCCGCCAGAATCGACCACGCCCGAACCGGCGGCACCCTGCTGAATATGAAATTCAATCCGCAGGTGCTGGCCGGGGATGACAATATTGAGAAACTACTCTCCCTGATCCGGTCCTACTTCAAGCTCGACGGCCACCATATCCAGTTCAATGTAATCAACGCCGAGACGCTGCGAAAAGCCCAGGAGCATCCCGAGCAACATCGTGACTTGATCGTCCGCGTAGCGGGCTATAGCGATTACTTCGTGGACGTCGGTCGAAACCTGCAGGATGAGATCATTGCGCGGACGGAACAACAAGTATTGTAATGTCTTGTTGGAGACTTGCCATGAAAGGACACTCTTTTTTGCTTCTTGTTTTATTCTCCTCTTTTCTACTCTTCGGTTGCGCGCAAAACACAACCGAAAGCCGATTACAACAATTCATCACGACACACGTCGCCCAGGTCGAACCGTTAACTACGCACGCCAACCTGACCTATTGGAAAGCCTCCACAACCGGCAATAAGCAGGATTACGATGAGCTCCGTGAGCTACAGATCGACATTCGCCGGATTTATAGCAATTCACAGGAATACGCTCTCATAGAAAAGTTCAGGAATTCCGGACAGATCGAGGACGCGAGACTAAAACGCCAGCTTGATATACTCCATTGCGCCTACCTGCGAAATCAGATCGAGCCGGACCTGCTGAAAAAGATCATCGAGCTGGATACGAAGATCCAACAGGAATACAGCCATTTTCGCGGGATCCTGGAAGGAAAAGAGATCACGAACAGCGACATCTACATGATCTTGACGACTGAAACGGATCCCCGAATAAGAGAATTGGCCTGGAAAGCGAGCAAGCAGGTCGGCGAGGCGGTCATCGATGATTTCCTCCAATTGGTCAAATGCCGAAACGAGGCGGCTAAGCAACTCGGCTTCGACAGTTTCCACACACTCTCTATCATCACTTCCGAGCAGCGTGTCGAAGAGCTGGACCGCATCTTTGCCGAGCTCGATCAACTGACCTACAAGCCGTATGTGCGATTAAAGAGTGAATTGGATCGCATCCTGGCGGACGGCTTCGGCATCCCTCCCGAGGACTTGATGCCCTGGCATTATCATGATCCCTTCTTTCAAAGAACGCCGTTAGTTTACGAATACGATCTCGATCTGTATTATGAAAACCAGGACGTCAAGGAATTAACTCGTAAATTCTATGCAGGAGTTGGTTTGCCCGTCGATGATATTCTTGCCCGAAGCGACCTGTACGACCGCAAGGGTAAATACCCGCACGCCTACAGCCACGATGTCGATCGCCGGGGAGACGTGCGCATCCTCTGCAATCTTCAGAACACCGAACGCTGGATGGAAACAATACTGCACGAACTCGGTCATGCGGTTTACAGCAAGTACCACGATCCCAACGAACCGTGGCTGCTCCGTGAGCCGGCCCATAGCTTTACCACGGAAGCCGTCGCCATGCTCTTCGGCCGCCTGAGCCGAAATCCCGCCTGGATGCAAAAAATGCTGGGGCTAACTTCGGAACAACGAGCGGAAATTGAGCAAGTCAGTCGAAAGTATTTACAATTCCAACAGGTTCTCTTCGCCCGTTGGGCGATGGTGATGTACCACTTTGAGAAACAGCTTTACGCCGATCCCGATCAGGACATGAATACCCTGTGGTGGGACCTCGTGGAAAAATATCAGCTTATCAAAAGACCTCCGGGACCACCCGACGCGGGCTGGCTCTCTAAATTACACTTTACGTCTGCGCCATGCTACTATCATAACTATATGTTAGGAGAAATGCTGGCCTCGCAACTGCATAACTATATCGTCCATCAACTCCTCAGGCTCGAATCGGACAAAAACGTCAGTTATGTCGGGCGAAAAGAAATCGGCGATTATCTGCGAAAGAATGTCCTCGGCCCCGGCGCTCTCTACCACTGGAATGATATGATTGCACGGGCCACCGGCGAGCCGCTGACGGCCAGGTATTTTGTTCGCCAATTCATCGAATGACCGCTATAATCCCGTCACGCTGTCTTAAAACTCTGATTCTAACTTTATATTGAAAAACAGATGATCTATCTAACGGCTATCTTCATCTATTTATTCATCCTGGCCGGCATTGGAATCTACAAGTCCCGCCAGGTCAAAACGCAGGAGGATTTTACCGTCGCCGGGCGAACCCTCTCGCCCTGGATCATGGTCTGCACGATGCTGGCTGTCTGGATTGGAACCGGCTCGATCGTGGGCAACGCGGGCAAAACCTACGAAGTCGGCATGTCGGCGTTATGGCTGCCGTGCGGGACCTTTATCGGGATGATCCTCTTGTCGTTTATCGCCACGCGCGCTCGCAACATCGAAGCGCTCACTGTTCCCGAAATTATCGGAAAACGTTTTGGCGGTACAGCGCGGATATTGGCCGTCGTGGCCCTGATCCTCGCCTACATGGTGATTGTAAGCTATCAGTTCAATGCCGGCGGTATGGTTCTGGAAGTGATTGCCGGCAAGAAGGATCCCGTCATACTCGAATCCGGAAGCCTGCTCACCCGGCGGCAAGTCCAAAAGGGATATTTCAGATATGAGCCGCCGGCGGATTGGACCGGCGTAGCGCACATCGACTTCGAAACGAAAGACAGGAAAACCAAACAATGGTCGAATCACTCCAGGCAATTCACCGTTCTCGTCGTGCCTTCGACCGAAATCATCCGATTCAATGAGATTTTGCAAAAAGCACAAAAAGAAAATTCGATTTCACTACTCGTCGAAGCGGCCGGTTCCGTTGATGGTCTTTCGGCAACACAGATCGAAGGACCCGATCTCAACCACATGATTGCCATCAAACAAAATACAATCACCCGAATCACAATCGCCGGCTATAGTGAAGGCCTCGCAAAGAAAAAAGACGTATTCCGTTTGACCAGCGTACCGAAAACAGGGAAGGTTTATCTGCATGAGCCGAAGCTCACATCGGAGAAAGCCACCATTATCGCCGCGGTTTTCATCGTGGCTTTTACGATGTTAGCCGGCCTGATGAGCCTAGCCTTTGCGGATGTCGTCACCGGTACGGTGATTATGGGAACGTTGCTGATCGCATTTCCCATCATACTCATCAAGGCGGGCGGGCTTGACGGTATGGCCGCTGCCTTTGCAGAAATGGGAGATCGCCCTGACCACATGCGGTTTTGGGGTATGTTTCGACCCGTGGATTATATCAACTTTTGTCTGCCGGTTTTTCTTTTAGTCCTGGGCGATGCGAATCAATATCAACGTATCTTTGCCAGCCGAAATGCCAAAGGAGCTCGAACGGCCGTCATAATAATGATCTTCGTCGCCCTTCTTATCGAGGAATTAATCATCGCCGAGGCGTGGTTCGCCAGTAGCCTGATACCGGACCCGGAGAACGGACGCTATGTCCTGATTTACGCCGCCCGGCATTTTATGCCGCTGGCCCTGGGATTGTTGTTTATGATTACTGTAGTCGGGATCATTATTTCCACCGCCGATTCTTTCCTCCTCGTCCCCGCCACGACCTTTATCAAAGACATTTACCAGACCCATATCAATCCGAAGGCTCCTGAAAAAAGAATCGTCTTCATGAGCCGCCTGATGGTCCTGACCTTTGGCGTCATCGCATGGCTGATTTCCCTGGCATTTGCCGAAAGTACGACCGTTTTCGAAAAAGCGCTCTACGCTTTTACAGTTTATGGCTCGGCGATTACGCCCTGTCTCGTGGCGGCGCTGTTCTGGAAAGGAGCCACGAAAGCCGGCGCGATCAGCTCGATCCTCGCAGGTACGATCACGACTCTTTTTTGGGGAGAAGTCATCAAAGATCGCATGCCCGCCCAGGTGGCTGAACTTGATGCTGTTCTACCGGCGATATTGCTTTCCGTTATCTGCCTAATCGCCGTTAGCCTCGCAACCCCAAAACAACAATCGTCAGAAGGGAATTAATCCATGTTCGACGCCGATACGTACATCGCCAGAAGAAAACGCCTCCAGGCAGATGTCCAGAGTGGCCTGATTTTTTTATTGGGCAACGATCTTAGCCCAATGAATTACACCGATAATCCATACCCATTCCGGCAGGATAGTTCCTTTCTCTATTTCTTCGGACTCGACGATCCCGGCTTGGCGGCGTTGATCGATATCGACCAAGGCGATGAATATGTATTCGGCGATGATCTCACGGTGGATGACATCATCTGGACCGGCCCGCAACCATCGATTAATGAAAAATGCCGGAAAATTGGTATCTCCCAAACGGCCCCTCTTGACCAACTACCATCGATACTAACAAAAGCCATCCGGCAAAACAGAAAAATCCACTTTCTTCCACAATACCGTCCTGAAAACGTTCTAAAGATTCACCAATGGCTGGGAATCTCACCCCCGACCATCCAGGATCACGTATCAGAAAAGCTCATCAGAGCAACCGTTGCCCAGAGATCGATCAAGACACAAGATGAAATCGCCCAAATCGAGACGGCTCTGGATATCTCCTTCAAGATGCAAGCTTTGGCGATGAAAATGTCAAAATCCGGCCTCTACGAACGCCAGGTCGCCGGGGCGATGGAGGCCGTGGCTTTATCCGCCGGCTGTAGGCTTGCCTTTCCAACCATTTTCTCAATCCACGGCGAAACGCTCCATAATCACTATCACGGAAACCTAATGAAAGACGGTGATATCGCCGTCAATGATTCGGGAGCGGAATCCACCGCCCATTACGCAAGCGACATCACCAGGACGGTTCCAATCGGCGGTAAATTCTCTCATAAACAAAGAGAAATCTATGCTATCGTTTTGGATGCCCAGATAAAGGCTATCGACGCGGTCAAGCCGGGTGTCGAATTCAGGGACATCCACCGTCTTGCCGGTGAAGTTCTCGTATCTGGGCTGAAGGACCTCGGATTGGTCAAGGGCAACGTTAAAGAAGCCGTACAGGCCGGAGTGCACACGTTGTTCTTTCAGTGTGGTTTAGGACATATGATGGGACTCGACGTTCACGATATGGAGGCTCTCGGTGAAGATTTCGTTGGCTATACGGATACGATCAAACGTAATCCGGCATTCGGCTGGAATTCTTTGAGATTGGGTAAGGCTCTTGAACCGGGATTCGTCATTACCGTGGAACCGGGTATTTATTTCATCCCCGAGTTGATTGACCGTTGGAAGGCCGAACGCAAACTCGCTCAATACGTCAATTACAACGTCGTCGAGAAATATAGGGATTTCGGCGGTATCAGAATCGAAGATGACATTCTGGTAACCGAACAAGGCTGCCGTGTTTTGGGTAAATCCATCCCGAAGACCATTGACGACGTTGAAGCGATGTCCTCGTGAAGCTCGCGAATCTCTTTGAGGAAATCGCAAGGCGTTCACGAGGACAATAATCGTCGGTTACCCCTTGTACTTTTCCCAATAATCCGGGAAGAATTCTTTCGCTTTGACCTCAAGTTCCTGGTCGCTGATCGCCGTCAGGCGACCCTCGACGTCGTACTGGTCGATAACCCATCGCGCCATCTTATGGATCCGGATTTTATTGATCCGGTCGTCCCCCTTGAGTCCGAAGAACTCATTGACCCAATGCGCCACGCCATCGGCGCCGCTCTTGTCGGTAATGGCCACGCGAGGCGGCCGGCCCAGCAGTTGTGTCGTATCAAAAATGTTGTATATCTGCTCGTATTGACGCAGTCCACCGGCGTGAATCCCGGCCCGTGTCGTATTGAACGCCCTGCCTGCAAATGGATAGTTGTCGGGAATGGGCAAACCGATCGACCGCATATAATCGGCCAACTCCGTGATTACCATCGTGTCGATCCCGCACAGATCGCCTTTGAGCGCAATATACTCGAAAATAGCGCCTTCCAGAGGCGGATTGCCGGTTCGCTCACCAAAACCGAATAATGTCGTATTCACGAAATCACAACCGTATAACCACGCGGTCCCACCATTCACATGGACTTTGTGGAAGTCATTGTGTCCGTGCCATTCCAGCCGGTCGCTCGGTACGCCGCACTCCTGATTCAGCTTATAGATCAGCTTGGGGATGCTCCGAGGTAATTCGGCCCCCGGATAGCTGACGCCGAACCCCATCGTATCGCACAGCCGAATCTTCACGGATAGCTCCTCCGGCACCTGCTCGCTCATCTCCATCAATCGATCCACAAACGGAAGCACAAATCCGTCAATATCCGCACGCGTCACATCCTCTAAATGGCACCGCGGCCGGACCCCCGCTTCGAAGGCTGCATCCACGACCTCACAATAGCTGTCTATGCACTCTTTTCGCGAACGGAATTTCAATTTATGAAAAATGTGATAATCCGAACTGCTCGTCAACATCCCCGTCTCGTTGAGTCCGGCTTCCTTGACGAGTCGAAAATCTCCCTTCACCGCCCGAATCCAACCGGTGCATTCCGGATAGGTATGCCCCAATTCGCGGCATTTATCCAGCGTCTCACGGTCGTTTTTCGTATAAAGGAAGAATTCCGTCTGCCGGATGACGCCGTTCGGCCCGCTTAACTTGGCAAGCAAATCGTAAATATGAACCATCTGTTCAAGTGTATAAGGCGGCCGGGCCTGTTGGCCATCGCGAAACGTCGTATCGCTGATGACGATCGGCCTGTCTTTGACGGCGGCGAAGTCAAACTCAATTGGCTCTCCGTCGATATATTCAACCACCGGACCTTGCAAACGAATCAGTGGAGGTAAATCATAGGGAAAAATCTCGTCCAACAGATTCGGCTTCTTGGCATCGATCAGTCGATGTTTCTTTTTA
>JAFGTG010000450.1 GCA_016934255.1 Sedimentisphaerales bacterium
ACGTTCAACTCATAGCTTTCCGCCGTCTTGGCATAATACTGGTTGAACCAGACGGGGCTTCCCCATTTTTTAGCCAGAGACGTGCGGGCGCAGTAAGGAGTGCATTCATCGGTCTGGGCCAGATCGCGGGTGGCCGTCCACCAGTGCAAGCCGTTTTTCTTGAACTCGGCGGTTCCGGGATAGGGCATCCAGGTGGGATGAGTAAAAAGATAGGCGTCGGGCCCGAAAAATTCTTTCGCGAGACGATAGTAGTGGTCTTCGATAAGGCTGTTGCGAAGACGGGACATATCGAGGAAGTGATTGATCGCCGCCCGGCGCTCCGCCCCCCGGCCCTGCTCGCCGAGATACATCAGCAGGCAATCGTCAACCAGATCGCGTCCCCCGGTTCGTTCAGCATACGCGACGGCGCGGGCCTCGGAATACCAAAAATCATTCTTTTGAGGACACCCGTCGAAGCACGGCGGGAAACCCCATTCGTCCTTCAGTATCCCGGCCAAATCCAGGTCCGCGTATTTTTCGACGATGGACCGTTGAAAGTCGAGAAGGTGCGGAGCGAACACATCGGGCGTCAAGTGTGCAAAAGCTACCGCGATACACGCCGTGCGTCCTTCCATACCCGGACCGCAATCGATAGTGACATTAACCGTGCTCCGGTCCACGTCATCAATCGTACAACGCGCCGGGTCAACGCTCCTGACCGTGCCTCTCCTGATTCCATCGGAGCCGGATTGAAAGGTATAAACTCGCACCAGCCGGCTCGATACGAGGAGATAAGGAGTTGTTCTGCCATTCATGTGATCTCTCGGCACTTGGGATGAAATGCGGAGCGTCGCTTTCCCATCACCTGTAAGCTCGACGGTACGAAGACGGAGCACCTCCTGGAGCTCATCCGGGTAGGCCATCCGGAAGGCCTCGCGCGCTAAGCGGACGTCGAGCTCGAAAGCTACACCCATGCCGCAGCGCTTCGCATAGGCGACGGCCTCCCGAAGCCGGGCGGGCACTTCGGGATGAGTGACCTCATACCCCGGCAAGCGGCAACTGGTCGTGAGGAGATTATAAACGGTATGGTCACGAAAAAAATCCAGAGCTTTTCGATACCCCTCCGGCCCAAACGTATCCTCCGTCCAAAACCACGCGCCGACCACAGGCGTCACACCGTCCGGCAAACGTCCCAGAGCCGGGTTTGTTCCCGGCTTCGCGAAAGCTAAGCTGATGAAAAACCCATTAACCAATACGGCAAACCACGTTCTCCGAATCATTCGATACTCCTTTCGTTTTGAGCTTACACCGACCTTTCCGAGAGAGCCAAATAAAATATAAGAAAAAATTTTTTTTACCCTATTGCTTTTCTTTGGCGGAGGCATATGATTACGGCGCCGTTGGGCGTTCGTTCCGAACGACACGGCTTTGTTGAATGAATTGACAAACAAAATAATACTCTTTTTAAGGTGCAAAAACGATGAGCCAAAATCGTGGAAGCAAAAAGTGTAGGGTCTGCGGCGCCCCCATCGAAGACGGCCTCTGCTCCGGCTGCTGGGAACCCCAGGAAGATTGCGTGTGCGAACCCGAAGACGACGACGAGGAAACACCGGAAGACTGGTAAGACCCTTAACTTCCTATCAATCGTTCATTCATCCCTGAGACTCGCGGCATCCGCATGAGAGGGGTGGAGGTATATTCACCGATAGTGTGAAAGATCCCGTCAGAGGAGTGCGATGAACCACAATATTTTTCTTAGAGGTGAGGTTGTGATTTGCTCGCTTCTAACGTGCCGCCGTAGGCGCCGATGTTGATCACGTCGCCGTTGGGAAGAGGTTCGAGACCAAATGGCGTCATCGGGTCTCCGGCGTCGATGCAGGGGCTTGTTCTTTCATCCAACAGCCAGGTTTGGCTCTTGGGATTCCAACGACCGGCCTCGGATTTCAGGTGATAGTCGCCGCCCGTCGGATCAGCGAACAAGGGATTGGTATCGGTGTTGCCGTCACCCGGCCAGGTGGCGTTTCCATCGCCGCCCTCGACGTTGCTGTAGGTAACCGTGATGGTCGAACCATCCGTGTTGTAAATCTCGCTGCCGCCGTTCCAGAGGATGCTGTTCAGAATATCAACGGTGCATGGAGATTTCAGGCGACCATCGTCCAACGTGCACGCTAAGGCGTTCCCATCGGGGGCCGAGTTGTCGCTCAGCGTGCAATTGGTTAGCGTCGCGCGGCTGCCGTTGGAACATCGGATCGCCCCGCCGAACGTTTCTGCTGTGTTTTTGGCGAACAGGCAGTTGGTTATCGTGACGCCGGCTGAGACGTTGTTGCGTATAGCGCCGCCGCCACCGGTCGAGGCGGAGTTCCAGGTGAACGTGCAATTCGTCAATTCCGGCTGGGCGTACTGGCCCAGATTGTACATGGCGCCGCCGTTGTAGAGGGCGGTGTTGGCGTAGAAAACGCAATCGCTCAGAACCGGGCTGCACGCGGCTAATTCGCCGTAATTATAGATCGCGCCGGCATCGGACGTATTCCGACTGAACGTGCAATCGATCAGCGTCGGGCCGGCGCTCTGATTGTACATCGCCCCGCCGAGGGAAGCGGAATTGAGGTCGAACGTGCAGTTCGTTATCGTCGGTTGGGCGCAGTCTTTGCAATAGATGCCGCCGCCCCGCTCGTAATAGCCGCCTCTTACCGTGAGGCCGTCCAGAACCGATGAAGACGTCTCGTAGCTTTGGAATATGAATCCGCGGTGCGGCTCCTCGACGCTGCCCTGGCAATCGATAATGACAAGGTCCAGCTCGTTCGGATCTTCGCTGCGGACGGTGATCGCTTTACCTTTGAAGTCCAGGTCCCGGTTCCCTTCGCCCGAGTAGGTACCTTCCAGAATGATTACGATGTCGCCGGGGACAGCCACGTCGATGGCGTCCTGTATGGCGTCAAACGGGTGCTCCGCCGAACCATTCTCCAATGGGTCGGATTGCGTCGGATCGTCAGGCTGAGGATCGCCGGGGGCGTCGGCATCAACATAGATCAATCCCGGCGTCGGAGGGTTCAGCATCGCCTCGGCCAGGAAATCGACACCCCAACGATTGCCTGAGGAATTGGCGTCGTCGAGCGAGTTTCCCGTGATGACCGACCGGCTGGAGAAAGCGTATCCATCCGACCCCGGCCACACCGTATAAGCCGTATTGGGATCCAATCCCACAAACGCATAAATCCCCCGGCTATCGGTTATAACCTCATGTGGAACTTGCCCAGTATCTCCGGCGTAAACCGCAACATTCACAACCGGCTGACCTTCCACGTCGAGAACACGTCCGCTGACGATCTCGCCGCTCCCCGATATTTGAATGTTGTAAATACACCCGAAAACGGATGCAAACCGGCCTTTCGACGAATCGATGTCCGGCAGGTTGTACCAAATGTCACTCATCCCAACCCAGCCCATATTCAAATGGTGATACACCGTCTCGGTATCGTAGCCGTAGCCATCGCAGACGACGGCGTGGCCGCTGTTCTGCTGGTCCGGATTAATAATGGCAAGAATAACGGGAATCTTCGCATCGAGGTTGGGATTGATGATCTCCGTGAGATGCCTGCTGATATCCCGGCCGGCATCGTAGGCCATGATGGCATTCTCGTACCGGAAGGTGTTGAGCAGCGCATTTTTTCCATCGCGCATAAAAGAGGACGATCCGCCGGACTCGAAACCCATCTTCACCGTGACGGCGGCATCGTAACAAAGCGCCCCAATGGCCTGGCGATGGATTTGTGTGAAAGCGCTGCAATCGGATTCCGGCTCCAAAGGCATATCTTCCCAACGATACGGCCCGCCGACGCCGTCGCCTCCGCGCGTTTGTGCGGTTTGCTTTAGCTCATCTACGGTGATTTCAAATTCGTGAACGCCTATCCCCGCAGTAGGATACTGGAAGTAGCGCATCACCTGGGCCATTGACGTGGCAAGACACCCGGCGGGGTATTGCTTGGGAACGTAATAGTTATAGCAAGGCAGCCTGCACGCCGTCGCCTGGCCCCATTCGCTTTGGATCAGCGGGATCACGCGAACATCGCTGACACACACCAGGCTCATTAATCCGAATTCATTACCGGGATTCTCGGCGCGTTCGAGAAGATCTCGCCATTTACTTTGGGAACGATCGACGACATTTACATGGGGTGCGATCAAATTTCTCATCGTCGTCATTCGTCCGTTCAGATCGCTCGTGACGAGCGCTCCGAGCGGATTGGCGGACGACGGATCGTAAGTCCCGTCATTGGTAAAGGCGATAATCGGCTCGATCTCATCATCAGCCGGGACGATCACAAAGCCGGACGGCTGAAGATGGACAACATAATAAATTTCCCGGCCCTCGTCATCTTCGAAAGATTCCGCCTCAGAAACGGATCGACCGAGAGCCATACCGAGCGGCTGGACATCACTTTGCAGCCATCCCGTCACGACCCTTTGGGCTTCGTAGGCCGTCGTCGGGCTCGCCCATACACCGCCGGACAGCCATAGCACCGTTAGGGCAACCGCAATAAAAACGCTCTTACACTTCATTCCATCGACTCCCAACCGAATCGTTGAGATGGGAAGAGATTTCAACCCCCAGGGATATTATTACTGAAGCGAAATGGACAAACCCGAACCGTATGAATTGTTCACCCTTTCACCTCATTACTCATCAAATTGAACTTTTGCAAAATTGAAGTTAGGCATATATTATTTCAGAAAATCGATTTCATGATTTTCTGAAAATAATAGGTGGCCAGATCATAACCTATTGCCCTGCGCGACATTACACATCGATTTTTTAGAAAGAAAAAATCAAGAGACATGATTTTTTCTTTCCAAAAGTATGCCTAACTTCAATTTTGCAAAACTTTTACTCAATCAGAGGATTCCAAAACTACGGATATTATACACAAAAAGAGGACTCCCCGTCAAGAGAATACCACGTTTGCCTACACGGAAGCAATGTTCAGACTCTTGGCCGCGAGCGTTTCGTTCGGGCGACAAACTACCGCGGTTTTAGGAGTGGATTTCAATTCATCCGGCACGGTCTCGGCCTGCCTGGCGATCTCGATCATCGCATTGATAAAGGCGTCGAGCGTTTCCTTACTCTCGGTCTCGGTCGGCTCGATCATCATCGCCTCTTTGACGATGGCCGGGAAATACACGGTCGGCGGATGAAAGCTCCGGTCGATGAGGGCCTTGGCTACGTCGATTGCATGAATGCCATTTTGAGCCATCTGGTCCGGCGTACTGAAGACACACTCGTGTTTACAGAGCTTGTCCACGGCGATCTTATAATGGCCTTTGAGTTTCTCTTTGATATAGTTGGCGTTCAGGACCGCATTTTCCGCAACGCGTCGAAGTCCCTCTTTGCCGAGCATCAGGGTATAGACATACGCCCTCAACACGACGCCGAAGTTGCCGTAGAACGGCGCGATGTAGCCGATGGATTCCGGACGGTCGTATTCCAGCACGTACGTTCCATCATCCCGCTTGACCACGATGGAAACCGGTAAAAAGGGCACCAGCTTTTCCTTCACACCCACGGGCCCGGCCCCCGGTCCGCCCCCGCCATGCGGCGTCGCGAAGGTCTTGTGCAAATTGATATGAACGATGTCGAAACCGAAGTCGCCCGGACGGGCCTTGCCCACGATGGCATTGAGGTTGGCCCCGTCGTAGTACGCCAGGCCGTCCACGCTATGGATCAGATCGCAAATTTCCTTGACGTGCGGATTGAATAAACCCAGGGTGTTCGGACAGGTCAGCATTAATCCGGCGACCTCGTCGTTCAGATGCTCCTTAACGGCATCCACATCCATTACGCCGTCTTTGTTGCTAGGCACGGCGACCACGCCGTAGCCGGCGATAGCGGCGCTGGCGGGATTCGTCCCGTGAGCGCTGTCGGGAATAAGGAGGGTCGTCTTCTTATTGCCCCGTTTGCGATGATACGCGGCTATAATCATCATGCCGGTCAGCTCCCCGTGCGCCCCGGCCAGAGGCTGCATCGTAAAGCCCGCCATGCCGGTGATCTCGCGCAACAGCATATCCATCTCGTGGAGGATGCGCAGCGCCCCCTGGGTGAGCATCCCGCCCATTTGCAGTTGAGGCATTAACGGATGCAGGTCCGCGAAGCCGGGATACGAGGCGATCAACTCGTTGACTTTCGGATTGTACTTCATCGTGCACGAGCCGAGCGGGTAAAAATTGCTATCGACGCCGAAGTTGCGGCGCGACAGCTCGGTAAAGTGCCTGACGACGTCCAGTTCGCTAAGCTCGGGCAGCCGGGCGGGCTTCTTACGCAAAAGACTTTTTTTGACTTTCAATCTCGGCACGTCGCTCAGGTCCGTTCGAACCGCTCTACGACCAGGCACGCTTTTTTCAAATAGCAATTTCACAACACGCTCTCCAACGATTCGGCTAACATGCCGATTTCCTGTTTGGTTCGTTTCTCGGTGAC
>JAFGTG010000451.1 GCA_016934255.1 Sedimentisphaerales bacterium
GTCTTTGATTTGCTGTCTCAAGTCACCAAGTGTTGCATTGGTATGAATTCCATATAAATAGGGCATATGCTGGTCCCGTACTTTTTTAGCATTTAGCATCGCTATTAACTTGGCCGTACACATGACATTGTCCAAGTCTTCGCCGCCCGTATAGATGGTGTGACCATTTACCACTTCACCGGTGTGCAGTCTTATTGTCTTATTCAGGGAATGTATCTCCCAAAAAGTAACAGGTTCACCCACAGGCCACTCTGCGGTCAGGCCGGTGGAAGAACCGGGTTCTTCGGGTTTATCTCTGACGGGGCTTTCTGCGTGGGTTCTTATCGTATAAGGAATCCGGCGTTCATCTCCATAGGGATTGATGGGTATGCCGCAATGCAAGATAATTTCTAAAGAGTTGTCAATGTCATAGATAACATCCCCGAGCATGCTTGGCCTGCCGGTTAATAAATAGGCCAGAACCTGGCTGATTAAGATATCCGGATAATTCTGACAAACAGCTTGTATGCCTCTGGTTTTAAAACCAAGCTCTAAACCTATACCAGGATTGAACCGATCTTCAAGCTTCCCGCTCCCGGTGACCGACCGGAGATGCGTTGACACGGCATTACAATTGTACTTTTCTCTTAAAGCATCAATGGCAAGATACGCCCTGGCTGCTTTTATGATCTCCGGCCTTGACGCTTCTACCCAGCGTGCCCCATGGATCCACCCTTCGGCAATGTCTTCTGCTTTTCTGATGTTCATTGTTCTAAACAGCTCGTAGAATTCCTCGGCTGCGACCCGGACAATCTCTATACCGAAAATGTCCTTTACGTTTCGAGCGTACCGTTCATTATGATCCTGAGGAAACGATTGATTGAAGTCCCCCCTGTAGTTTACGCTGGCAATGATATCGTTGATTCCGCTCGTCAACATTAATATCCTGGTTTTTTTAAGATCTTGAATAACCTGAATCAGTTTGATTTTATAGACCAGATCGTTGAACATCTTTTCACTTAAAGAGGGATCACATAGATTCCTTCTATCCAACTGAGCCGTTAAAATTTTCGTATCGTTGTAGTCAATGCCTCCCTTGAGTATGGCGTCGTCCGGAAATGTCCCCGTCGTAAAAAGGGCGTAGGGGAAATTCATAAACTCAAAAAGATTATATACAACGATGGTAGGCAATCCGGTGAAGGCCAGCCTGTAGTCTCTATCGATATTCCCAAAGATAAGGATTCCATCATAACGGTCTTTATTGATTTGCACTTCATCATATGCCGCGTTAAGCGCCCCTTCCCACACGATGAAATCGACTCCATTGCACGCCTGTTTAAGTGCATCGACAACCTGCTCATTCGTTGTAAAAGTCTGCGGCGCTCCCCCGGAGCCTGTACACCCGCAACCCCGTGAAGTAAACACAGTCAATATCTTGGTGTTCTTACTCACGGTCCGAATGATATTTTTGTTGGGGTAAGGATGATGTGAGCCTTTGTCCTGTTTCTCCAAGGTAATCCGGTTATTACGGTGAGATACTACGTTTTTATCTACACAAGAGCTTTGCGTCCAAAGAAGTAAGAGTACTAACAACGTTGCCACTTTTGGTTTTTCGATGTGTGTTTTCATTTTAGTCTCCTGTTAAAAAGGCCAGCATCTATTATCCGGAAGAAACTATGTAATCGGAGCCTCTTAAGTGGATACAATGGATGGTTGTTTTAGTCAAGCCAAAAGAACATTTACTACGGGAATCCATTATACATAAGTATATCGGATTCAGAATAATAGGTGCGTAAAGGGTCAGAGCTTGGTTAGGGATTAGCTATAGCCGTTTTAGGTCAGTAAGTAAGGAACGATACATCGCACTCTTTCTTTTTTATAATCGAATAAGATAAGCCTGACCACTATTCCCTCCCGAACACATTGTTCGTCAAGAAGTAAAAATGGGGTTTGGGATTGAGGGGTTCGGGCCTTCCCTCTCTCTTGGAAATTCTCTGGGATGGCTAATAGAAAGGGCTGCAAGTCAGACACTCGCAGCCCACGAATAACGTGACACTCCGGTTTTTTATCAGGCATGTTTTCGCAATTTTATACCGGCGACACTCAGACCGAGCATCCCAAGTAAAAATGCGCCTGGAACGGGAACAACATGAAGGAAATCCTGTGCTTTGCCCCCATTCATCGTTGACATTTGCAGAACACGTACATTTCCGATGCCCGTCCATCCTGAACAGGTGTATTCGTTGAGCCAGTTGCTGATGAGACTCTCTTGAGCGTTGTTCAGGGTAATCCCATACCAGCTTGAGCCTGCTGTTAAGGCTCCACCCTCCCCTTCGCTTTTCCAGATCAGGCGCTGGAGGGCTCCAGCCGACTGTGAACGATTAAGTCCATTAACAGTGCCATTGTAGGCATATCCGGGCAATGTCCCTCGTGCAAATTCATTGTAGAGCCAGGCTGTCATCGGATCAAGGTCATCCCCGTTGGCAAGACGGCCGTTATAAGCATGTGTGCCCGAGGCCCACCCGTCCCCGTTTGAATTTTCTTCGCTGAC
Organism: Sedimentisphaerales bacterium; assembly: GCA_016934255.1. GTDB lineage: Bacteria > Planctomycetota > Phycisphaerae > Sedimentisphaerales > Anaerobacaceae > JAFGTG01. Next base: position 2,531 of record JAFGTG010000451.1, read on the forward strand.
AAAGATTTTCATCGGTGACGCGGCGTATTCGGCGGTTTCCAAGCAGAAGGTTTGGAAGGATTCCAGGCCGCCGTATTGTCCTCTCGTACTCGGATCATACGCATTGTTCGAGAGCAACAACGACGTTGTTCCATCGTCGTACACCGTAAACTCTCCCCCTTGACCGGCGTAATAGCCATTGATCCGGTAATACTTACCTGTGCCTCCGTTCCAACCAAGTCCATGCGTATGGTCGGCGAATGCGGGTGATGCGATAAAGAAACATATCAATGCAAAATAAATAACTTTGTTCATAAGAATCCTCCCACCTATGTGATTTGTTCCCAAATCATTTTCCCAATTTTCTTATTATACGAGTCCATCAAACAAAGATGCGATTATTGTTATCATTCCGACGGAAATAATCTCGCAAAATACTCTTTTATTATATCATATTTATGAACTTGTTGTCAAGTATAATCTCTCTCGAGCACAGGGATTTTACGTCAAGAGAATAAGAGGGTCGAGAGAATAGGAGGAATAAGAGGGTCGCATCTTTTTTTTACAACTTATTATCTCGGATAGGGAAACGCCCGGGGTCTGAGCTTCGTTCGGGATTAGCCGGCGACAAGAAACTCCATGTACATTTCTAATAGGAGTGACGGGAGAATTAAAGGTGTCCTGGTAGTAAAGGGGATTATTTCGTGTCAAAAGATTACAAAAATTTACATTTTTTTACATAAATTGACAATTTCGCTATAGATCTTCACCCTTTTTCATAAATTATTACCCTGGGGCGAATTGAGGGGATGAAATTATGATTTGGCGCACAAAAATAGCTCTTTTTCCTTTGTCATTTCGATCGAATTAGCCCTGAGCGAAGTCGAAGGGGCAGCGAGTGGAGAAATCCGGGTTACACACAGATATCACTCCCGCGCATAAGCCAGATGTCTCGACTACGCTCGACATGACAAGAGCATCGGCAGGGTGTGCAAATTCCGTTTTTGCACGCGCGGATCCGGCCAACGTTTGGCCCTATCCTCCCAAAAACCGCGTGTGCAATCCGCCACAGGCGGACACACCCTACGGCGACTCAAAATCCGCGATAAATTGAAGAAATAATTGGGAATTCTTTTGACATAGAAGCGTATAAAGTTTAATATATAGTTAACATACATCTTAATAGAATACAGAATACAGGAGACAGGATGGAGGAGGTCGCAATAGGCAATACGCAACAATCACAATAGTCATTCGTCAATAATCAATATTCAATTCAGAAAGGGGGTTTTCCCAATGGCGAGCGAATTACAAATCAACGCCAATCGTCTCAATGCGCAGAAATCGACCGGGCCGCGGACGGCCGAAGGAAGAGCCATTGTGGCGAAAAACGCAACGAAACACGGCCTTTTTGCGCGAAAGGACGTGGTTATCAGCGAAAATCAAGCTCGGTTCGACGCTTTACGCGACGAAATGCTCGAAGAGCTGAACCCCGTCGGCGCGATAGAAACCATCCTGGCCGAGCGGATCGTCAGTCTGACGTGGCGGCTCCAACGCGCGGCTCAGATGCAGGATGAGGTCATCGACGTGAAAATCAGGGACGAAATCAACTGCTCGAGGCCGATTCTGAGCAAATCGCTGATCGCCGGACAGCCCTTGTCCGTCGAAGACGGATCGAAAAAGCCTAAATGCTGTTATGACGACCTGGCCCTGGGTCTCATTGCCAAGTGGGACTTTCAGGCAGATCGCGTGCTGGAGCGGCTGTCGATGTATGAAAGGCGGTTCGAGGCGAGTCTGTTCAGGACGATGACTGAGCTTCGGAAACTCCAGGAGGCGCGAAAACAAGAGCCGTCCGAGACGGGCGAGGCGGAGGCGTTCTCTCGTCGCGGGCAAGATGCCCGCGACACTGTCGCCACCGAAAAGGCTCCTGACCCCTTTTTCGCAGAGAGTGAAAAAGGTCAATGCGAAAAACAAAGCCAAATCGAGGGGACACCCCGATCATTGGAGGAAAGAGATGATTTAGTAAAACAAAGCCAATTTGCACAATATATGGGCGAAAAAAAGGGCCTATGCCGATGTGAATCGACATAGACCCGTGATGAAGACTCATTCATCATGAACGATCGTTGCGGTTACGGCTGATACAGCCGGATGTCGTCCACGTATAACGTCCCGGTGCCGCCGGGCGCTGCTGCGTTGCCCGTCGTGCCCAGGCCGATTGTGATGGTATTCACGTTGCCCAGGTTGATCCCCTGGTCGGCGAAGGCCTGGAGCGGGACGATCCACGGTGTCCACGAACGGTTCGTGGCGGCTTCCAAATCCTCATTCGCGACGACCGCCGGGGCGCCGGCGCTGTTGGCGAGCGCCACGTAGAGCGGTTCGGCGGCATTGCCCGAAGCGCCTCTATGCCAGATCGACAATTCCGCAACGCCCGCTTGCGTCCAGTCGCGAAGCGCACTGAGCGTCATCGTTGCTTCCGAATTCGTGATGCCGGTTTCGTTGAGGTAGATCAACGGCATGGACTGTGCGCCGCTGTGGACCACCGATTGCTCGGCGTACGGAGGCACCAGGTAGCCGACTTGTGAGCCGTTGTCGGTGGTGCCGAAACCGTCGATCCATGTTTGCCAGATGGCTTCATTGTTCGGATCGTCATCAGTGTAGCCCTCGAAATCGTCCACGAGAAGGAAGGTTCCCGTCGTGAAGATCCAGACCGGGCCGGTTGACGTATTGCCCTGGGCATCGACTTCGTCCACGCGCCAGTAATAGGTCGTTTCCGCGTCGAGCAATCCGGGATCGTAGCTTTCGGCGCCCAATGCGATGGAGCCTTTGTCCTCGGGCGATCCGGCGCCGGCGCTGCGTACGGCGTCTTTGTCCGTGCCGAAGTAGAGCTTGTGCGAGGCGGCACTGTCGGCCGGGGTCCAGCTTAGTGTTGTGTTCATTGCTATGTCTGTGGCGTTGTAAGCCGGTTGCGGATCCCCGACGGCGCCCGGCGTCGAGAAGCTCCAGACATCGCCTTTGTACGTCGCTGCGGCGTCGAATTCATCGACGCGCCAGTAGTACACCTTTTCCGTTTCGAGCGTTCCGGCGTTGTAAAGCGTCACCCCCGCCGGGGCGCCTCCCGTGGCATTGTCCACTTCGTCATAGGACTCGCCGAAATAAATGGTGTGCAGCTTGGCGCCGTACCCGGCGGTCCAGGTTAACGTGACCGCGTCCGGGCCGATATCCTCGGCGCCGTCCGCGGGGACGGGATCGTAGGCCGTCTTGGGCGCGATCGAGAAGCTCCAGACGTCACCCTTCCACGGACTGTCGGCTTCGTTCGGATTGACTTCGTCGATCCGCCAGTAGTAGGTCGTGCCCGGCACGAGACCGTCCGGATACGGAAATCCGGGGAAGCCGACCACGATAAAATTGGTCGTCTGGTTGCCCTGGAACGTCCCGCCGGTGGTGTCGTCATTGCTGACCGCGTCGAGATCCTCGCCCAGATAAACATCGTGCGAGACGGCTAAATCACCGGCTTTCCAGCCCAGGGTCACCCACGTTGACTTGAGCAGGGTCCCGCTTTTCGGATCGGGACCGTAGGCCTTGACGATGGCGCCGCCTTGGTTTTCCATGCTCGCCCTGACGTCATCCTGGCTCAGCGTGTGATTGTAAACGCGCAGGTCGTCCACCGCGCCGGCATAGGATTCGCCCGTTGTGGGAGGATCGCCTCCGATGTAATACATCGTGTTCGAGCCGTCTGTCACCTGGAAGGCGGATTCCTGTGAGAGTTCCCCGTTGACGTAAACGCGGAAGTTTGTTCCGTCCCCCGTCACGGCGGCGTGTGTCCATTCACCGGCGGGAACGACACCGGCGGCGGTTTCACACATACCTCCCGCCCAGGCTCCGCCCACGCGGCCGCGCCATGAAAGCCTCCCGTCGTTGTTGATGAACAACGTGTCATTGGAGGTGCCGGCCTCTATCATCGCCCGGAAAATCTGCTGCCACGTATTGCCAGCTCGTGTCGGATTAATCCAGGTGGACATCGTAAATTCGCCCTGGAACAGGTCGCCGGTTAACGTATCCGAGGCGGCGATGGCGACGCGGCTGCCGTCTAAGGATAGCGCTTCTCCGAATTGGCCCTCGATCACCTCCGGCTCATCTTCCAGCGTTCCGTCGTTGCCGTTGCCCGTTGCGTCCATTGCGGTCGTGCCGCCGCCGTCATCGAGCTTCCACTGCGCCACAAGTTCCGCCGAAGCGTTCCCGGTAACACCCAGCACGAAAACAAGAGCGATTAAAAAAGACAGTTTCTTACGCATGATTTAAGTCTCCTCATAAATGAACTGTAAATCCTCATGCTTCGGTCACAATCCGAAGCCATATATTTTTGTATTCATAACCTCATCATCACGGTGCCTGTTGCAACCTGATATCGTCAACGTATAGCGTTCCGGAGCCGCCGGGCGCTGCTGCGTTGCCCTTCGTGCCCAGGCCGATTGCGATTTTGGCCACGTTGCCCAGGTTGATCCCCTGGTCGGCGAAAGCCTGCAATGGAACGATCCATTGCGTCCACGAGCGGATCGTCGCCGCGCTCGGATTGTCATTGGCGACCACCGCGGGGGCGCCGGCGCTATTGGCGAGCGCCACGTACAGCGGTTCGGCGGCGTTGCCCGAAGCGCCTCTGTGCCAGATCGACAATTCCCCAACGCCCGCCTGCGTCCAGTCGCGAAGCGCGCTGAGCGTCATCGCCGCCTCCGAATTGGTGATGCCGGCGTCGTTGGCGTAAATCAGCGGCATGGACTGTGCGCCGCCGTGGATCACCGTTTGCTCGGCGTACGGGGGCACCAGGTAGCCGACCTGTGCGCCGTTGTCGGTGGTGCCGTAACCGTCGATCCATGTTTGCCAGATGGCCTCGTTGTTCGTGTCGTCATCGGTATAGCTCTCGAA
>JAFGTG010000452.1 GCA_016934255.1 Sedimentisphaerales bacterium
CAACGACCGGCCGGAAAAATCGCCCGCCGGCCATTTGGCCAAAAGGATTTGACAGGCCGCCGGCGTTTCATTATAGTCGGTCCGTCAAAAGAGCAACGAAATCACCCCAGATACAGTGCTTGCAAGAATATGGTTTCTCATTTTAATTCTTCTCTTCGAATACGGGCATGTATTCATTCAAAAAGATAACCATCCAGATGCTTTCATTAAATCATTTTACACTGAAAATGGTTATGATGGAAGACAATCGGTTAGATATTGATGACCGGAAAACCATCGACGGAATGGATGATAATTGCCGGTCGGATTCCCTTATTCCCCGATGGGTCAAACGGCTGCCCGGCGATTCAATATGTCAACGCCGACGCAGTTGGATATGTCCCACAACTCATTCCCTGCCTAAATTCTGTATACTCACGAGCAAAATCAGATATCGACTATTGCCCAGCGATCAGGCTTTTTAAAAAGAGTATTGACACCGCCGTTTGAGTTGGATTCAATAAGATAAATGTCAAAAGGTGGCAAATCGCGGCCAAGGAAAGCAGAGGCACGGGAAATGAAGCGAAGAGAATTTTTAAAAGGGGCTATTGCCACGACGGCGGGGATTGTCGGTTTTCCCTATTTGGTTTCGCCTTCGGCGATGGGAACTTCAGGAACGGTTTCGCCAAGCAATCGAATCACCCTGGGGTGCATCGGTGTCGGGCGCATGGGCGTAGGCGATATGCGCTCGTTTATGAGTTTACGAGAAGTTCAGGTCGTGGCGGTCTGCGATGTGGATTCAAAGAGACTCAACTATGCTAAACAGATAGTGGAAACACACTACGGCGAGCAGGGCGATAAGGATAGGTATAAAGGGTGTGCGGCTTACGGAGATTTTCGTGAGGTGATAGAACAAAAGGATATCGACGCCGTATCGATAGTGACACCCGATCATTGGCACGCGCTGCCGGCACTGGCAGCAGCCCAAGCAGGCAAGGATATCTTCTTACAGAAACCCCTGACCCTGACGATTCAAGAAGGACGTCTGTTGAGCGATACGGTTCGCCGTAACCAGCGCATCCTGTTGGTGGGAACGCAGCATCGATCCAACAGTTATAACCGCCATGTCTGTGAGTTGGTCCGCAATGGACGTATCGGCAAGCTGCATACGGTACGGATCGGACTGTGGGGCGATCCGGCTTGCCCGCCCCAACCGAACATGCCGGCACCTGAAAACTTGGACTATCAGATGTGGTTGGGACCGTCTCCGGAGGCGCCCTATACGGAAAAGCGGGTGCATCCGCAAGAGGATTACAGTCGTCCCGGCTGGCTGCGGATTGACGATTATTGCTGCGGACAAATCACGGGCAACGGCAGCCACTACCTGGACATGGCTCACTGGGCGATGGATACCGAACGAACCGGTCCCCTGGAGATCCAGGGTGAGACTACCTATCCTACGGAAGGGATTTGGGATGTGCACGAGGCGTTTCATTTGGAATATACTTATGCCAACGGCGTGCGTATGATCGTAGGGAGGAACTGTGAATCCGGCGTACGCTTTGAAGGGAGCGATGGATGGGTGACTGCCCTGGGTCCCAAGGAGGCAGAACCGAAATCGCTCTTGAGTTCGGTAATCGGGGCCAATGAGATCCACCTGGAGAAAAGCGATAATCACAAGCAACATTTCATTGATTGCATAAAGAGCCGACGTGAACCCATTGCTCCCGTTGAAGTAGGTCATCGCTCCCCATCGGCGTGCATTCTAGGGTATATGGCGATGAAGCTGGGCCAAAAATTGCGCTGGGATCCGAAAGAAGAACGATGTACAAATAACCATCAGGCAAACCGTATGCTCTCGCGGCCGCTGCGTAGTCCCTGGCAACTGTAGAATACTCTATTGAATCTGCGGCAACATGGATGTCCGACCGTGTCACCAGGTGGAAAGGGAAGAATGATGAAGAAAAACCAGGTAACCCGCAGGCAGTTTTTAACCACCGCTTCGATAGGCGCGATGGCGATCGCTTCCCGCCGTATCCCCGCCTACGGCAACGTTTCCCGCCGGGCCGGGAAATTGGCGATTCTGGGTGGCGAACCGGTCCGCAAGAACAAGAGTTGGCCGGAATGGCCCTACTGGGACGACAAGGTAATCGATGAGGTCGTCAAGACCACTAAAAGTCGTATATGGTGTCGAATCCAATCCGAGTCGGGGACCGTGCCCACGTTCGAAAAGAAGTATGCCGGGTTGATGGGTACCCGATACTGTGTGGCGACAGGTTCCGGCACCCAGGCGCTGCATACCTCGGTGGAAGCCCTGGGGATCGGGGCGGGTGAGGAAGTGATCACCTCGCCTTATACCGATCCCGGCACGATAGCGTCCATCCTGGTCAGTCGCGCCCTGCCGGTCCTGGCCGATCTCGATCCTGAGTCCTATCAACTCGATCCCGACGACGTCGAGCGGAGAATCACCGAAAACACCAGGGCCATCATGCCGGTTCACATGATGGGGCAGCCGTGCCACATGGATCGGATCACGGCGATTGCCAAAAAGCATAACTTAAAAGTAATCGAAGACGCCTGCCAGGCGCATCTGTCCGTCTATAAAGGGAAAAAGCTGGGCACGATCGGCGATCTGGGGTGTTTTAGTTTTCAGTCGAGCAAGACGATCACCTGCGGCGAAGGCGGCGGCATCATCGGGAACGATGAAAACCTGATGGACAAATGCTACACCGTGCACAATCACGGCACGTCGCGGCGCGGGCGTACCGAGGTGATCGGCCCGAAATATCGCATGAATGAGTTCGAAGCCGCTGTCCTGCTGGGGCAGTTGTCCGGTGTCCAGGAACGGTTTGCCCGTCGCAATGCCAACGCGGCGTATCTTAGCGCCCGACTCAAAGACTGTCCGGGAGTCCAGCCCCAGAAATTGTATGAGGGCACCGAGAGCGGCTCTTTCTATCTTTATGCGATGACGTATCGAAAAGAACATTTTAACGACGCGGAGCGCAGCACCTTCCTCAAGGCTCTCCAGGCCGAAGGCGTCAGTCTCAGTCCCTATATTCGTCAGGGATTGCACAGGGAACCGTGGATAGAAAACGTATTGGGTTCAAGTGTGTATCTGAAGATGTTCTCCGCGCAGCGACTCAAGCAATACCGCGAAGAAGCAACCTGCCCTAATTGCGACAAGGTGTGTCAAGAAATGGTGATGCTTTGGGCTTCCGGCCCGCTACTGGGAACGCAAGAAGATATGGACGACGTCGCTGACGCCATTCTCAAGGTCTATGAAAACCGGGAAAAACTAAAGGCGGTCAAATAGGCGGATCAATCATGATAAGTGGAAACGTAAAAAGAATCATAAAACGCTCTCGATGACACCTGCGTGTAGGTCGGGTGCCATGCCCACGCTTGCGTGGGCATGTATGACGCCAAAAGAAACCTGGATTCCCGCTTTCGCGGGAATGACATAACGAATCATTATGCGTTTCCACTTATGTAATTGCCACTACTTTATATTACCGGCGCTGTACGATACGATGAGGACCTCGGCACTCAGCTCTGAAGCCAGCAGGGACGTCCCTTTGCTTCGTCGCCGTTCTCGGCGTCGGCCCCGCAGCCCTGGCGGGCCTTTGGTGAGGGCCGACGCCGAGGCGACGAAGCCGCGGGGACTTTCAAATCCCTGCCCATATAATTAACTTGATTCGTCAGCGCCCGTCAGGTCTAGTAGTGGCAATTACACATTTATATATGTTGGGGATTTCCTTCCAACTCGACAGCATGTATCGCTTTCGGAGCTAACGGCATGTCCATCAAATGGATCATGTTATCAAGCTCTGTCGGCATTCAACTAACACATTTTGGCGGCTAGGCGGATGCAATTTACTTAGCCTTTTCCTGACGCGAACGTCAAGTGACAGATATCCGAACGGATTTCATTGGATTTGGTACAACAGGCCCAGGGCTTCCCGCACCATGATTTCACCGGCCCCTTCCGCCAGGTGCGTGGCAGTACCGGGTTCATAACCGCCCTGCTGATACGCCAGACGGGGGCATACATAGCCGATCGCATCGTTGCCGAGTGAGATAATAAACAAATTCTCGATCCCTGCGCGCTGTTTGATTTCCAGCCCTATTTCCACCAGGATTTCACCGGGCAGCCCCAAAAGATAAATAGTACCCAGACGTATCACCTGAATTTCCGTCGAAAGACATTCACCGGCGGGAGGTTTCGGTTCCGACTGATTCGCTTCGGGCGCCTTTGGATCGACAGGTGCTTGCTTAACGGGAAAACGAATCGTCTTGGTTTTTACCTGTAACGCGATCTTGTCGGTAGTGGTGACGAACTGGAGTCGGCGGAGGGCTTCCGCACCCAAGGCCTTGCCGATCTGCTTGTGTGCTTCGACTCCCCTCTGATACGGAACCAGGTTTCCCGCCGGCGCCAGCGTAAACAGACAAACGCCCCCCTCCATCTTTTCAACCAAATCGGTTGCATCACCGGGATAATCGGCCGAGATTGCTGTGGGTAAATAGGGATAGATGCATACGGGATGACAGCCGAAATTTATTATGGATCCGATAATTTCTCCTTCCATATTCTCCACGCGCAGCACGCAGAGTTCAGGATCAATGGGGCCAAAGTGAACTACGGGCCCCTCCGATGGCAGCGCAAAGGATACGGATATAGAACCTTTGGAATTGGTCTCGATGCTTCGAGTGCCGGCCACTTCCGCAGACACCCTCCAGGTCATCACCGCCATCTCATTCGGGTCCAGGGTGCGGCGATTAAACACAATCTCGGGAATCCGGCCTTTGGCAGTTCCGATTCGTGCCGGTTCCTTATTTTGATTCGCCTGCACAACCGCATCCACGATCCTGGATATCAAAGTCTGTAGATAGGCTTGCTCCATATCATTCAGTGGAGTGGCCTCTGGGGGTGGGAGCTTGGAACGGGAAAACACTTCAGGGCCCGAATGCGTGTGCGTCGCGCAGAGGAGAACATTCTGCGGGGGGATATCACATTTTTCCTGGACCAGGTTCCGGACCGGGCAGGTTATTTCCTCTAATGGTGTATATAACAGATCGGCGGAAACGATGGCGACCGGGGTACGCCCATCATCGAGAACCATTGCCCGAACAGATAACTCATCGAGTACAGCATCGCTGGGTTTGCCATAAGAGCCAATAAGACGGACTCCCACCGGTGGTGTTATATTGACTTTTGAACAGCCTGCCTGTACAGAATATGATCCAATTTGAGCAAAACTTGAAGTAGATAACACTAACAAGAAAAAAGAATGTAACAATAGAAATTGAATATTTCTATACAATTTTTTAATCCTCCTGGGGCACGAAACAGCATTTTGAGTTTAATTGAAACAGCGATCTAA
>JAFGTG010000453.1 GCA_016934255.1 Sedimentisphaerales bacterium
CCCGTCATCGAAAAAATCGACGGCGGCTACAAAGTCAAAGTCGGCGACGTGCCCCATCCGATGGAAGACAAGCACTACATCGAATGGATCGAGCTGCTCGCCGATGGAAAAGCCTACCGGCAGTTCCTGGACCCGGGAATGAAGCCGGAGGCGTCATTCCATATTAAAGCGAATTCGGTCAGCGCCAGAGAGCACTGTAACGTTCACGGGTTGTGGAAAGGCTAAGCGATGATCAGCAAGAAAATCGAAAAGGCGCTCAACGCGCAGGTCAATGCCGAACTGTATTCGGCCTATCTGTATCTGTCCATGGAGTCGTACTTTCAATCGCTGAATTTAAATGGCTTCGCCAATTGGATGAGAGTGCAAACGCAGGAAGAAGTCTCTCACGCGATGAAGATTTACGACTTCATTAATGAACGGGGCGGCAGGACGCTGTTAAAGGGCATCGAAGGTCCACCGACGGAATGGAAATCCCCTTTGGATGTTTTTGAAGCCGCGTATGCCCACGAACAGAAAGTGACGGGTTTGATTAACGACTTAGTCGATTTAGCGATCAAAGAAAAAGACCACGCCACGAACAACTTTCTCCAGTGGTTCGTCAACGAGCAGGTCGAGGAAGAAGCCTCCGCCGACGCCATCGTTCAGCAGCTTAAGATGATGAAAAAGGCGCCCGGCGGGATGTTCATGCTCGACCGCGAATTAGGCCGGCGAGTTTTCACACCGCCCGCCGCCACAGGAGAGTAAAGAATCCATCATTACACCAGCAGAAAGGATAAGACATAATGGCGATACCTTTTAGTGCAGATGAAGTCTTTGAAATGGCCGAACAGATCGAGCGGAACGGAGCGACGTTTTACCGAACGGCCGCGGAGAAATTCACGGATATCGGACCGGTTTTGCTCGATCTGGCGCGGATGGAAGATGAACATCTCAAGACATTCACCACAATGCGCGCGGACCTGTCCGGCGGTGAATTAGATACACCCGTTTATGATCCCGACGGGGAAGTGCAGATGTATTTACGCGTGATGGCCGACGGGAATATTTTCGATCTCAAGACCGACCCGGCTCAACAATTGGCGGGCATCACGACGTCGCAAGCCGTGCTGAAAAGGGCCATGCAGGCGGAACGAGATTCTATCGCGTTCTACGTCGGTCTGAAGGAATCCGTCTCGAAAAAGGCCGGCAAAGACAAGGTGCAGGCCATTATCCGGGAAGAAGTCGGCCATATGGCGATCTTGAACGAGAAGCTGCAAGCGTTGAAGTAGAATGAAGGATCATTCCGTGACTGTGACGTTGAATCCTTTGGAGATTTTCGAGATCGCCGAGCAAATCGAACGCAACGGCGCGACGTTCTATCGCAGAGCGGCGGCGCTCTATGAACATTCCGATGTCTCTCACCTGTTTCTGAGACTCGCTGACTGGGAGTCTGAACATGAAAAAATCTTCGCCCACATGAAGCAAACAATGTTCAGCGCCGACACCGCACCCACGTCCTTCAGGCCGGGGGAAACACCGCCCGATCCGAAGATGATGGCCGGTCTGGCGGTCTTCGGCGTCCGCCCGGACCCCTCAGAGGAGCTAAACGGCCGAGAAACACAGGACGACATCCTGAGAAAAGCCGTCGAAAAGGAAAAGGATTCCATTGTTTTTTATAACGGCTTGAAGTTTTTTTTATCGAATGCGGCTGACCAGGACATCCTCAACCGTATCATTACCGAGGAAATGCGACACATCAGGATACTCCATGAGTCGCTTAATAAGAACAACACGATAAGGAGCGAAAGAAATGAAAAAGTATAGGTGTTTACTGTGCGGATACATTTACGACCCGGCCGTCGGAGATCCTGATGGCGGCATCGAAGCCGGGACGGCGTTTGAGGATTTGCCGGATGATTGGGTCTGTCCGGAATGCGGCGCCGGCAAAGAGGATTTCGAGGCGGTTGACGAGTAAAGTTCGTTCCGAACAAAACGAGACTCGGCCCTTAATCGATCGCTAAATCCAGAGCTGTTGAAATGCAGACTATCACCCCGTTCATCGAAAAGCAGGGAATCGTGTGTACGGAGACGGTTGCCGGTCCGAATGCGCTGGTCGTGTTTGGCGCCTCGGGCGATCTGACGCACAGGAAGCTGCTTACCGGTATCTTCAAGCTCTTTTCGCAAGACTTGTTGAACGAGAGTTTCTACGTCCTGGGGTGCGGGCGGAAAACGTTCTCGGATGAAGACTTTCGCGAAAAAGCCATCCAATCCATACGCGATAACATCGATTCTGTCTCTCCGGAAGGTTTGGACGCCATCGCGAACAAGCTCTACTATCTGGACGGCGATTACAACGATCCGGATTATTACCAACGCATCAGAGCGAAACTCACCCAGTTAAACCGGGAGCATCGCGTTCACAACCGTGTCGTTTTTTACTTGGCCGTTCCTCCCTTTTTATACGCTCCGATTGTCGAGCATCTCGGCTCGGCGGGGCTGACCTGCCCGGCTAAGCCGGAGTCGAGAGAAAAGGTGAAGCTGGTTCTTGAAAAGCCTTTCGGTAGAGATCTCGAAAGCGCCGTCGAATTGAACAACCATATCACTCGCTATTTTAGCGAATCCCAGATCTATCGTATCGACCATTATCTCGGCAAGGAAACCGTCCAAAACCTTCTCATGCTGCGATTTGCCAACACGATTTTCGAACCGGTCTGGAACCGTAATTTCATTGACAACGTTCAGATCTCAATCGCCGAAACCGTCGGCGTCGAGCATCGGGCCGGTTACTACGACACGACCGGCGCCCTTCGGGACATGTTCCAAAATCACATGCTCCAGATGCTCACGCTGGTGGCCATGGAACCGCCGATCTCATTCGAGGCGGACCGCATTCGCGACGAGAAAGTCCGGTTGCTCCGTTCGGTCCGGCCGTTCGATCTCAATCGGCTGGATGAATTCTGGGTACGGGGACAGTACGGCCCCGGCACTCTGAACGGTAAGACGCTCAAAGGCTATCTTGACGAACCTGGCGTAAATCCTGATTCGAAAACGGAAACCTTCGTCGCCACGAAATTGTTTATCGACAATTGGCGATGGCAGGGCGTTCCTTTCTATCTACGGACCGGCAAACGACTGGCCGCAAAGGATACGGAAATCGCCATCACGTTCAAAAAGATACCATATTCTCTGTTTTCCTCCGTCGGTCTCAACGAACTTCCCGCCAATGTCCTCGTCTTTCACATCCAGCCGGAAGAATCCATATCCCTGAGCTTTCAGGCCAAACGGCCCGGCTCGAAGCTATGTATGAGCACGCTGAATATGAGCTTTAGCTACGAGCGTCTCTTTTCCGTCCATTTACCCGATCCGTATAAAAGACTGCTGCTCGACTGTATGATCGGCGACCAAACACTCTTCACGAGACAGGATGACATCGAGGTCTCCTGGCAACTCTTATCGCCCATATTACATGCATGGGAACAGGACGCGTCCGCACCTTATACCTATGCCGCCGGCTGTGACAGTTTTGCCGAAGCCGACCGATTGATCGAAGCCGACGGTCGCCAATGGCGGAAAGTATTGCATGATTGATGGACTACGCTTCAACAAAGCAGGAGAATTCAAAAATGGACAATCCGAAAACAGAGGCTAAAAAGGCTTATGACATCTCAATCGTTCGGCCCCCGATGCGACATGCGGAATTTAAATTGCGCGGGCGGGACATGACGCCGGAACGATTGAAGGCGATCCATAAGGGACTTTTGACGTTACATACGCTCGAGTTAATGGCGCAAACGATTTATCGATTCCAGCTCACCACGGAGAATTGCGAGCTGAACCGCGAACTCGTCGCCGCCATGTGCAACGAGATGACCCATTACCAGGATTTCCAGGTCAAGCTTTACGAATTCGGATTCAAACCGAGCCTGTTTCGATGGGCCTACTGGATCGTGGGCTTTACGTTCGGATTCGGCTCCCGTCTATTGGGCAAAAAGTCGATCCTCAAAACGGGAATTTGGGTTGAGACCAAAGCCGTCCATCACTATGCCGAGCTTCTCGATACGATCGACTGGGACGATGATACCCGCAAAGTCATCGAAAAAGACCAGGCGGATGAGGACGGCCACATTAACCGATGGAAACATACTCTCGAACAGATGAGTTAAACCAAGAATGAGGAAATTATTTAGGGAGAAAAGGCTATGCCGGAATTTTGTCATCCTTTCAGCGGTCTTGCCAAAGACCGTAAGCTCACAGATGAAGAGCTCATTCGCGCCATTCGCTTCATGGTGGCCGCCGAATACGAAGCGATCCAGCTATATATGCAATTGGCCGAATCAACCGACAATCAACTGGCCATCGAGGTGCTCAGAGACATCGCCGACGAAGAGCGCGTCCATGCCGGCGAATTCTTGCGGCTGCTTCGGGAACTGGCTCCGGACGAGGAAAATATGTACGCCGAAGGCTCTGAAGAAGTCGAGGAAATGATCGAGGAATTGAAGAAGGAGCAATAAGACGTCGATAACGTGGGACGCCTGCGGAACCATGGAACTCGAAAAAGTCCTCATCGCTTTCGGATTGACATTATTCGCCGGTTTATCTACGGGATTCGGCAGTGCATTGGCGTTTTTAGCCAAGCGTACGAACACGAAGGTTCTTTCTGCGGCTCTCGGCTTTTCCGCGGGAGTGATGATTTACGTCTCATTCGTGGAGATTTTTCCGAAAGCAAAGGATTGCCTGGTCGTCGAATTAGGGCCAAGAGGGGGATACTGGGTCACCGTTCTGGCCTTTTTCATCGGTATCGCAGTTATTACCATTATCGACAAACTGGTTCCCTCTTTCGAAAATCCTCACGAGATTCACAAAGCCGAAGAAATGGACAAGCCGGAGGCCGCCGCTAGGTTCAGGAAACTCTATCGCATGGGTTTGTTCACGGCCTTGGCGATCTCGATCCACAACTTTCCGGAGGGCCTGGCGACGTTCGTCAGCGCCTTGAAGGATACGAAACTCGGAATGGCCATCGCTATCGCCATTGCCATCCACAATATCCCCGAAGGCGTGGCGGTGTCGATCCCTATCTATTACGCCACGGGGAGTCGGCGGAAGGCGTTTGTTTATTCGTTTCTTTCGGGTCTGGCCGAACCGGTCGGAGCGATGGTCGGCTATGTTATCTTGTTCTCCTTCTTCAATGATACCGTCTTCGGCGTCCTCTTTGCGTCCGTGGCGGGCATTATGGTGTTCATCTCGCTCGACGAACTCTTGCCAACGGCCCAGGAATACGGGGAACACCATCTCTCGATCTATGGCCTGGTTGGAGGCATGATTGTGATGGCCGTGAGTTTACTTTTGTTCCAGTAGGGAACGATTTCGGACTCTCCGGAATCGGTATCGTGGACAACTGTGACGGGCGCTTTCGACGACAATGTGAAAGATGTGAGTTGAGCGACGTCTCTCATTATGGTACGATAAGGTTAGATGGTTTTGCAAAAACGGGACGATGAAATTGGGGGGGGAACTGTGTTTATGGGCAGCCGAGAAGAAAAAATAAAAATCTTATTTCTTTGCACGGGGAACGCCTGCCGGAGTCAAATGGCGGAAGGCTGGGCCAGGCATCTGAAGTCGGATGTCATCGAGGCGTATTCGGCCGGCGTGTGGCCCGTTGGAGTCAGCTCGAGAGCCGTCCAGGTTATGGCCGAGGCCGGCGTCGATATTTCGGGCCATACCTCCAAACACGTCCATACGTTCCTGGGCCTGGATTTCGATTTCGTGATTACCTTGTGCGATCATGCGAAGAAAGAGTGTCCTGTCTTTGGCGGCAATGCCAAACTCATTCACAAACCGTTTAATGATCCCATCTCAGCCACCGGCACCAGCGAGGAGGTTTTGAACGCCTTCCGAACAACACGCGACGAGATACGGGCGTTTATCGAAACATTGCCGGAGAGCATCATAACCCAAACGGAGGCAACATGAAACCGGAACCGCTGGAGAAATATTCGTCCGCCATCACCCTGTCGGATATGGAAATCTTCGTCTTTCCCGAGCTCATGGTCAGTCTGGTTCTGGCCAATATGATGAGCCCGATCATCTGGCAATGGCGGGAGCTGGACTGTTTCAAAAAGCTGGAGGGAAAAAGTGAATATCGAAAATTGATGCGGCTCAAGCAGTTCATCATCGACGAGTTCGAATTCAATCTCGATCTCGAAACGTGGGGCCTGACGAGCAAGGCCAAAGAAATCTCACGCTTCAAGCCGTTTATCTCGCCCGAGGACATTGCCAAAAGCAACGCCTTATTCGGCTATCACGGCGATCAATATTATTTCGACGTGGATATCCGCCGGCACTTCGGCCTGGACAAATACGACAGCGACGTCATCCCGTACTGGAAAACCGAAACGATCGAGGCCATGAACGCCTTCCGTTACAAGGAGGGCTATAAAACCGCAGCCGGGGAATGTGTCTCATTCGCCGCCCTGTACGCCGCCGCGGCGTTTATCGTCTGCGGCATCCCGCTCGAAAAGATCTACATGATCCTGACGCCGCTGCATTCGCAAAATTTCATCGACCTGCAGGACGGCATTCTCACGAATAACAGGCGACTCGTCACGAAAACGATGTGGTTCAACGGCTCCGAAATCTCCAACAAGGCCCAGCGGGCCCTTCGCAACGAAAACATTATCATCGTCGCTCATCACACCGGTTACGTGCATTGGTTGTATAAAGAGGCGACCATCGACAAGGAATCGTATAAGACATTCGGCCAAAAGCTCGATGCTTATTTATCCACGGAATTATCACTTCCTCTCTTTGCCAACTTCCTTCGAACCAATCGAGACGAACAGAAATATTTCCAGGTCTGCCGGGAGTGTCATGGACAGGCGCAGTTCATCCAGGCGGAAGTCCTGTTCCATTACGAGCATGGCAGCAACTATCGCATCGCCGACAAGACCTTCGACAAATTACTGTCCGAAGTGTCCGATGAAGACTTCGTCCGATACGAATTACCGAATAGGATTCGCTGTGACCAGCTTGAAGAATTCATTTCAAAGCAAAAATCTAACTTGAGAAACGCCAGGGACCGATCCGCCCTTAAAGAATTCCTCAAACCCGTCATTCCCCATGCCGAGCAATTTGTGGCTCGATTAGCCGACTTTATCTATACCAAGGCCTCCTTGCCGAAATTGGATAAAACCTTCTCGCCGCCGGACCCGATCGAGATTTCCGTCGAGCAAAACAGAGAAGGCTTAATCGAGTATTTACAAGACAAACGCAAGAGTCACACGACCGCGGATTTGGCCTTCTACGCCTATCGCGATATGGAAAGCTGCGACTGGGCACCATTTATCAAAGCGGCAATAGAACGCAACCCCGCCTCCATTCAAAAGGCGGCTGCCCTAAGCCTCGACCAGGTCTATCAATGGCTCGACCAGCTTGAAAATCACTCGATCTACGACGCCAAACGGTTAGCTCAACCCGATGAAGTGAACAATTACTCCAGGGGGGACGGTCTTGAAAAAGCATTTTTGTTAGCGAACGTGATCCGCGAGCGAAATCCCGAACAGGACATAGAGATTATAGCGGACAAAAGGGACATCTTACTCAAAGCAGACAACGAATACCGGTTCGATTCCAACAAAGGCCTCGAAAAGGAGATTCGCATCCCTTAGCAGCATCGGTAGGGTGTGCAAACGCCGTTTTTGCACACGCGGATGTATCCAACGCGCGCCACACTCCTCCCCATGCCGCGTGTGCAACAAAGTTGCACACCCTACGGTTCTGTCATTTCGACTGGAAGTCTACTGAAAGTGGACCGGAACGGAGAAATCTGGCTACGGAAGAACAGCTTGTCACGTTCGTCACCAGATGTCTCGACTTCGTCCACCTTGGGCGGACTACGCTCGACATGACACATGCTAAACACCCTACAGTTCTTTTTTGTTCCGATACCGGCCGCCCCAAGCGATTCAACGGCTTGCAATGACATAGACAAAACAGGGTATGTCATTGCGAGCGCAGCGAAGCAATCTCAATCCTTTGTCTATCGTCGTTGAGCCCTTTACAATCCGTTGCGTTTAGCGCTTTGTATGCTACCAGCAGTGTTGGGCGCAATTTGAAAATGACTCCGTCGAATTCAGAACTGTTTTAAATAGAGACATCGTTGCTTTTATGTAAATATTATTTTATTATTTTCTTGCCGGCACGGAGGATAGGGCAACGCAGGCGTGCGATCCGAGCGCCGTGTCGGTGCTATACGGCAGAACGGCCCTGGTTCTGCCGGGGCCGTTTTTCTATCTGCTGGTAGCTCTAAAGCGATAAACGCCTTATTAGGCAAAAGAGTGTTTTCCTCAATCTGTGTTATTATACTTTTATTGTCTATGTAACTTGCCCGAATACCGGTTTTTTTCCCAAAATATCCCGACTTTTCTTATTGATCTCACGAACATATAAGACTATATCAGTCGTATATTAAATTGTGAGCGTGTAGCTCAGAGCGTATGTTGTCATTCTGAACGAAGTGAAGAATCTCAATGATTCGTCGGTATCCCAGATGCTTCCCCTTCGGCAAGCTCAGGGCTAAAGGCTCTTTCCGCTCAGCATGACAAGGGTGAGAATTGGGTATTCTCACACATGCTCTCAGGATGCAAATTCAATTTATTGGAGAAGACGAAGGAATGGATGTCGTCAGACGAAACACAGATTATGCCGTCCGCCTGATGGTGAATCTTGCCCGGCGGTATGGTGACGGCCCGGTCTCGACCCGAACCGCTTCAACCGAAGAGCAGGTGTCCTATCAACTGGCGTGCAAGCTGATGCAAAGCCTTCAAAAAGCCCGGCTGCTCAAGAGTATGATGGGGCCCAAGGGCGGGTTCAGTCTTGGAAGGGAACCGTCGGAGATAAGCCTGCTCGATATCATCAGCGCGATCCAGGGGCCGATCAGCCTAAACCGGTGCGTATTGGTACCCAAAGTCTGTCCTCAGCATAAAACCTGCACTGTCAGAGACAAGCTCGCTGATCTGCAAAAAGGGATTAACGACAGCCTTTCGGGCATTACGCTTGAGGATTTGCTGCACAAACCCGCCGCGAAAAGAAAGGCAAACAAAAAGTAAAGAACGTTATCGAATGAGTTTCTGTTGCGAAAACACGATTTGTCATTCCCGCGGAGGCGGGAATCCAGTTTTTTCGTTCTGGACCCCTGCCTTCGCAGGGGTGACAGTGCGAACCTTTTCTTTCGGTAACAGGAACGAATTAGAGAATTTTTGCTTAGGTATTTTGACATGGCGTTACGAAACATCATCAAAATCGACGAAGAAAAATGTAACGGGTGCGGTCAGTGCGTCACCGCCTGCGCCGAAGGGGCCATCCAGATTGTAAACGGCAAGGCCAGGCTCATCAGCGAGATCTACTGCGACGGCTTAGGCGCTTGCCTCGGGCACTGTCCCCAGGAGGCTATTACCATCGAGCAGCGAGAAGCCGCCGATTTCGATGAAGAGGCCACAAAGAAACATCTTTCCGAACGAAAGAAAACAGAAGCGCCGACGAATTTTGTCTGCCCGGGAATGGCCATAAAAAAGTTCAAGCCAAAGGTAATCCCGAATCAAGCACCCGCAACATATGCTCCCTCGCAACTTGGCCAGTGGCCCGTGCAGTTGAAGCTGGTATCGCCGCATGCGTCGTATTTTAAGAACGCCGATCTGCTGCTCGTAGCGGACTGCGTCCCCTTTGCAATGGGCGATTTTCACAATACATTTTTGAAAGATCACAACATCGCAGTCGGCTGTCCGAAACTTGACGGCACGGAATTATATATAGATAAATTGGCGGCCATATTGCAGGCAAACAACCTTAATAGTCTAAAACTGATCCACATGGAAGTTCCTTGCTGCTCCGGCCTAACGCATATGGCCCGGCAGGCGATTGCAAAAAGCAAGATTGAAATGAGCTTCGAAGACGTCACGATTGATGTGCAGGGAAACGTCGTCCGAACCGTGACCGAGCACGGCCCATCGAGGAAGTAAGAGTACGTAAAATGACTGAATTTATTCTGACGATCATAAAAGATTTTTGGGCAACCGTAGGGGAAATGTCACCGTATTTATTGTTCGGTTTCTTTGTGGCCGGTCTCCTTTCAGTGTTGGTCTCCCAACGGCTTGTGGAACGGCATCTCGGCGGCAGGGGGCTGTGGCCGTTACTGAAAGCCTCCGTGCTCGGCGTTCCGCTTCCCTTATGCTCGTGCGGCGTCATTCCCGTCTCGATGTCGCTAAGAAAACACGGAGCAAGCAAAGGCTCCACGATCGCGTTCCTCCTGTCCACCCCGCAAACCGGCGTGGATAGTATATTCGTCACGTTGAGCTTGCTCGGCCCGGTCTTCGCCATCTTCAGACCCGTCGTCGCACTGATCACGGGACTGGTCGGGGGTACATTGGTCGATATGTTCGGGCAAGGCGCGCAAACGGAAAGTCATCAGGAAAAATGCACGGATGCGTGTTGCAGCGACGTGAAAACAAGCAAGGTTCGAAAAGCATTCACATACGGCTTCGTCACGCTGCCGCGGGATATCGGCAAAGCGATGCTCGTGGGACTTCTCGTGGCGGCCTTAATTTCCGCCCTGGTCCCGGACGGCTATTTCGCCGAGAAACTCGGCACGGGAATATTCCCCCTGATCGCCATGATGATTTTGGGGATACCCGTTTATGTCTGCGCCACGGCATCGGTGCCCGTCGCGGCGGCGCTGATCCTGAAGGGCCTGTCACCCGGCGCGGCCCTGGTTTTCCTCATGACCGGCCCCGCTACGAACGCGGCCTCTTTCGTCACCATCTGGAAGGTCCTGGGCAAGACGACGGCGATTCTTTACCTCGTCACCGTCGCCGGCTGCGCTCTGATGAGCGGCATGCTCCTGGATACTATGGCCGCCGGGGTGGAGTTCGAAGTCGCCGTACGACCCGGATGGATGCTCCCGGACATCGTAAAATCTGCTTCAGCACTGATCCTCTTCGTTATTTTGGGTTTTGCACTTCTACGCGGACCTAAAAAAACACATATCAACCACGAATCGACACTCACCCAACAATCAAATCCTTCACCTTCACAGACTTAACATCAACACACCGAAGAAAAAGATTGTTCCGAGCTCATATCACAATTACAATCGAAGAAACAATCGACTAACCTCAATTAAAGAAGGCATAGTTATTATAGACAAGGTGTATATGAATCACCGTGAAGTTACAACGGCGGTGACAAGCTCGCTGGTTGCGTTGTCAACAACAAGCCGGGCGGAAGAACATCCCTTAGTATCGATCGTTGACCATCACGATGAAAACCTTCCGCAAAGAATGGATACACAAGTCACTCAAACGTGGAGTCGATGGTGCGGCGCCTGTCCCGATACATGGGGACTTCATCATAGCCATTTGGCGGCAGGTCTCCTGAAGGAGGGAGCCGGGGCGTTCTTCCATCCGGAATCGAGAGTTCATAAAAGTGAGCATCTCTACGAAAGGATGGAACTGGCGGCGGGCTTTTTGCTGCGCTCACAAAGACGCTGTGAACGATTCAAAACGAAGATATGTTTGATCGTTCTGTGTCTGTCATTTGTTGTCTTTGCAAAAGGGGGACAGACAGATACCTGTCCGACCTGTGGGATTACCAATCCGCTCATCGAACAGCGCGCCGATCCCTGGTGCTTGAAGCATACGGACGGCCATTATTACTTTATTGCCACGGTTCCCGAATACGACCGGATCGAGCTACGACGTGCTTCCACTATTACCGGTCTCCGCGATGCCGATCCCAAAGTGATATGGCGAAAACATGACACGGGACCAATGAGTTATCACATCTGGGCGCCGGAGATTCATCATATCAACGGCCAATGGTACGTTTATTTTGCCGCCGGTCGCGCCGAAGATATCTGGGCCATCCGGATGTACGTTCTCGAATGTACGTCCTCCGATCCGTTAACGGGTCAATGGATTGAGAAAGGCCAGCTTAAAACCAACTGGGAGTCCTTCTCTCTCGACGCCACGACATTCGAGCATAATGAAACGCGATACCTCGTTTGGGCGCAGAAGGATCCCAACATCCGAGGCAACACCAATCTCTACATCGCAAAGATGGACAGCCCGTGGTCCATCACGGGCCGACAGGTTATGATTACCAGGCCGGAGTGCGACTGGGAGTGTATCGGTTACTGGGTCAACGAAGGCCCCGCCGTCCTCATTCGCAACGGCCGGATTTTTATCAGTTATTCCGCCAGTGCGACGGATCATCATTACTGCATGGGCCTGCTTACTGCGGATGAAACCGCCGATCTTCTCGATCCGAAGTCATGGCACAAGTCACCCATTCCTGTTTTCAAAAGCAGTGAAAGTACCGGCCAATACGGTCCCGGCCACAACAGTTTTACCATCGCCTCCGATGGCAAAACCGACCTGATCGTCTATCATGCCCGCAACTATAAGGAAATCCAGGGCGATCCCTTGCGGAATCCCGACCGCCACACACGCGTTCAAAAGCTTAACTGGACACCGGACGGCACACCGGATTTTGGCGAGCCTGTCCCCGATGGTGTTTATCCATGTGAGCATTTAACGAAAAAGGAACCATTACGCTTGGCTATCATTGGTGATTCCACGGTTTGTGAATATCCTCCTAACCATGCTTGTCGCGGCTGGGGACAATATATCCAGGAGTACTTCAAAGACACGATCCGAGTCATCAATCTCGCCAAAAGCGGCAGAAGTACGAAAACTTTCATCAATCAAGGGCTCTGGGCAAAAACGCTGGAGACTAAACCTGACATTGTACTGATCCAGTTCGGCCATAACGATTCCCACGCTCCGGATCGGCCGGAATCG
>JAFGTG010000454.1 GCA_016934255.1 Sedimentisphaerales bacterium
AGATTGGTAATTTATTTTCTTGGAACGAAACAGGAATGCGTCTTAATAATTAAATAGTGGCTTATCAAGATAGTTCAAGGAGCAGTCACCCGAAAGGGCCCTCACCTGGACCGATGGCTGCTCCAATTTTATTGCGCGTCGCTATCGCCCGGCTTTTAAGGAAAAACAAGAAATCACACCCCTCTTGTGAAAACCGTCAAAAAAACCAGAATTCGCTTGACTTTGAGTCGATAATTTAGTATAATACCAAACTAAATGATTATTGACTATTGATTATTGACTAATCATAAGGAAGACAGAATATCAGGCCATCAGGTTATCAGGAGGTGGGGATCAGGAAATCAGGAGACCAGGCATTGACTATTCCTCAGTGTTCTCTGAGTCCTCCTTCGGCTGCGCTCAGAGCTTGTCCTGAGTTCATCGAAGGGACGGCGTCTGTGGCTCTTAATATAATTCGAAAAAACGAAGCCAATTCACCACCGAGATCAGGTGCGGCCGCAGAGCCATATGGATTATCTTAAAAGTCTTTGTGCCTTCGCGCCTTTGTGGCAGAAACACATTCAAAAATGCACAAATTTTTACAAAAATTCACATAAATCGACAGATCATTCACCAAAACGTTGTCAAAATGAAGAAAAAATCGTGTTTATTTCCATTCGACCGCGCTCAGGGCAGGCGGTGTCAATTCGTGGTTTCACTTGAAAAAACAAAGCCAATCCATTCGACTTCGCTCAGAGCTTGCCCTGAACGGAGTTGAAGGGACATGCCTACGCCAAAAGTGGTAGGGCAAATATAGGACGTCGGCACTCTCCCAATCGGGGATCAGCTTGTGTTTGACAATCGGGGGATAGTTGATTATTATCCGGTCCTAATTAGTCGATATGTATATGTAGTCTATTGCTAAAAAAGTGGCGGATTGACGGTCGTCGCTATACTGAATTAACCTATTCAATGTGAGAGACAGATATGCAAGTTGAGCCATTCAAGGCATTTAGGTTCGATGCGAGTGTTGTGGGCGATGCCGGCGATTGTATCGCTCCGCCTTACGACGTCATCAGCGACGCCCAGCAGGAGCAACTCTACCAGAAGAATCCGTATAACCTCGTCCGTATTATTAAAGGCAAGACAAACTCACAAGATAACGGCGAGGATAATCAATACACGAGAGCCGCGGCCTATTTGGGCGACTGGATCGACGAGGGCGTGCTGAAACAGGACTCGGACGAGGCGATCTACGCTTACGAGCAGGAATTTAAGCTGGCCGGCAAGCGATACCAGCGCTACAGCTTCATCGCACTGGGCAAGCTTGAAGAATTCGGCGACGTCGTCAAACCCCACGAAGAAGTGTTCAAAAAGGCGATGATCGACCGGTTCAACTTAAAGCAGGCCACGTCGGCGGATTTCGGTCTGGTGTTCTTGCTTTATGAAGACCGACGGAAGGTCGCCGAGATCATCATGGAACAAGCCTCCTTTACCAAGCCGCTGATTGATTTCGTCGATGAGCAGAACGTGCGGCATCGCCTTTTCGCCATCTCAGCCCAAAAAGACATCCAGAAAATCGTGGAGATGATGAGTGACAAGAGCTGCATCATCGCCGACGGCCACCATCGCTATACCACGGGTTTGCGCTATGCCGAAGAAAGCCACAATCCCGCGGCCCGCTTTCAAATGATGGCCTTCGCCAACGTTCTCCAGACCGGCCTGATCATCCTGGCGACCCACCGTATCCTCTATCATCTCAGTCGCTTCGACATAAAACAGCTTCTGTCCGATCTCGAAGAGCGATTCGACGTTGTCGAATTCGGATTCGATTCCGCCAAGTCCAAAACACAGGCCCGGCAGGAAATGCTCGACCGGATGCGGACCGAACATGAGAACGATAAGAACGCCTTCGGGATATACGCCTCGGACGACGCTTTTTACGTGGCCGTATTGAAAGATCCGCGGGCGATGGATACCGTCGTGCCTGAAAAAAGCCCTGGCTGGAGTACGCTGGATGTCTCCATCCTGCACAAGCTTATTCTGGAAGAACTGCTGGGTCTCGATCAGGAAAAACAGACACAAGGGGGGAACATTCAATACGTGAAAGATACGCCCACGGCGATCGACGACTCCATCGATCAAATCGACGCCGGGCGGGCGCAGGTCGCCTTTTTTATGAATCCGGTCAAGATACAACAGCTCAAAATGGTCACCGACGCCGGCGAACGCATGCCTCAGAAATCCACGTATTTCTACCCGAAGGTGTACTCCGGCTTAACGATCAATAAATTGACGGATATGCAATGTACCGTTGCCGATTGTGGATCTGAATCGCAAATAGAGAATCATAAATTTTAGGAAGATGATATGGTAGATTGGACGAACCCTCCAAGATTGTTCATTCCCGGGCCGGTTAAGGTCAATGACGACGTCTTGCAACAGTTGGCGCGCCCGACGCTGGGCCATCGGGGCAAAGAATACGCTCAGCTCCACGGCGAAACAGTGGACATGCTCAAAAAAATTCTTTTCACCGAGCAAAATATCTTTCTCTCGACCTCCTCAGCCTCCGGCATATGGGAAGCGGCTATCCGTAACTGCGTCGATTTTGACGAAGTCGTCCTCTGCACCTGCTGCGGGGCCTTTAGCGACAAGTGGGCCGACGTCGCTCGAAGCTGCGGAAGAAACGTCGAGGAATTGAAGGTCGATTGGGGCCAGCCGACAACCGTCGAGGCGATCGACGAGAAGCTGGCGACCGGTCAATTCGCCGCCGTCACGCTCGTTTACAATGAAACGAGCACCGGCCTGACGAATCCGGTTTACGACATCAGCAAGATGATGAAAGAGAAATATCCCGACGTGCTCGTCCTCGTCGATACCGTCAGTGCGATGGTGGGCCTGCCGATGCACTTCGATGACCTGGGTTGGGACGTCGCGCTTGCCTCCGTTCAAAAAGCCTTAGCGATCCCGCCGGGCCTGGCGGTAGCCGTGGTGAGTAACAGGGCGTTGGAAAAGAGCAAGAGCGTCCCGGGGCGAGGGTATTACTTCGACTTCCAGCAGTTTGCCAAAGCCGCCGAGAAGAACCAGACGCCGACCACACCGGCGATCCCTCATATCATGGCCTTGAATTACCAGTGCAAGAAGCTGCTCGTAGAGGGCATGGAAAACGTCTGGAAGCGACATAAGGAAATGGGCGAGTTCGTGCGGGCCTGGGCCAAAGCGAATTTCGGTCTCTTTTGCGAAGAACAATACGCATCGAATACGCTCACAACGGTTAAGAATACAAAGGGCATCAACGTCGCCGAGACGATTAAGGCCGTACAGACCAAGCACAACACGGCCTTTGGCAACGGCTATGGCAAGCTCAAGGAGCAAACCTTCCGGATCGCCCACATGGGTGACATCACCCTCGACGACCTGAAGGAGCTCCTCGCCTGGATCGACGAGGAAATCAACTAAAATAATCAGCCCCCGGGCTTAACGTTAAATCGTACCCGGGGGCTTTTTTAAATTCATTTTTTGTCTCGACTTGGCGCGTTTTGTTTTGTGTCGCGG
Organism: Sedimentisphaerales bacterium; assembly: GCA_016934255.1. Classification (GTDB taxonomy): domain Bacteria; phylum Planctomycetota; class Phycisphaerae; order Sedimentisphaerales; family Anaerobacaceae; genus JAFGTG01. The sequence goes on from JAFGTG010000454.1 coordinate 3,535, forward strand.
GCATCCCCTCGACAAGCTCGGGACAGGCTCCGCCCGCGATTCGAGGGCGAGACGCCCTCGACACATGGCCGACTGTGCAAACGCCACTATTGGCTATGGGCTGACGCCTCGGTTATAGATGCGGATGTCGTCAATCAATCCCGACCAGTAGGTGCCGGATTCCATGGCCTTGCCGGTTCCAAAGTAGAGGCCGTTCGACGAAATATCCAGATTATCCTGTCCGTCTTCAGCCACGACGACACCATCGACGTAGAGTCTTCTGTAAGAGCCATCCCAGACAAAACCGATTCGGTGCCAGTTCCCATCCGTGATAACAGCTTGTGAGCCGAGTGAACAACTATTGCGGCCAGCCACAGTCAGCTCGGTCATTAAGAATCCCTCTGATGGGTCCGCGCAAAGCCAATTCGCCTTACCCATTTGCGATAAAACAACCTGGCCGGGCGCACCGCCTTTAATCCAGGCTAAGACGCTGTAAGCACCCACTTCCGGATTCGAGGCCTCACCTGTGACAACGTAGTCATCCACCCCATCCAGTTGAAGCGCCCCATTCACTTGACCGCCATCGGGCTGCCACACAGGATCGCCCAAAGCATATCCGTCATTGTCCCCAAGACTATCCGTCACGATTTTCCCCTCGATTTCATCTAGCTTCCAGTGAGCTATCAGTGCGGGATCGTAAGCCTCCTGTCCCCAGTGGTTCATGAGAACCTTTAAGTCCGCCTCGTCGACCACACCATCGCCCAAAGGCAAGGGGCCAATGTCAAACGACGAACCTTCCTCACCCCAATGTTCAATCAGTATGACTAAGTCTGCGATGTCAACGATTTCATCGCTGTTGAAGTCAACGATGGGAATGAACTTCACCTGCCAAAAGTCGTTACCTCCGTATCCGCCCCAGGCAGCTACGGCCTCGAAGTACAAGGTAGAGCCATCGGGCGAGAGCGCTGCGCTATGAAAATTGCCAGGACTGGGAACACGGATCCCCAGTTGCACAGCGGGTTCCCAGTCATCATCAATGAATATTCGCGTCGATGCGTAAATACTCGCAAAACCTCGGTTAAAAACAAGTGTCAGGCCGTCGGCGGAGATATTCGGAAAAACATCGTCACCGCCAGTGTTCACGTTCGGCCCAAGATTAACCGGCGCTGTCCAGGGATCGGCCGTCGTGGCCCGTGTTGCCATCCATATATCGGTTCCGCCATAACCGCCGGCCCGGGTGGAGGAAAAATACAAGGAAAGACCGTCGGATGAGATATCCGGGCGCCAAGCGTCATCCGAGCCGATTTCCATAGCAGGCTGAATCGAGCCGACCGGCGGACCAATCTTCACCGGTTTGCTCCACGGAGCATCCTTGGACGAGCGGGTGCAGACGCGCAAAATATAGTCGTCCCAGCACCCGAAATAGAGCTCCAGACCGTCCGACGAGATGCTCGGCTCTAACTCACTGCCCCCACTATTGACATTCGATCCAAGATTGACGGGCTCTTGCCAGGGACTGTCGAGCGTCTCGCGCGTGGACACCCATATATCGCCACCACCGAGTCCGCCAGACCGGCCATAAGCTGCAAAGTACAACTCCAGCCCATCAAGGGAAAAGTCGCACGACTGCGCACCTCCGCTGTGATTGATCAGCGGCCCAAGATTGGTCGGTTCGCTAATAATTATTTCTGCTTTCGCTTGCTTCCCGCCGCCAAGCGCCACAGCGGCCACACATCCAACTAATATCAACCTGATTTTTGCATAATTTAACAGTTTCATAACATACCTACCTTTCCGCCCTTGGGGGGCTAATTAAATTGAATTTTGATTTTGCCTGGCCACTAAAAGGCCCTTTCACTCTTACAAGAGAAAAAAAAGAGACGATCTAACGGTGTATTTGAAATTTTTTTGAAAATTGATATAATTTCTTTGATAGCTTTGATTTGTGGAGGTTAACGAACGTTGAGCGAAAATATTAGTTATAGAACCACACAGCATCTGGTGACTCTGGCCAAGGAGGGAGATCGGAGCGCTCTGAACCAGTTATGCCAGGTCTATGGCGAGCGGGTGCATTGGATTGTGCAGTTTCGCATGGGTGGGGAGATTCGCTCGAAGCTGGATTCGATGGATGTGGTCCAGGACGCCTTTGTCCTGGCTCTGCAGGATTTAGAAGATTTTACCTATCGGGATGAGGGAGACTTTTTGCGGTGGATGTCCACGATCGTTGAAAACCGGATTCGTGATCATATGAAGGAGCTCCACGCCGACAAGCGCGATATTCATAAGGAAGTACCCCTTCGTAATCGCCTGGCGACGACGAAAAGAAACTCTTCCGGCGCCGCCAGACCGATGGTCACAACGACGCCGAGTGTTATCGTATCTCAAAGGGAGGACCTGGATAAGCTTGAGAAAGCAATAGACACGCTAAGGCCGGAATACAGACAAGCCATCATTTTGAGGAAAATAGAAGGTCTTTCATACAAAGAAATAGGGGATCGACTGGGTAAGAGTGTCGATGCCGTAGGAATGTTAATCTCTCGTGCGATGATCTCACTTATGAACGTTTTTGAGAGAATTTAATGGCGGACTCAAACAGCCAGAATCGAAAGAATGACTTTGAAGAGGCTTTGCGGCAGTTTATCGATGAGCGGATGCGGGGCGAAAAGCCCGATATAGACGCATTTGTGAATCAGTACCCTGAGTTTGAGGATCAAATCAGACAGAAGGTACAGAGTTTCCGTAAAATCGATGCGTTGTTTGATTCCCTTATGCAATCCGGCGAGAACGAATTTGTGAATACAACAGCGGGACAGGATCTTGTCGGACAGAGGGTAGGGAGCTTTGAGATCGTCGAGATGATTGGCAAAGGGGGCATGGGCGTCGTTTATCTGGCTCGTGATAGTAAGCTGGATCGCCTTGTCGCCGTCAAGAGGTTGCCGGCGGAGTTGCAGGCCAGCTCAACGGCTCGGACACGTTTTACGCGTGAGGCTAAGCTGTTAGCCTCCCTAAGTCACCCGAACATCGGCGTGATCCATGACATCATCGAACCGGCAGAGGGCAGCGCCTATTTAGTGCTTGAGTATATCCCAGGCGAGACGCTGGCTGAGCGTATAGCTCGCGAATCCCTCGAATTGAAGGATGCGCTTTCGATGGGTTTGCAGATCGCCGAGGCGGTATGTGCCGCTCACGAAGCGGGCGTCATCCATCGCGACCTCAAGCCGAGCAATATCAAGATCACGCCGGATGGACGGATCAAGGTGCTGGACTTCGGTCTCGCCAAGACCACCATTAGTAAAAGTACCGGCAGCGAGCCAACCGTTACTCAAGCGGGCCGGGTGATGGGCACACCAGCCTATATGAGCCCGGAGCAAGCCCGCGGCAAACCGGTGGATCGCCGCTCAGACGTCTGGTCGTTTGGCTGCCTGCTTTATGAAATGTTGACGGGTCATTTGCCCTTCGAGGGCGAGACGACCACGGATGTATTGGCTCGCATTATCGAGCGCGAGCCGGACTGGGACCTGCTGCACGAGGCAACTCCGCCGAACATTCGCGTCCTTTTGTGGCGCTGCTTGGCGAAAGACCCGCGCCGTCGCCTGCAACATATTGGCGATGCCGTAATCGAAATCGACGAAACCCTGAACACGCCCCCGGATAAACCCGTCCTCGCTGAGCCATTGGTTAAAGTAACCGACCGGCGGTGGTGGCGATTGGGAATCGTCTATGTCTCGGCTGGCCTCGTCATCGGCCTCATTGCCTCCGGCATATTTCTTAAGCGACCCACCGCCCCGCCTCGATCTGAATTGGGCCGAGCGCCTACTCAACGATTCGTCATCGAGCTCCCCGAAGACCAAGCGCTGGGATTTTATCAGGGTCCTTTCAGCAACCGTCAGCCGGCCTTTGCCTTATCGCCCGATGGCTCGCGTCTGGTCTATGTCGCGCGCGTGGGTGCGACGACGCAGCTCTTCGAGCGCATCATAGATCAGTTCGAGGTCAGGCCAATCCCCGGCACGGATGGAGCCTCATCGCCCTTTTTCTCACCGGATGGCCGATCTGTGGGTTTTTTTGCCGAGACGGACCTGAAGGTCGTCTCGCTTTTGGGCGGCGAGCCTGTCACTCTCTGTACTAATAGCAACCCGGATGGTGCAAGCTGGGGCACTGATGGGATGATCTACTTCTTCGTAAGACAACAAGGCCTCTCACGAGTGCCGGCGGATGCTGGCAATGTGGAAACTCTGGGGGCAGAATCCGAACGTATTGACGGCACCTATCCACAGGTTTTGCCGGGTAACAAAGCGATACTCATTTCTTCGGGGGATGACGCCGTGCTTTTCTCCCTGGAAACGATGGAGAAAAAAGTCCTGGTTAAAAACATTAGCTGCGCTCGCTACGTATCTACGGGCCACCTTGTCTATGTACGGGCGGGAGCCATCGAGGCCGTGCCCTTTAATCTGACAACACTCCAGGTGACCGGCACACCCATCCCGGTCCTTAGGCAAGTGTTATTAGATTCAGTAAGCGGTACGGCCCAGTTCGCTGTCTCGATCAATGGCTTGCTGGTTTATGCTCCGGGGGCTGACACAGCCAGGAGTATTCCGGTCTGGATTGATCGGCAAGGTGAAGTGGAGCCGCTGCCCATGCCGGCACAAATCTATGGAACCTTTAGACTCTCGCCCGATGGGAGACGACTGGTGATACTTGTTCGGGAGCTCCAATCCAACGTGTATATCTATGATGTAGTCAGAGGTACAGGAACCAAGCTGACCGTGGAAGGCAATAACTATTATCCGGTCTGGACACGAGATGGCAAACGCATCATATTCTCCCGTCACGATGAGACAGAGGAGCAGTGGCAAATTCTGTGGGCACTCGCTGATGGAAGCGGTAAACCTGAAGTGCTTTGCTCGAGCCAGTCCAGGTTAGCCCCGTGTTCTTTATCGTCCGACGGCAAGCTTCTGGCGCTTTATAAAGGGAATCACGACTTATGGACGCTGCAGCTTGAAGGGCAACATGAACTTAAGCTTCTTCGTGAGACAGAATTTATGGAGGTCTTGCCAACGTTCTCGCCAGACGGGAAGTGGATCGCCTACGCCTCACAAAGGGGCGATAAAATGCAAATCTATGTGCGGCCATACCCCGCTATAAGCTCGGTATGGCAAATATCAACCAATCTGGGAGAAGAGCCGATCTGGTCGCCAAAGGGTGATGAGCTGTTCTACCGCAGCGGCGATAATAAATGGATGGTGGTCTCGATCTCTACAGAACCAGAATTCGTCGCCGGGACACCTCAGGTGCTCTTTGAAGGCCCATATAGTAACGTTTCTGGTTTATCCTACGACGTCGCGCCTGATGGCCGTCGGTTTCTGGCCCTAAAGCCTCAATACGACGACTCCCTAGTCAGGAAGTTACACGTTGTAACCAACTGGTTCGAGGAATTAAAGCGACTCGCACCATCAAGAAGAGAGCAATAACACAGTACTCAACCTCAAATGAGGCCGCCACCTCAAACTCGGCGACACTCACGAGGTCATGTGATAGCTGAATTCGAGCACCTTAGGCTGCACCAGTCTCTGGTAATCGTCCATGCTCATCCGAATCGTCTTGTCGTGCGTCCCGGCCTGGAACGTGATGTGGTCATCCGCTTCCAGGGCCTCGTCCATCAGCGTCGGTAGATCGTACAAATTGCCAAAGGGCGGCTCGGCGCCGAGCTCGCAATCGGAGAATATTTTTCCGATTTCCTTCTCATCGGCTAATTCGACTGATCGGGCGCCGAGTTGCTCCTTCAGCGCACCCAAATCAATTTTATAGCACGCTGAAAGCACGCACATCAGGAACTTGCCGTCGGCTTTGACGATCACTGGTTTGGCCACGAACTGGCCCGGCTCGTGCTCGACCGCCGCCATCTGCTGCGCTGTGAATGTGGGAGGGTGTTCGCTGACCTTGTAGGAAACGGCTGATTGATCCAGGAATTCCGTCACTCGCATATCGGATCTCCTTAAAATAAGGGTTTGTCGGAGTTTCCGGAATTGTACAAAAAAGTTCTGCAAAATTGAAGGTTAGGCATATATTATTTTAGAAAATCTTTTTTCATGATTTTCTAAAAATAATCGGAAGCTTTGCAAAACACAAAAAAAGGGAGGCACAGGCAATTGTTAAAATGGGTTTTTGGGCCTGCCTCCCTGGTGCGATGTGCCTTCGTGCGCCGTACCGCGG
>JAFGTG010000455.1 GCA_016934255.1 Sedimentisphaerales bacterium
GGTGGCGCCGTCCCCGATCTATGCCGACGGATTGGTCTTCGCGATCGAGCCGTATAACAAGCTGGTGGCGATTAAGCCGGATGGCAAGGGCGATGTGACCGAGACGCATATCGCCTGGAGTGTGGATGAGGGAGGGCCGGATATCTGCTCTCCGGTCAGCGACGGGGAGCGGATTTATATGCTCGGGACCGAGGGGTTTCTGACCTGTCACAAAACGTCCGATGGGAAGAAAATATGGGAGCATGATTTAGAGGAGTTTTGTCTGGCCTCGCCGAGCTTAGTCGGGGATAAGATTTATGTGCTCACCGAGAAGGGTGTCATGTTTATCCTCGAGACGGGAGACGAATATAAGGAACTGGGCAGGTGTGAGCTGGGCGAGCAATGCCACGCCACACCCGCCTTTCTCGACGGGCGCATTTATATCCGGGGCGTTAAACATTTGTACTGTATAGGAAGTCGGGATTGATGGAAGAGCTGGATTTGACATTCGTAAATCAGGCCGTGGAAAAAATCGGCACGGGCACCGAAGATGTTCTGGAGATACTCCAAGCCATTCAGGACCACTTTGGCTATCTGCCCAAAGAAGCGCTGGAGCGTGTCTGTGATGTAACCGAGATCACGCCTTCGGCGATAGCGGGTGTCTCGACATTCTATGATCACTTCAGGCATCGTCCGGCCGGCCGTCATATGATTCGGGTCTGCATCGGCACCGCTTGCCATGTTAGAGGGGGGGGACGAATTTATGATGCCTTTCAGCGTTATCTCGACATCCCGGATGGAGAGGATACGGACCGGCAGAGATTATTTACTATAGAGAAAGTGGCATGTTTGGGATGTTGTATGCTGGCTCCAGCTATACAGATTGACGACATTGTTTACGGACACCTGACCAGCGAGCGGGTCTCCGCGGTACTCAGGGATTTTATTGAGCAGCAAAAATACGACACTCAGCGAGCGAACGAGAGGGATTGTGCAAAAGATACGAAGAACCTTAGCGAAATACGAATATGTTTGGATTCAAGCTGTGTGGCGGCCGGGAGCGCCAAAGTGTACGAGGCGTTGCAAAAAGCTGTCGAGGAAACCCATGCACCTGCTGTGGTTAAAAGCACAAGCTGTTCCGGAATGTCTTACCTGTCGCCGCTTGTAGAGGTGTTTTTAGCAAATGGATATTCATTTCGCTATGCCCGGGTACAGCCGGAAGATGCCAAAGGGATTATTCTGCGTCACTTTAAGCTGAGGGGGATTAAAAAAGTCACCGATACCATCTCGCGGTCCCTGGATCGTCTTTTAACCGATGAGGGATCTGAGTCGGTGGTGCGCTATTCCATCGACGTGCGGGACCGTCCAGTAGCCGATTTTCTCGGCCGGCAAAAACACATTGCAACCGAGCACCACGGCAATAACGATCCAATGAATTTGAACGAGTACATATCCCATGGTGGATTCGAAGCGCTCAAAAAATGTATTCAAGAGATGAGTCCTGAAGAGATCATCGGCGAGATCGAACGGAGCGGCCTGCGTGGACGGGGCGGGGCGGGTTTTCCGACGTACCGCAAATGGGCCGCGGTGCGAAGTATGCATGCCGATCAAAAGTATCTCGTTTGCAACGGGGACGAAGGCGATCCGGGCGCTTTTATGGACCGGATGCTGATGGAATCTTATCCCTATCGCATCATCGAAGGGATGGTCATCGCCGCCTATGCCGTCGGAGCGCATCAGGGGTACTTCTATATCCGTGGCGAATATCCCCTTGCAACAAAGCGCATCAGCCAGGCGATAGAGAAATGCAGACAGCATGGTTTTCTCGGCGACAACATCCTCGATTGCGGATTTTCGCTGCGTTTGAAAATCGTACCGGGCGCCGGCGCCTTCGTATGCGGCGAAGAGACCGCTCTGTTGGCGAGTATTGAAGGCCGACGGGGGATGCCGCGATTGCGACCGCCGTTTCCCGCCCAGAGCGGGCTTTGGGGCAAGCCGACGCTCATCAATAACGTCGAAACGTACGCCGTGGTGTCGTGGATTATTCGCAACGGCGCCGAGGCCTTCGCCCAAATGGGCACGGAAAACAGCAAGGGAACCAAGGTCTTTGCGCTGGCGGGGAAAGTGGACCGCGTCGGGCTGATCGAAGTGCCGATGGGGATTACTGTGCGGCAGATTATCGAGGAGATCGGCGGGGGGATTGCGGGCGGATTGAGACTCAAGGCCGTACAGGTCGGAGGCCCGTCCGGCGGATGCGTCCCCGCGGAACTGGCCCATCTACCCGTGGACTATGAAACGCTGACCGAGATCGGAACCATGATGGGCTCCGGCGGTTTAGTCGCCCTGGACGAAACCGATTGCATGGTGGACATCGCCCGTTACTTTTTGGAATTCACCCAGGACCAGTCGTGCGGTAAATGCACGTTTTGCAGGATAGGCACCCGACGGATGCTGGATACTCTGGAAAAGTTATGTGCCGGCCAGGCCAGCTTGGCCGATGTTGACGAATTAGAGCATTTAGCCCAGATGGTGAAGACGACGAGTCTTTGTGGTCTGGGCAAGACAGCTCCCAATCCGGTTCTCTCGACGCTTCGTTATTTCCGGGATGAATACGAAGCCCATGTCGAAGGGCGCTGTCCCGCCGGGAAATGCAAGGCGCTGATAAAATTTTCGATAACGGATGATTGCATCGGCTGTACGATTTGCGCGCAGCGCTGCCCGACGGACGCCATTGAGATGAAACCCTATGAGAAGCACGAAATCGATAACGAGAAATGTATTCGCTGCGGGACATGCAAAGAGGTCTGTCCGGCCGACGCGGTGAAGATAGAATAAATTATGCCGAACTTATTCATAGATAATCGCGAAGTCCAAGTGGAAGATGGCGCAACAATTCTCGATGCTGCAGAGAAGCTCGGTATCGAGATTCCAACTATGTGCTTTATGAAAGGTTATGAACCTTCGACCAGTTGTATGATTTGTGTCGTGAAGGTTAATGATCGACCCAATCTGGTCCCGGCATGCGGCACGCCCGCGGAAGAGGGAATGCGTGTGGATACGGCTTGCAAGCAGGTCCAAGAGGCACGAAAGGCGGCGCTGGAACTGCAGCTCAGCGACCACGTCGGCGATTGCCTCGGACCGTGTCAGGTCATCTGCCCGGCGCAGATGAACATTCCGCTGATGATTCGACAAATCGCGGCGGGAAAGCTCCGTGACGCGGTAGTGACGGTCAAGAACGATATTGCACTACCCGCAGTCTTAGGACGGATTTGTCCGAAACCGTGCGAACGAGGATGTCGGCGGGCGGCTATTGATGAGGCGGTTTCCATTTGCCTTTTGAAACGATACGTTGCCGACGTCGATTTGCAGTCGGCAAGTCCGTTCGTGCCGGTTTGCCAGCCCTCACAAGGTAAAATGGTGGCGATTGTCGGCGCGGGTCCGGCCGGATTGGCCGCCGCGTATTATCTCCAGCAGGCCGGCATGGCTTGTACTGTTTTCGACGACCACGAGAAGCCGGGCGGGATGCTGCAATATGGAGTGCCGCAAAGCGAGTTGCCAAGGGATGTGCTCGATAAGGAGGTTGGCTTAATCGAGCGGTTGGGTGTGAAATTTAAAGGCAATACACGAATCGGCACGAAACTATCGCTGGAGGAATTGAGCGAGGATTTCGATGCCGTGTTCGTCGGCATCGGCGCCGATGCTGAACCATTGGGGCTTAAGACTGGACGGAACGGCATTGAGGTGGACGGCAATACGTATCAGACAAATTTACCAAACGTATTTGCCGGCGGGGATGCCGTTCGCAAACGAAGACTCACGGTTCGGGCCGTAGCGGATGGCAAAGAAGCATCGGTATCCATCGCTCAGTATTTATCCGGGCAGACGGTTATTGGTCCGACGAAGCCGTTTAATACCCGCATCGGAAAAATAAAAGACGAAGAGAAAGAAATCTTCGCCGCCTGTGCCAGTCAAAGTCCTCGTGTGACGGTCTCACAAAACGGTGATGGATTCACGGACGAGCAGGCCCGTCAGGAAGCGGTCCGTTGTTTGCATTGTGACTGTCGCAAGGCAGATCATTGTAAGCTCAGACAATATTCCCAGAAATATGACGCCCGTCCGAGTCGGTTTAAGAGCGAGCGTCGATCTTTTGTACAGAAGGTTCAGCATCCGCAAGTTGTTTACGAACCCGGCAAGTGTATCGACTGCGGGCTTTGCATCCAAACGGCGGCCAAGATGGGAGAAGAGCTTGGATTGGCCTTTGTGGGGCGGGGATTTGAGGTCCGGGTTGAAGTGCCGTTTGATCGAACGATAGCTGAAGGTCTCAAACACTCGGCCGCCCAATGCGTCGCCAATTGCCCGACAGGGGCCTTGGCTTTTGTTGTGGAGTCGCAGGATTTCGATATCAGAACAAGATTGACATTCGAGGCGTAGTCCTGTATAGGATGTACGGTGAAGTCTTATTCATTTTTTGGAGAGATATTATGGAATTGACAAAAGCATACAAACACGATGTACGGACATTCTTGTTAGCACTCGTCATAGTTACCGTATCAGTAAGTTTCTGCAGTACGGTCGAAGCGGCGGACTGGCCGAATTACCGAGGACCGAACTATGATGGTATATCAAGTGAGTCCGGTTTAAGTACAAACTGGCCGGCAGGCGGACCCAAAAAGTTGTGGGGACTTTCGATCGGAGCGGGATTCGCCACGATGTCCGTTAGTAACGGACGGGTTTATGCCATGGGCAATATCGACGATCACGACATTCTTTATTGTCTGGATGCCGACACAGGCAAGGAAATATGGAAGACGTCGTATCCGTGCCCTTTATTGAACAAGAACCATGAAGGAGGCCCTTGTGCAACGCCGACTGTCGAGGGCGACGCGGTATATACTCTCAGTAAGAACGGCGATGCTATCCGTTTCAACGCGGCCACGGGTGATATCGTTTGGCACAAACACCTCAATAGAGATATGGGCTTCAAACACCCGACCTGGTATTTTTCCAGTTCAGCCCTATTAGTGGATAATCTGGTTATTCTCAATGTCGGGACGTATGGCGTCGCTCTGAATAAATCCGACGGCAGCCTCGTATGGCAAAATGGAAAAGGTGCTTGTGGATATGCGACGGGCTTGCCTTGCACTCTGAACAGTCAGAAGTGTGTGGTAATGCCTGTATCACAGGAAGTCGTGGGCCTCAATCCGACGACCGGTAAGGTTCTGTGGAAGTTCCCCTGGAAGACGGCTTACGTGATCAATTCCGCGGACACAATTGTTTCGGATGATATGGTATTCATTTCTACCGGCTATAACAAAGGCTGTGCGCTTTATAAAATCGACGGAAACAAACCCACGCAGATTTGGCAAAACAAGAACATGCGGAATCATATCAACTGTTCCGTTTTGTGGCAGGGTCATATCTATGGTTTTGACGGTCAGGTCGGCGGCGGAGGTTCCCTGGCGTGTATTGATTTCAAAACGGGCGAAAAGAAATGGTCGCAGAAGGGGATGGGAACCGGTTCGCTTATGCTTGCCGACAATAAGCTGATTGTGCTGGGCGAGAGGGGTAAGTTGGTCATTGCCGAGGCTTCGCCGCAAGGCTTTAAAGAACTCGCGTCGGCACAGATCCTCCCCAAGACAAAGTGCTGGACGATGCCTATTTTGGCTAACGGCAAGATTTACGCCCGCAGCGCCGCCGGGGATTTGGTCTGTGTGGATGTCAGCGGTTAAATTCGGGGCGTCATACTTTCCACGGGTCGCTGGTCTTTCGGAGCCAACGGGCGAGTTCATCCGTCAGTTCCTGAACGACTTTCGGTTTTGATTCGGCTAAATTATTGAGTTGATAAGGGTCCTGTTGGTTATCGAACAACAGGACCTTTTTCTTTCCATCCTTTTGCGGAGTCATTGAAAAGGTGTACCGATGAGTACGTAGTCCCCGGGCGCCGCCGTGGGTTCCCCAACAGGTCAGGTAGAGTGCGGAGGCCGGTCGAGTTCCCGGTTGTCCGAGCATAATCGACGAATAGTCAATCCCCTCCACATCGTGGGGCAGTGAATCTTTCAATCCCATTAATCCCAACAAACTGGGCATCATATCGGTGGGAGTCAAAAGAAGATCGTCGCGACGCAGCGGGATTTTCCCAGGCCAGCGGATGATAAAGGGAATCCCGATGGATTCCTCATAAGGGAATCCTTTGTGCATGAGATTTTGCGAGCCCATCATCTCGCCGTGATCGGCGGTGAAAACGACAATCGTGTTCTCTTCGAGTCCTTGTTCTTTTAGCACATCGAGAATCCGGCCGAACTGTTCGTCAGTCCCCGTCACCGCGGCGAAGTAATTCTTGACGTGTTGCTTGGCCTGCGGATGCGGATTGTCAATATCCACGTTCGGACGGTTGAGCAGATCCCTGTAGCTCGTGCCCTCATACATTTCTACGTACTTCTTCGGCACCTGATCGAACGGTGTATGCGGGGGATTGGGAGCGATGAACAGGGCGAACGGTTTTTTCGGATCGCGATATTTGCCCTGCGGATTGCGAATGTATTCAATCGCCACGTCGGCTTCGTGTTTCGTGGACCATTCGTCGAAAAGGATCGGTTCGGTGCGTTTGGCGTTCGTCGTCCAGTAGCGCGGATTCAAATGCTGGTCCCGGCAGTTATAGGCGTGCCAGAATTCAATGCCGTGCCGTCGCTCGGGCGGAACGAATTCGTCCCAGACGATACCGCCGCCCGGCTTGCCGGGCCGGCCTCGCCGTCGCCCGACGAAAGGTTCGTGCGGCTTGTCCAGATGCCATTTGCCGAGATAACCGAGGCAATAGCCGTTATCGTGAAGGATGTCGGTCAGGCATCGCTGTTCTTTTTTGAGCATAACGTCGTGAGCGGAATTGCAGTTCGTTGTCACGCCATTTGAGATCGGATACTTGCCGGTAAATAACTGGGCGCGAAACGGGCTGCAAATCGGGTAGCTGCTCACCGCATCGGTCAGCACTAAGCTCTGCTCACAAAACGCATCCAGACGCGGGGTGATAACCGGGTCCTGTTTCATAAAACCGATAGCTTGTCTGCGAAACTGATCGGGGAACATGAACACCAGATTCGGGCGATTGAAATCCTTCAGTACTTCCGCGGCGAAGGACGTGGGCCTTGAAAAGACTGCTGTTGCCGAAATCGCTGATGTCTTTTTTAGGAAATCCCGACGGGATAGAGAGTAACTCATTTTATTTCCTCAATTCTTTTGAAGTGGAACATAACCGCCCGGCTGTTGGTCGCGTCGAAGGCGAAAAGCCCTGAAGCGTTTTCGCTCAGTGTTTTTGCCTGTTTCTTGATGATGTCATATCGATAAACCGTCCAGGTACCGTCCGGCAGGTTTGCAATGAGGCCTTTATATGCTTTGTCGGTTCCGAGGACATATTCCCGGCCCGGCCAGGCGAGACCGCGAAAATGCTTATGCAGATTCGAGAAGATGCTCACATCAGGTGACATCTTCCAGAATGTGATATGCTCGTCGATGATCTCACGCAGATACCTGAGATTGTCGGCGGCTGTGTGCTCGGCCGGATCGAAACATCCCCGGAAGTACTGGCCCAGCTTGTTGCCGGGCTTTTCACCGGTCGTCCCGTAGGCGCCGCCGAGAAAGATGCCGAAATGCGATTCGATCGTATCTTTCTCGCTGTGCTTGTCACCCTTGCCCTCGTAGCTTAGCTCGTCGTTGACCGTCGGCATATTCCGCGTTCCACCACCCGACTTTAGTCGCGTCGTCTGGATCACGTCCGCTGCGTCGTAGAGATTGCGAATCTTTTTTTGAATGATCATATGGTCGTTCCAGGATGCTATATCGTCGAAGTTCGCCGACCAAAGCGTGCGAGGCGTCGAGTGAACGCTGAGCGGCGTTGGGTAGGGCAGATGCTTTTTGATAATACATCCGAAGTGAGCGATTTGCTTCTCGGTATATTTTGGTTTTTTAATTTCATATTCGTTGCACAGACATATCCAGACATTGGGAAAACTGCCGTATCGTGCGGCGATGTATTTAAGATAAGGTTCCGGATCGCCGTCATTGTGGGCGGCGCGCAGAACGGCGCGCGAATCTTCAGTGTCGGGCCCGCACAAGATAATATCTGCGATCAGATCGTGTTTCCATGCGGTCTGCACGGCCAGATCGACTCGCTGGTTGAACCATCGGGGATTCGGACGATGGCAATCGTCGCCGGAGTCGGACAATCGGCCATCCTCATCGAAGAACGGTTTTTCGTTCGGATGGACATAACGATCACCGTACGGGCTGAAACGGAGCTTCTTGAAATAGTCTGCATTGCCGATGATATCCGCGGCGATGTCATTTTCGCTGGCTTTGTCGCCCGGACCGTAGCCGGACAGGAACGAATAGTGTGTGTTGCCGAAGATGTAGGGATGCGAGCCGTCCGAGCGTCGATACCACCGCCCACCCGGACTTTCTTCATTAACAATCCAGAAGCCGGGATGAGCCGAAGCGATTGCGGTGATATAATCCCCTTGTTTTTGGTCGCGGAGTTTTTGCTGGTTGGAATAGACTTCCACAAGGTTCCATCGCCCGACTTTCGTCGGGCACAGGCGAACCTTGAAAACGTCGCCGGACGTGCCGCCTTTACCGTCCCCGTCCCAGAAGCCCTGAATCTTGTATTCCGGCGATCCGCTCTCGTGCCGGAACCGCACCCCAAAATCCACATCCCGCGCCGGTGCATCCTTAGGTCCCTGTTCCGGCCCGGTAAAACTCAATTCCACCACAGAATACAATCCCCCTTTAGCCAATTCCTTACCACATACAGGTAGGGACATCATCACGAGCAATACTGAAGCAAGTAAACAAAATACCTTATTTCGATGTCGTGTCATTGTTACTTGTCCTTTCACTGAATTAGGATCCGTCGTATTGATATTGACGAATGAATAGTATATAAACCGAGCAGTGAAAAGACAAGTCACTATAGGGGGCACAGAGTTTATGAGTATGGCCGTATGCTATTCCACACGATAACTGAACAGATCGGCATTTCGGATGTGGAAACTCAAACGGATTGGACGATGTTCGGGGAGGCGATCGTGGCCGGCCCAACTCACCGCCTGTCGTACGTTCGAGCTTTTCAGCGGTATGCAATCGGTTGTGCTATGGCCCGGCAGGGGATTTCCATCAATGTCCAGCACGGCCACGATGATCCTTCCGCGGGAGCCGTCGGCATTGATCCAAAGCTGATCGCCTTCGAGGTGAAGGGGAACGGTCTCTATGACACCCTCGGTTTTGTCGGCCCTTAGGGAACACCAGCCGTCCAGCCGCCAGGCTGCGCGGGCGATACTAATCTCTTTCTTTGGGAGATAGCCACCGTGTGTGGTGGTGATGGCCGTATAGTACATCCACACTTCGTTTTCGGTGACAATCGGCTGGTTGGTTACCCCGAGGATGCAGCCGGCGTCGTACGCATGGGGGCCGTTGCCAATCACGGGTGATCGGTCGTCGCATCGTTGCCAGTGTCGCCCATCGCGACTGTGAACCAGTTGTACGTCAATGGGGCCGTCCTGGCCACTTTGACCGGGGCCCTTCTCCGGCGGTGGACCCATGTGACGAAAGTGGGTGACTAGGCCGAGCCATTGTTTGCCGTATCGAAAGGCCGACATATTATAGAAGTGCGAGAACTTGCCACCTTCGGCCTGAGTTTGGCGGTCGTCGATGGCGTCCGGAGCCATCACCAACTGCGGCTCGCTCCATGCTTGCATATCTTTACTGGTGGCCAGGTACACCAATCGTCGCCGCGTTGCGCCGTGGTAGTCGTGTGAACGCTTGTGAAAGGCGAGAAACTCCTTCGACTCGGGATCGTAAGCCAGGGTGCAAGTATCGCCGCCGGTCAGGACCGGATTCTTTTCATAGCATTGCCAATGCAGACCGTCGGCCGAAAAGGCGGCGTAGTATCCGCGTTTGCTGCCGCCGACGTACCCGAGCATCTTGAATCGCCGGGACGGGTCCTCCGGGTTGGGATCTCGTATAATGCTGGGGCTCTCGATGGAGAAATCGAGTAGATTGTTGGCTTTCGAGCCGACGTATTCAACCAAGCCAAGATTGGGACGATCCCAATGGATGCCGTCATTGGAGGTGGCGTAGAGCAAACGCTGTCCGCTGGCCCCGTACCAAAGGCGATAGCCTGGCCCATTCTCTTGAGGCAGGGCGGTGCCGTAAACATAGAGACGACGGTCGATATCGGTTCGTTCCCAAGGCTGCGTGGCTTGCAGGACGGGTTGATCGAGCTTTTGGCAGGCATGAACTTTCCGTACAACACCTTCCCTGTGTGTGATAAGAGCGTCATCCACGAACAATTGCGTTTCAGGGCCGATGTTGACGGATTGTTCTCGATGAAAGTCGCGTGTTTGGTCTGCCGGTTTGAGTATGACACTTTTAGGAGCAGCCAAATCTAATGTTCCCGTCGCTCCCATGATCGTATTGACGCCGGCCTTTTCTTTGGTTCCAACATATATCAAATGCCATGTATTGCCGATCACGACGGACGTTACTCCGTCCAGTTCTTCCTCGTCGTACGCTCCGGGCGGACCGTTGGGTAATATCTTGCGACACTCGCGGGTCAGCGTTTTGCCGTCATCCGCGAGGAAGATTTCATAGAGTTCCAGAACACGGGCTCTACCTCCCGATGATCGATTGCCGATAGAACAGATTGCAACGTATTCGCCATTCCCGAGAGGTGTGATCGAATTAACATCCATCGCCCGTCGCCTGACGATGCGATTGCCCTCTACGGCGTGGCCTTCGATGGCATCAAATATCTGTACTCTGTCCCATTTGATCGCATCGTTTGATGTCCACATCGCGCCGTAGAAATTGTCACCGCCCCCGTGGAGGGAATAACCGACGTAGCGAGCATTGAGGCCGGAGAATGGATTCGGTCGCCATCGGAAATATCCTGTATGGCCGTTGCCTGCATCCTTTTCGGGATCGTAGTCCAGAATCACGGAATCTTTATCACCATTGATCCGGGCGAAGTTCACGCCGTCTTGGGATGTCGCCAATAATGTGGATTGGCTGTGCCCCGCACCGGCGTTGTGATAGGTCATAAAGACGGTGCGATCGATAACGTTTGCATGAGGCGTTTCCGTTTGCGTGCCCTGGGTCGTATCGACGAAGATCGGGTTGGCGTGCGGTTTGTTCTTGAGATAGTCGAAATCACCATCCGCCACGGCTTGATCGTATGACTTCCAATTTGAGGCGTCCGTGGGACTTCCGTTGCAAACATACAACCAGATTCCTCCTTTGCCCCGGGCGTGATCCGTTGAAAAATACAACGCATAATCATGCGGAAAATGACGAACTTTCTCCATTTTCACCAATGTGGTGTAATAGGGCCCGGGTTTCGGCATTCCCGGAGGTCGCGATATGAGCTTGTCCCGTTTGGTAAAAGAAAAGTGGGTCGCCGAGACGTTTTCTTCATTCTGCTGGAAAGCGTTGCGAGGGCCTTCTGCGGCCGTCAAAGGGCCCTCGATCATTATGCCCAGGACCGCCATAGTGACAAGCGTGATCGAGACCGTCACGAAGAAGTTATCTGTGAATCTTAGCTCCATTTCTTTTCACACTGGACCTTACCCTCATTTTGGTTTTTATCCGTTGGAGCTTTATGTTACTCCTGGGGCAGGCGCATCTTCTCGTAGAACTCGGCGTATTTGTCTTTATCCTCGGTCTGGCGGTAGGCGATCGCCGAACGGGGATGCTCGTTTAAAACACCGGTGACAAAATACGGAATGATGTAGCCCCACTCGATCTCCTGTTGCATCGGAATCATGTAGTCCTGGATGACCTTGAGGATGGGCGTCAGATTGAATTTCGGATTCTTCAGGAAACCGACCAATAGTTCAAGGCAGCAGTTGCCGGGACCACGGCCGATACCGAACAGCGAACCATCCAGGTAGTTGGCGTTGTGGATGATGCCTTCAATGGTGTTTGAGAAGGCAAGCTGCTGGTTGTTATGACAGTGGATGCCAATGGTTTTGCCAGGCAGATGCTGTTGGTAGAGCTTGACAAAATATTCGATCTGCTCGCAATAGAGGGCGCCGTAACTATCGACAACATAAACGACATCGACGGGGGTTTTCGCGAGCTGATCGAGCGCTTCGACGAGGTCGGGTTCGATTTCCGTCGAGATCGCCATGATGTTGCAGGTTGTTTCATAGCCGAGATCGTGGCATTTATTGATCAGCTCGATGGCGCTGTCGATATACTTGACATACGTTGCGGCGCGGAACATGTCCACCGGACTTTCGTTCGCCGGGGCGAAATGTTGTTCCTTGACGCGGTAGGAATCCACCATCACACTGATTTTAACGTCGGACTCAATCCCGTCGGTAACCTGTCGGATCTTATCGTCATCACAGTACTTCCAGACCCCGTATTCCTGTGGCGAGTATAATTCCCGGCTGCTTCGGTAGCCGAATTCCATATAATCGACGCCCGCCTTGGACAGCGCCTGATATACGGCGCGGACGAAGTCGTCGGTGAAGTAGTGGTTATTAATCAATCCACCGTCTCTGATCGTGCAATCGAGCACTTTAATTTGTTCTCTGAACATGTTTCAACCTTTACCTAAAAATCAATACAACTCTTTCAGTACTTTTTCAATCACATCGGGCGCCACGTCAACGGCGTATTGTTCGTCCTGACGATACACCTCGCCGATTTTGCCGATAAGCACGAATCTCGGCCATTTGTTAATCGCTTTTTTGTCACGTTTGACTAAATCAATTAAGTCCTTTTCGGCCAAATCCTTGGGCAATTTTACTGGAACATCCAATTTTTCGAGGATCATCCGGATTCTCTCAAGCCGACCCGGTTCGGAGAGTCCCAGTTCAAGTTCGATCAGGCCGGCCGCAATAATCCCAATCGCCACAGCTTCGCCATGTAGCAGATCGAATCCACTGGCCGCTTCGACGGCATGACCAATCGTATGGCCATAATTGAGACTTCGTCTGTGGTTCTTCTCGATCGGGTCGATCTCAACCACACGACCCTTGATTCTACAGTTCCAGAGGGCGATTTGTTCCAACACGTCCGGCTTACGTTCCAGCACGTCGTCGAGACGGTTTTCGAGAAAATCGAAATACTCGCTATCGGCAATCAATGCGTGTTTGACGGATTCGACGAGTCCCGCCCGATATTGACGCTCGTCCAGCGTCGTTAATGTGGCAACGTCGATGGCGACCGCCGAGGGGTTCCAGAACGCTCCAAATGCATTCTTGCTGAGGCTCGAATCAACGCCGGTTTTACCTCCGACGGCCGAATCGGCCT
The DNA here is from genome assembly GCA_016934255.1 of Sedimentisphaerales bacterium. Lineage (GTDB taxonomy): Bacteria > Planctomycetota > Phycisphaerae > Sedimentisphaerales > Anaerobacaceae > JAFGTG01. The sequence goes on from JAFGTG010000455.1 coordinate 13,288, forward strand.
GGGCCAGGGTAGTTGTCGGGATCTGGAGGACGGGAACGCCTCGCTTGAAGACCGCGGCGGCGAATCCCGCGATATCACCAACGGTTCCACCTCCGAGGGCAACGACAAGCGTATCCCGGCCGAGATACGCTTTTTCCATCGCCTCGATAATCGCGACAGCCGTGTCGATGGTCTTGGATATTTCGCCGGCGGGGCTGATGACAAACGTTGGAATGCTTTTATCCCCCAGGAGCTTGTGCAGATGGCCTGCCGAAACGAGATTCTCATCGGTCACGACAAAGGGATGATACCGTCTGAAATCCACTTCGACCCGGGGCCATAGCGTATCGAGTATCCCCGTGCCGATGGTTATCCTATAGCTCGCGGCCGGTGAAGCCGGGATTTTAATCTCGTGCTCTATCATTAAATTGTGCCAAAATAACAATTCGTATAATGCGTTTTTTATCAGTAATCTAAGCTTGAGGCTCCTCGGATACGTTTTATCAATACCGAGAGCCGGGGAATATAACTGATTTACAGGAAGTATGCAAGATTCCAAATCATATTCTTCTTGCGTAGTGTTTGTGGCTAAACCGCTCTCCCTTAGGTTAGCCATGGAGGTGTCAGCAGTCTATTTGAAGAAATCGTACCGAGTGATAGATTAATGTCAAATCCGTTGGCGGCTATCTCTCAGCGTTTTCTTGCTGATGATAAGATAAAACCATTTCTTGGAAATTGTGCTGGATGTTGGATAAAATCGTCGAATCCGTTGGTTCTCTCTGGGGGGGATTTGCCTCATGAGGAGATGAAGCCATATTAGAGTAATTGGCCCGGATGATTGACAAAATCGTCGAATCCGATGGTTCTCTCTTGGCGGTGTTTGCCTCATGAGGAGATGAAGCCATATTAGAGTAATTGGCCCGGATGATTGATAAAATCGTCGAATCCGATGGTTCTCCCTTGGTGGTGTTTGCCTCATGAGGAGATGAAGCCATGTTAAGGAAATTGTCCCGGATGATCGATAAAATCGGCGAATCCGATGGTCCTCTCTTGGCGGCGTTTGCCTCATGAGGAGATGAAGCCATGTTATGGAAATCGGCCCGGATGATCGATAAAATCGGCGAATCCGTTGGCTCACTTTGAGCAAATTTGGGCTTCAGATGCTGTTGGCTCTGCGGTAGGCCACTGGTAAAGCGACATACGCAGTCCCATTTCTTTTCGGGTCGATGGTGTACGAAGACTTCGGCGCCGTCCTCGAAATGGTTAAATTCGCCGTAGAGGGTTCCTGACGAACTTGAAGGTAACCATTGCGGGGGGATCGGCGAAAACAACGTTAGGTGAGTTGATAGTTTGAATTCCATATTGCCCATGCACAGATAATAATTCTGCCAATCTATGGGGCGGTTATGCATGGCTAATAGCTCGAAACTATGAAACGCCTCATGTCTCAGCACTTCCTCGTCCGCGAATGCATAAAGGTAAATGGTTGCTGTCGGGTCTGTTTCGACCACTTGACCGGCCAGCGCGAGGCTGAGTGGAGAGAACGGTTCGTATTTAACCGGTCCGATATTTTCTCGCATGAAAGGAGGTAATTCGGTTAAAACGCGGTCAATCTTCTTTTGAGTCATACAGCCTATACAAGTCATAAGAATGGTGAAAAGAGATAGATATTTCATAACTGAATCTGCCGGCATAAAGAGTAGTCTGGAATTTTAACCCCATTCTTCATCAGAGGGATAATAAACATTACAGAACGTGGTATATGGCGAATCGTCAACACGTTTATCTCGATTTTTTTAATGTTGGGGACGGTATTTTTTTTGTTGTAAACCATGCGAAAAGCGACACACGCAGTCCCATTTCTTTTCGGGTCGATGATGTACGAAGACTTCGGCGCCGTCCTCGAAATGGTTCAATTCCCCGTAAAGCGTTCCCGACGAGCTTGACGGCAACCATTGCGGAGGAATCGGCAAAAAGACAGCCAGTTGAGTAGAAAGTTTAACTTCTGTATTGCCCATACACAAACAGTACTGTTGCCACTCTAAAGGTCGGTTATTCATCGTTAATAGCTCGAAGCTATGAAACGCTTCATGTTTCAGCACGTCCTCATTCGCCAGGGCATAAAGATGGATTGTGGCCGACGGATCGGATTCAATGACCTGGCCGGCCAACACGAGACTGAATGGCGAGAACGGCTCATATTTAACCTCGCCGATATTCTCACGCATGTAGGGCGGCAATTCGGACAAAACGCGGTCTATTTTCGATTGATTCATACAACCTGCACAAGCACAAAGGATGAACATAACAGTCATAACTTTCATCAGTAAACCTCCTTGTATATGGGCCGGCCATCCTCCTAACGACTTTCGGCCGTTCCAAATTTACATAATCAGTTTTTCAAAACCTCCCAAAACGCTTCAATATGGTTGTGAGAATGGTGAACTCTCCCGGAGGTACTCTTGGTTATCGCGGGACATTCTGGGATTAGGTATCTTGATATTCACACGAACGCATATATTTGAAACAGATTCCGCTGGGGCGCAGGCTATTTATGCTATTCGCGTTTTACCAAAAGACATCTCACGTCTAATAGTGAAGTCATGGCCCAACCTCCTGGACATTTCATCACGTCTCCTTTCGTATCAGCAAACACCAACCTCGCCAAATGCTGTGCGTCAAATGGCTCTTGACCCTCACATCCTTAAATATAGATTCTTATCTATCGTACATAATCAGTCCTCTGAAAGTGTACTTCACAATATTACTATAAAAGTCCGCCTCAGCAAGTTTTTACTACGAAAAAAATCTGCATTTTTCTCGAAATTGCTATATTAGAAAGAAAAACTGTGTTTTAAGGTAAAAAAAAACACGACCGGATCGTCCTTTTCATAGACGAACGGTCGTTCAGTGAAAAAAACGTATATGATTGAAGATAAATGGCTAATTTGGAGATGTAAGCAAGGGAACCGGGCTGCATTCCAACGGATTTATGAAAAGTACGAAGGCGATTTGAGAACATTGGCGGCAAATCTCCTTTACGACAAAACCATGGCTGAAGATGTCGTGCACGATGTATTCATCTCGTTATTAGGGATTGTCGATACGTTTGAGCTTCGAAGCAGTCTGGCGGGATATTTGAAAACCTGCATTGTGAATCGATCGCGAGACGTCAGGCGGATCAAAAAGCCTAAAACCGTTTTAGCCGATGATGCGGGACAAGCACCCTCGGATAGTCATGAGCCGGTCCAACGGATCATGGAGACTGAACTATCGCGGAAACTGGACGCGGCGATGAACCGCCTTCCTTATGAACAAAAGGAAGCCATCGTACTCTACCTGCACGGACAAATGAAGTTCAAGACAATTGCCAAATTGCAGAATGTGTCGATTAAAACGGCCCATACCCGGTATCGGGCGGGATTAGATGGATTGAGATCGATGTTAAACAGTGAGCTGAGAGAATGGAACCTGTAGAGAAGATCGAAAAACTCATCAAGAGAAGGCGCTACAAAGCCAATAACGAGGCGTATGATAAAACTCTCGGAAGCTTTCTCCAGGCGGTTGATGAACATTTAGAACAAAAAACGGCTCGATCCGGGCCGAATCTATGGAGAAGAATTATGACAAGCAGAATAACGAAAACAGCCGCTGCGGCGGTCATCATTATCGCCGGGTTTCTTGTTATTTATAAATCAGGCGGATCAATTGACGGTACGACAGCCGCTTTTGCTCAAATATCGGAAAATATGAAAAAAATGCTCTGGTTGCATACTGTCGTGGAAGGAGCCGGCAACAAAATGGAAGTTTGGTTTTGTTTCGAACGGAGAATCATGGCGCAAAAACTTCCCGACGGGAGGATCAGCTACCAGGATGATTTGAAGCCGATCGTTCAAGTTTACAATCCGGATGTCAATGAAATCACCGTTTCCCACGGTTCACCGCTTCAATGGAGTAAGCTCGGAAATTCAGCGCTGGATTTACCTAAAACCATATTGAACCTTTTTGAAAAAGCGGGCGAAAAGGTTGTTCAGGAGATGGGGCAATACAAGGGAAAAGAAGCCAGGATTTTCAAGATGAGCGGCGTTCTGGGTGATATGAATATGAACGTCGAAATGGTTGTCGATGCCAGGAAAAACGTCGTCTTATACCTCAATCAGAAAGTTTTCGACAAGGACGGTAAACTCACAATGGAGGCAAACGGATATTTCGATTATCCGGAAAAAGGCCCCGCGAGCATTTACGATCTGGGTATTCCTTCGTCAGTGAAAGTTACCCGTTCTGAAAAAGAAAAGACCGAGTATGAAGTCGCATTCCAATCAGCGATCGCAACGATTGGCAACATGGATACCTGGCCCAGCCCTCGCGAGCTTTCTATCGCCTACTGGAAGGCCAGAACAGCAAAAGATTATAACGAAATGGCGGTTTTCTGGCCGGGTTCCGCGACCTGGGACCGACAGGCTATCGAAAACGAAGAACCTGTCGAGTATGTCTTCGGAGAGGTTCAGGAGACGGAGATTGAAGGTCGCGTCGTGGTGCCGTATGCTTCGAAAAGCTACTTCGACAAACACGCGAAATACAATTTGAAAATGAGACTGAGTAACGAAAAAAGCAGGAAAGGGCGATACTACATTGTCTCCGGAAACTAATCTTCGAGCTTGAGGCATGGTGTTTTATTCTTGCCTTTCAAAAGATCGACTGTTATATATCTCGATCTATGGAGACAAAATTAGCTGTACCGATAGCGGCGACAAATCCGGACCAGGCTATACGGCAAATCCAATCGGCGCGAACCGCCGGAGCGGACATCATCGAACTGAGGATCGATTACCTTGAGAATCTTACAGCCGAGCTTGTTGAAAGATTGATTGCCGAGGTAAAAAAGGGTGGCGAAAAACCATTACCGGTCATTGTGACCTGCCGCGACAAGCGAGAAGGCGGAATAATCGATTATCCTCAGGCATTTCGTGTCGATATGTTGATCGCGGCGTTGAAAGCCGGGGCGGAATTTATCGACGTCGAGTATGAAAACTTCCGTTCCACTGACGTCCGGGAACGAATACAACGGACGCTATCTCAATACCCCATAGCTCGCCTGATTCTATCCACTCATAATTTTGAGACAAAATTCGATAATATCGTCAAACTCTATCATAACATCACGAATATCTGCCCTGAGGCGATACCCAAGCTGGTTTATACCGCCAATCATATCAACGATTGTTTCGAGGCGTTTGATTTGCTGGATCAAGCCGAGAGCGAATGTATCGCCTTATGTATGGGCGAGGCCGGATTGATAAGCCGAATTCTTGCCAAAAAGCTGGGTAGCTTTTTGACGTTTGCGAGCATCGACGAGCATAAAGCCACTGCGCCGGGTCAGTTGACCGTTGAGCAGTTCAGGAAACTGTATCGATGCGATGATATCAACGCTGATACTGAACTGTTTGGCGTGATTGCCGATCCAGTCGACCATTCGCTCAGCCCTGCAATCCACAATGCCTGCTTTGCCGAAAAGGGAATGAACAGACTTTATCTGCCATTGCTGGTCAAGGGCGGATCGCTTGAATTTGATACATTCATCATTAATGCCCGGCTGCGCCCGTGGCTGCACTTCCACGGCTTTAGCGTCACCATCCCGCACAAGCACAGCGCCCTAAAGTACGTTGAAACCAACCAGGGCGTTATTGAACCGTTGGCCCAAAAGATCGGTGCGGCCAACACCTTACTCATCGGTCCGAACGAAAAACTGGCTGCCTATAATACCGACTACGCCGGCGCCCTGGACGCGATCACGGCCGGTATGGGAATCACGCGAGCCGACCTGAAGGCTCTGCCGATTGCCGTAGTCGGCGCCGGCGGCGTGTCGAGGGCTATCGTGGCCGGTCTGAGTGACGCGGGCGCGATCATCAAAATCTACAACCGCACGGTCGAAAAAGCCAAGAAGCTCGCGACAGAGTTCAACTGTACATTTTCGCCTTTGGAAGATTTACGAAAGATGGATGCCCGAATAATCGTCAACTGCACGAGCATCGGGATGCACCCGAAGGTGGATGCCACACCCGTCCCGAAAGAGGCTTTGAACAGCGATATGGCCGTCTTCGATACCGTGTACAATCCCGCCCGAACGCTGCTGCTCAGGGAAGCTCGAGAAAAGGGAGCCAAAACCATTGACGGCATTGCCATGTTTGTCAATCAGGCTATGGCCCAATTCAAACTCTTTACCGGCACGGGGGGAAATCCGGATCTCATGAAACACGTGGTTTTGGAGCGGCTTAGCTCTTAGCCCATACGGCATAAGGATATCTTAACGTCGAAGGAATGCATCGCCATTTCTACAGATCAGGGTAATTCCGTGTTACTTGCCTTTACGAAAGGGTTTAAGCATTTTTAAAAGACGCGAATCCTGCCAGGATTCGCGCAGAGGGAATATGCCTTTCTCCACGAAACCCACTTCCTCGATGGAATAGAAGGCATGGGGATTGAATATCTTGATCAGTTCGACGACCCTGGGAACTTCCCGGCGTTTGACAACCGTAAAAACAACCTTCACCTGGCCGCTGGTTCCGTGCCCGTCGAGGCTTGTCACGCCGTAATTCCGTTCCGTGAGACGTTCGACAAGGGGTAACGCGTCCTGGGCCGTCACGACCCGGATCAAGACGACGCCAAGACTCAGCTTATCGGCGATCACAATGCCGACGTAGTTGCCCAAAGCAAAACCTCCTGCATACGCGATATAACACATGGGATTGGAAAGATTCCTCATGATTTGCCCGATGGCCATAAGCCAGATCAGAATCTCAAAAAATCCGACGATCGGGGCGAGATATTTCAATCCCCTCGAAACGAAGATCACACGGACCGTACCCATGGTCACGTCGGTGACGCGCGCCAGGAAAATTAAAAAAGGTAAGGCAAACCAGGCATAAAATACAGATGCTAACATTCAGGGTATCCTTAAAAAGCCCGCTGCTTATACGGTACAGATATTGGTTCGGATGTTCTGAAGCTGTCCAAAAGCAATCAGTTCGTCACCTTTATGTATGGTCGTCAGAGCCGTTGGATTAGGCATCGTCTCACTACCGCGAACGATGGCGAGGATGGTAATATCGTTTTTTCGCAGGTCGGATTCGATGAGCGTTTTGTCAATCAACGGGCTGTTTTCGCAAACCTCGATCCTCGAAATGCCATAACCACCCGTCAGGAACAACAGTTCTTCAAACGATACCGGCTTGAGAAGTTCTTTTTTTTGAATTCTTTTTCTCAGATAGCGCGTGATATTCCCGGCGATCCTTCTATTTGAAGAAATCCTGTAGATGACCAGGAATCCCAGGATAATAAAACCCAGGTTAATATAAGGGACCATAGCGGAAGGGATTGGAAAAGGCAAAAACGATTCTGATAACTGGGAGAATAAAATCTCGTCGGGATCCAAGGCATGAGCGACCGTCGCGATCATCGTGACCAATCCGGCGTTTCCCAGCACAATGAGAATCGATGCGATGCGGCGACGGCGCGGGTCGCCCGTAATCAGTTCGGCTTCCTTGGTTGTGAAACCCGTTCCGCTAAAACATGAAAGCGCCTGAAACTTCGCCAGCGACCATTCCAATCCCGTAAGCTGAAAGGCAATCGCACCGATTCTCACAATGATAAACGAGGCAATCAGCACAATAATGAAAAGTACAACACTCATACTTTAAACCTCGAGAAGTAATGAATACATTACTTAGGTTCCTCCGGTTCTATCTCCGGATGGAACTTCACGATGCCTTGAGCGATATTCGTCAAGTGGTCTCCCATTTTTTCAAATTTCGTAATAAAATCCAGGAAATAAACGCTGGTCACAACAGAAAAAGTGCCACTGCTTAATCGTTTGATATTTTCCTTGCGGAACGTTTCGTAATCCTTATCAATGTTGGTTTCTCTGCTGAGAGATCGCTCAGCTATAACTCCATCATTATTGCGCAAGGCTTCAGTGACCTGGTCGGCCATGATGTTAGCTTCTTCAAGCATCGTTTTCAATTCAACAAGCGCATCGCCAAAGTCGATGTTTTCTTCCAGGCAACGACCGGCAATATACGCCATATCTTCGGCATAATCGCCGATCTTCTCAATGTCGTTGATGCTGTGGATTAAAACCGGAATTTCCTCGGAAATCTCCGGAGGAAGGTTTTCCCGGATAAGCTTGGCGAGAGATTCGGTCAGCTCTTTCTGGAAAACGTCAATGGTATCCTCTCTGGCGAGCACTTCTTTGATCAGTCCGGAATTTCTTTCGAATAAAGCTTGCATGGCTTTTTGGACGGCTTCCTGGCCCAGTCTAAGCATATTGACCATGCCCTGGATGACCGTTTTCAGTGCGACATCAGGCATTTCCAAAACTCGGTCGTCAAAGTGAAAGGCGTTGAAAATAAATTCTTTGCGGGGCCAATCCCGGGTCCCACGGGTGACGAACGCGACGATTCTATGGCCAATCCTGTCTGTGAAATAGGTCGCCTTGATCGAAGCTTTTTCCAGGAATCCCACTAAGGGCAAAAACAAGAAGGCATTGAATGTATTGTAAATACTGTGTCCGATGGCCACATGAACCATGATATTGGCTGAAGTCACGGGCCCGGGGACGATAAATTCAATAAAACGGGGCCATATCCCGAAACCCAGTAAGGGGATGAGATAAATTGGTCCGAAAAAGTTGAATAGGGTATGAGAACGAGCGGATTGACGTGCGGCCCGGTTGCCTGTAAGAGCCGCAATCTCGGCTGTAATGGGGGTGCCCATATCCGCTCCCAGGGCCAAGCCTAGCGCGACATCGAGAGAAATCATCCCCTGGAAAGCCAAAATCTGAACAATGGCAATCGTCGCGGAGCTTGATTGTATGATCCAGCAGGCCACTAATCCAACGAGAATCGCCGATAGGGGAGACACACCGGCAAACCATTGCTCAAAAATCCCCATGTCTTTCAATGGATCGGAGGCATCTTTTAAAAAGGAAAGACCTAACAGCAACATTCCGAATCCAAACAGCCCCTTTCCATAAGCCTGGACCTTCGTTGCCTTGAAGAAATGCATCATCACAAGTCCAACGGCGATAAAAGGCAAGGTATAATGCGTGATTTTCAGAAGGGACAACACGGCGATGAGCGAGACGACCCAAGCAGTAATGGTCGTCCCGATATTCGCCCCGAGCACGATACCGATGGCCTGCCTCAAGCTCAAAAGCCCGGCGTTGACAAATCCGACCAGCAGGGCGGTCACCGCACTGCTGCTTTGTATCAGACACGTTACCGTCGTTCCGACAACAAGCCCTCTGAGTGGGCTGCCGGTGGATTTCTCCAGAATCGTTCTCAACCGATTGGAAGCGGCTTTCTTCAATCCTTCGGATAAAGTGACCGTTCCGAAAAGAAAAAGAGCCAATCCACCGATTATACAGAATATAATCTCCGTCATTGTTTGCCTCTCGCACCTTTGGGATATGTGTAACTAAACATTCCTTGTTCCTCTTTCATTGAGATTACGATTAAAGACGTTTAGAAGGGTATATTGTATTCGGTTATTTTAAAACCATTTCTTTCTTTTAAAATAGAGAACCATCAAGCCGGCCACTACGAGCATAACCAGCCAGACCGCCGCATAGCCGTATCGCCAATTCAATTCCGGCATGCTCCATGGAGAGACTTCCGGATTGAAATTCATTCCATAGATACCGGCGATGAAAGTCAGTGGTATAAATATCGTCGCAATGATAGTCAGGACTTTCATCACCGCGTTCATCCGGTTACTGATACTAGACAGGTAAATATCCAACATACCGGAGATCATATCTCGAAAACTTTCCACGGTCTCAATCACCTGGATGGTATGGTCGTACACATCCCTAAGATAAACATCGGTCGTCTCTTCGATCAGGGCCGATTCGCTTCGTTCCAGGCCGCTGATCAGCTCTCTTAAAGGCCATACGGATTTCCTCAGGAAAACCATCTCTCGCTTGAGATTGTAGATGTGATGAAGTGTTCGTTCGGTCGGATCGTCGACCAACTCCTCCTCTAAAATCTCAATTTTCTCGCCGAGTTTCTCCAATATCCCGAAATAATTATCTACGACCGCATCCAAAAGGCTGTACATCAGGTAGTCCGGTCCCATTTTTCGAATTTTTCCCTTGCCATTTCTGATGCGTTCTCGTACCTGATCGAAAACATCTCCAACATTCTCCTGAAAAGAAATGACGTAGTGCGATCCCAGTATCAAACTAACCTGCTCAAACAGCACCGTCTGGCTTTCATCGTCGTAACGCAGCATCATCAGAACCACAAAAAGATAGCTTTCGAGATTCTCGAATTTCGGCCGCTGGCCGGTATGCAAGATATCCTCCAGAGTCAGCGGATGAAGATCATAATGTTTGCCGATCTCTTCGATAAATTTGACCTCGTGTAGTCCGTCGATGTTGATCCAAGTCGATGTCGGAGTCGTTTTAAATTGAAAACAATCCTCAACGCAATCAACTTGTCGTTCCTGTACAGTGTTCTCGTCATAATCTAAAATCGTGATTCGGACGGTTTCCAACTTTCGCTCGCCCACGTACACGAGGGTTCCCGGAGGTAATCCAGCTTTCTTTGCACGATATCTCGCACGCTTCTGCGGCTTACTTCTCTGTTTCATTTGTTTGTTCCTAATTTTGTTTCATCCTTTATGAGGTGAATCCCCATTCATTTCTGCACTGATTTGATTTTCTCATGCGACTTGCCCGATTTTTTCAGTGTAACGCTTGTTGTGATCATACCTCCGACAAATCCAAGTGTAAAGGTCAACAGAAGCAATAACACCCGGGGCATCGTGAATCTCAAGAAAAGAAATTTGGTTTCAACGGCCTCCGTGTTTTGCAAAGAAACGATCAGGGCGATTAACA
>JAFGTG010000003.1 GCA_016934255.1 Sedimentisphaerales bacterium
ATGGCGAAAGACAAAAAGCAATCTGGACGGCAAAAGGTGATCGAGGTGTTGAACAAGGCCCGCGCGATGGAACTGCAGGCGATTCACCAATATATGAACCAGCATTACAATTTGGATGATATGGACTATGGTGAACTGGCGGCGAATGTGAAGTTGATTGCGATCGACGAGATGCGTCACGCCGAGATGTTGGCCGAACGCATTAAGGAACTGGGCGGCGAGCCGACCACCGAGAAATCGGCCAAGGTCGAACGCGAGCAGCCGATCGAGGCGATCTTCCCGTTTGACCGTACGCTGGAAGACGACACGGTGATCGCCTATAACAAGTTCCTGCAGCTCTGCCGCGACAACGGCGACAGCATCAGCGTGAAGCTATTCGAGACGATTACGGATGAAGAACAAGCTCATTTGAACTATTTTGATAATGTCAACGGACATATCGAGAAACTGGGCGCCTCGTATCTGGCTCGTATCGCCGGAACGCCTTCCGATACGGGAGGATTCTCGAAGGGATTTACCACGGCTCAGGGCGGTGCATAATCGGTTTTCCTTAGAATTGGTGTGACAGCGACCTTAAAATTAACCAGCGATAGAGATAATGTTTGCGGAAAGAGGGAAAACAAACATGACAGCTCGGAACTTAATCAGACGTGCCGTTTGGTTATTGAGTAGCCTTGCTGCAACCATCGCTTTCGCTAAAAGCCAGACATATAACGTAGCTGGCGGCTGGGCGGTCCCGCAAAGCGGGGTGCTGGCGGGGCAGTGCTTCCGCGTGCTTGTATCCACAGATATCGGGGGAACGGATCCGGATGATTTTCAGTCGATGGTGCATTTGCTCGTTTATGCGGATCTCTTCGATATCGAGGGACTTATTTCGTCGCCCTACGGGCCCGGCCGGAAAGAGGATATCTTAAAAGTCATCGATTGCTATGCGAAGGATTACGCCAATCTGAAAACGTATTCCGACACGTACCCCACACCCGAAGCGTTACGGGCCATAACTAGGCAGGGCGAGACGCTGATGGCGCCCTACGCCGGGGTGCGGCGACCGACCGAGGGATCGGAGTGGATCGTTCGGTGCGCGCGGCAAGTCGATCTGCGTCCGCTGCACGTCCTGATCTGGGGCGGGATCGAGGACCTCGCCCAGGCGATGCATGATGCACCAGATATCCTGTCGAAACTGCGAGTTTATTGGATCGGCGGGCCGAACAAAAAGTGGAGCCCCGACGCCTACCAATACATCGTTGACCACCACCCCGACCTGTGGATCATTGAGGCCAACGCGACGTATCGCGGCTGGTTCGTCGGGGGCAACCAGTCCGGCCAATGGAGCAACTCGGGCTTCGTCGCGAAGTACGTAGCCGGGAAGGGCGCGCTCGGTGATTTTTTCAATACGCAACTGGGCGGCACGATCAAGATGGGTGATACGCCGTCCGTCGGCTGGTTACTGTTCGGCCATACCAGCGATCCGACTCAACCCGGCTGGGGTGGCCAATTCGTCCCCGCCTGGGAACGGCCGCATGTGGTATTCCATCGGCTCACGACCGCAACGGACAGGATCGAGCAATTCTGTATTTTTGAGTTGGTTTTACCCGTAGGCGAGAAAATGCCGGCCAATCCCGAAGCGTCGATGCTGATCGAAAACCAGTCACTGGTCGGCGATTTCGATATGGAAGGCTCGGTGCGTTTTCGGTTCTCGCCGAAGGCAGGGAAGACCTACAGCTATAAAATTCAGAGCAATATCCCGTCCCTGAATGGTAAGACCGGCGAACTGACGTCATACATTCCGCCGCCCGAGGCCGCATTACAACCATCCCCGCGTCTGTCCAACTGGTGGACGGATGATCCGTCTCCGGAATTCGCGGAAGGACAACACATCGGCGCCAAGACCGTGAGCTATTGGCGTGAGGATTTCCTGCGCGACTTCGCAGGACGCATGCGTCGTTGTGAAACGCCCGCTTTCGGCAAAAAACCATAAGTTTGAAGGGGAGGTAATGGGCGATACAGGACTTGAACCTGTGACCCCATGCGTGTAAAGCACAAGTAATAAAAGGCGTATAATAAGTCATTCATCTTAACGCACATTTCAAGGCCACAAGCCTTGTTTCGTCAAAGCCGGAACCTCAACTTCACATCAAACGGTTTCTCCGCAAGGTTTCGGCATCTTTGCTGTCGTGGGGCCGGATCGTTGTTGCGGATGGTGACATTCCTCTCCTCCTAACCATTTGTCAATCCCGGCCCTGCGATTCATTTCTTGTTCGACTCTCGTTTATCCGACTGTCGCCGCTGTGTGGGCGGCGACAAGCTTACGCAGACGGTGTGGCGGTCCGCCAAAGCCGCCACACTCCTCTTGATGAAGTACTGGAAAGAATCAATGAAACATCATAATCACAATCAAACCCATGACGTCCAGGTGGATATTGCACCCGAGGCGGCGAGAGGCCGAAAAACCGGAACGGATTCATCCTCCGCCGGCGGAGCTACGGAGATCTCCCTGCATCTCCTGTGGCGGTTCGCATCCGCTATCGGCGTTGGCCTGGCCGCTTTTTTTGAATTATGTTTGACCGGAAAGGCCGATTATACATGGCGATGGGTTGGGTACGAGGAGGAATCATGAGTGCGAATCTCGACCGATTTAGCTGTGGTGTCACGCCGTCAATTCCCGACGAGGTCGGCCACTGCGCCGGCTGTGGCGGCGTAATGTACGATTACGAAGTTACGTCCTGCAATAATTGCGGGTCAGAGGTCCACGAAGGCTGCACGGTCAAGTGCCACGGCTGCGAGTATGAAGGCTGCAAAGCATGCCTGACGCAATCGCAAGAGAATCTGGAATGGTATTGCCCGGACTGCCTGACGCCGACGGCGAAAGCGGCCCGCAAGTGCGCCGAGACCGGCTCGCACCGCCGGTTGAGATACTGGCTGGATATTCGACGAAAGCGAGGGGCGTGATGATAACTGAGCAACAAAGACAACGGAGACGGGACTTCCTGGGGTCGAGCGATATGGCCATTCTTCTGGCTTGTCTGTTGAAATTCCCTTTGCCGTACAAAAAGACCGATACTGACGTGTACTGGTCTAAAGTCACGGACCTGCCGGATAGCTCAACAGCCTCTACCGAGACGGGCGACTGGCTCGAAAAGCCGCTGCTTGGTTTGGCGGCGGAGGAATTGGGCGTCGAAATCATTACAGAGCCGGAACGCCTTTTTACGGTGGCTCAGGAGGGCGAGGGCAAGGGCCTGCTCGCCGCCCATCACGACAGCCTGATCGTGGGCCAGCGAGCCGGAATTGAGGCTAAGTTTCGCAACGCAGATAATGCCACGTATTTCGGGGAGCCTTATACCGACCAGGTCGCGATGGATGTGATTATCCAAGTCCAGGCCCAAATGTACTGCGCCGATCTCGACAAGGTTTACGTTGTCTTAGGGACGCCCAGCTATTACACCGTCGAGCACAGACTCTATTGCGTTCCGCGCGACGAGGATATTATCGAGCAGATCGTTCATTTCGGCGCGGACTGGTGGCGCAAGCACGTCGAAGCGAAGATCCCGCCGAACGGGGAGACGGTTCCGCCGCTGTACGTCCTTAAGGCGCTCGAGCGACGGGCCGGCGCACAGATCAAGCTGCCCGATGAGGCGGTGGCGTGGGCGGACAGGCGGATCGAGCTCAAAGAGCAGATCAAGGCGCTGACTTCGGACGTCGAGCAGATCGACGCCAAACTCATTCACGCCCTGGGCGAGGCGGAAGCGGGCCTTTTGTCGGACGGCCGGAAAGTCACGTATCATCGGTATGAATCCAACCGATTCGACAGCAAGCAACTGAAAATCGATGAGCCGGATCTGGCTCAAAAGTACATGCGTAAATCGCACTACCGAACCCTATATATTCGTAAGAAATGAGAATAATACCACTCACACAATCTAAAGTTGCCCTTGTAGATGATAGTGACTTTGAATGGCTAAGTCGGTTGAAATGGCAAGTCACTAAAAGCGGGAATATTTATTACCCAACTCATGGAGAGTGGGATCCACTGTTAAGCACAGTACGGTTGATCTATATGCACAGATTAATCATGAATCCCCCTTCAAAAATGCAGGTAGATCATATCGACGGTGATGGCCTAAACAACCAAAGAGCAAACTTGCGAATATGTACTCAGGCTGAAAACGCGAGAAATCGCAGAAAGCACAACCGCCGTCAATCCTCTAAATTTAAAGGAGTGTGTTTTGATAAAAGGGATGACAGATGGAGGGCCTATATTAAAAAGTCAGGAAAGAGATATTACCTTGGCTATTTCGATTCAGAAGTAAAAGCTGCATCGGCGTATGATGTGGCAGCGAGAAAGCATTTCAAGCAATATGCGTGTACAAATCTATGATCGGGAGAATACCATGAGCAAGAAACAAAATGAACAAACCAGCAACGATAACCTGCCGGCCATCAACGGGCCGCGCCTGCCGTACCATCCGGCCGTCGAGGAGCGGTTCGGCATTGACCGGGCCAGTTGGAAGGCGCTGGTGGAAGCGATTTTCCCGGCGGCGCAATCCACGGAGTCCGTCATTTTGGCGCTGAGCTATTGCCGGGCGCGCAAACTCGATCCCTTCAAACGGTGCATTCATATCGTGCCGATTTGGGACGGACAGAAACGGGCGTATGTGGACACCGTCTGGCCCGGGATCGGTGAGTTGCGGACCACGGCGCATCGAACGAAGAATTACGCCGGACGCGACAAGACGGAATTCGGCCCGCTCCAAACGCAGGAGTGGGAAGGCAAGGACAAAAAGACGAAGGAGGCGTACCGCGTCGAAGTGACCTTCCCGGAATGGGCGCAAGTCACGGTCTATCGCCTGGTCAACGGGCAACGCGTCGCGCACGCCGGGCCTCAGGTGTTTTGGCTCGAAACGTTCGGCGAGGATCGCAACGGCGCGCCGAACAGCATGTGGCGAAAGCGTCCCCGCGGGCAGATCGATAAGTGCGCGGAGGCGGCGGCGCTGCGATCGGCGTTCCCGGAAGAGGTCGGAAACGAATACATTGACGCCGAGGCTCATCTTTCAAAACAGATCGATTCACGCGAAGTTGAAGAGACCGACGGCGGCAATGAAGGTCTCAAGAAGCTGCTGGCTGAACGCGAGACGAATGGAAAAGCAGAGCCTCACGCCGAGACGCCCGAGGAACCGCAGGCGGACGAAACCGCACAGAATGACGAAACCGAGCCGCCGGATCATTCCGACGAACGCGATGAGGAAACCGAGGCGAAGGTCCGGGCGGAACAGGAAAAGCTGCAAGCGGCCGCGGCCGGCAAGGGCAACGGCAAGTGCAATCTGTTTTAGGCTATTAGTTGTCGAGCGGTGGGTAACCCCTCTCCTCGCCCGCCGCTCCTTTTTGACAAAGCTATGCAGGTGAAGGATGGTCAAATACAAAGCATTAAAAGTAAATGGGATAAAGGTTGATGAGCATCGGTATGTGATGCAACAGTTTTTGGGCCGCCCGTTATTGAGAACAGAGATAGTTCATCATAAGGATGGGAACCCTCGAAACAACTCTATTGACAATTTGCGGTTGATGAGTCCACAGGAACACGCTCGTCATCACTTGACGGGGAGGCACACGTGCCCTTTGTCTAAGCAGGAATTGCAGTCGCTGGGGCGACGACATCGAACATCAGCAAAGCTTGAAGCTTCGGATATTCCTGTAATTCGCAAAATGATATCTCGTGGAATCGAACAGCAGTTCATCGCCTCTATCTATGGAGTTCATCGCACTCAGATTTCACGGATAAAAAAAGGAATCACTTGGTCATGGGTTCCGTAGCCAATCTTTGAAAACTAAATCATGCCGGGAACGATAGGACCGAGACCCATTAAGGGTCGCAGGCATCTGAATGGAATCAGCTTCATAGCCTGCCCGTCTGCACCCGGCGCCGCTTTGATGGGAGAATCCAAAATGATTGAGAACGACAATCTAGACTCCGAAAGCCGGAACGATCCGCTGTCGCTTCCGTCGCTGGCCATGATCCCGGTCGGCCTGGTCGCCGCCATAGCGATGCTGCTGCTTCGGTGGTGTGCGATTCCGACGATGCCGACGTGGCTGATCGCCATGCCGGCCGTGTACGCCCTTCTCGGCGTGGTCACGGTCGTCGTCATTCTCTGGCTGGACGAGGAGTAAACGGAACGGAACTACCGGCGAATCCGCATTTGGCGATTTGGCGGAACAGGGACGGACGGTGCCGAGGCAGACGGACAGGCGTGGAGTAGGCTTCGCCGGTTATTTGAAAACAGAAAGGAGACACTATGAGTCAAACAAGTACAGACGTATCCACGAAGGAACGCATCATCGAACTGTTGCGGAGCACGAATCGCAAGGGCGTGGACGGCCTGATTGCCTTCCTGGAAGAGGAAGGCTTTTTCGCGTCCCCGGCGTCCACGCAGTTTCACGGGGCGTATCCGGGCGGCCTGGCCGAACACTCGCTCAGGGTCTTTCAACTGCTGGACGGCTACAGCAACGAGATCGACCTCGTGACGGCGACGCTGCCCGGCCAGAAACCGATTCCTATCGAATACGACAATATCGTCATCGCGGGCCTTCTGCACGATATCTGCAAGGTCGGGGCGTATATCGGGACGGAAGCGCCGTACACGTGGAACAAAAAGCAGCCGCGAGGGCACGCGCTGTTGAGCCTGCAACGCATCCGGCGGTTCATCAAGCTGAAAGACCTCGAAGCGATGATGATCCGGTACCACATGGGCGTTTATGGGCTGTACGAATTTTACGAGGAGGGCAGTTGGGAGTACGGCGTCAACGCTGAATACCCGATTCGCGGGGATCATTCCCGAGACGACAAGTTGTCTAAAGAAGAAAGTCAGAAGGCGCGTTACGGCCAGTCGCTGCGGAACGCCTGGTATCACAATCCGATCGTCAAGCTCATGTATTTCTGCGATGAGCTGGCGACGATGTGGGATGCGAGAGGTCGCCCCCCGCGTGGGGGCGTGGATTGAAACCATAAGTTGGAGAAAGAGAGGATAGCATGAGCAAGCTGGATGAGTACAAAAACGCAGTTTCAGGTCATAAAGAGATGTTGGCTTCTTTTATGGAAAGTGCAATCGATCTACCCGAAAAATAGGAGAATTCCATGAAACTCAAGACCCTCAAGATAAGTAACTTTGTCGGCATCAAAAACGCCACGGTAAGTTTCGATAAGCCCGTGACGCTCTTTGCCGGGCGGAATAATCAGGGCAAGTCCACTGTCAAGGACGCTATCGAGTACAGCCTGACGGGCCTGTGCCGGGCCATGAAATTCAAGAAGGACAAGACGTTTCTGACGCACGGCGGCAACGGCATGGCGACGGAGCTGCTGTACGAAGACCATGAAGGTGCCAAGGTCATTGCACGAGGGGGAGTCCATCATGACGGCGACGATTGGGGTGTCCTTCATTACTGTCTCCATCCGTCCGAGTTCATTACGCTTGCCGCCAAGGAAAGAGCCGGGATTCTCTCTGCGGTTCTGGGTGGTGGGATGGATGAGGTTGTTAAAAAAGCCATCATCGACCATATTGGTGACATCAACGAAATGGTGCTCGCGGAGGTCAAGGGCGGCCAGGTGAATCTCCTCGACGTGGACGCCTTCCGTAAAGAGATCGTAGAGATCCGTCGAAGCTATAAGCGGTTGATCGCGGATTTGCCGGACAAGCCGCCCCTGTTAGGCGATTATGAGCTGGAGGAGGGATACGATGTCGCGAAGGATCAGGTGGCCGTCAAGACCCTGGCCGAGCGCATTCAAAAAGGCTCGGACATGCTGGCCGCGGCGAAATCCATGCTACAAACGAAAGCCGAGATTCACGAACTGGAAAAGGCCATCAAGCAAATCGAATCAGATAAAAAAGACGTGCCAAATCTTCCCCGCGGAGTCAGCAAGAAGAAACTCGACGATGCGCCGGTTCTTATGGTGCTGTTGGAGGACATGCTGAAAGGCAGTGACTTGAAATGCGAATGCCCGGTTTGCTCTCAGAAAACAGAGCGGGGCCAATTAAAAGCACATTATGACGAATTGGTGAAGTGGTACGACAAATACAAAAACTCCGTCCGAGAACGAACGGAGGCAGAGCTTCACAACCAACGGGCGGAGACCGAAAAGCAGATCAAAGAAAAGCTGCTCAGCGACGCGAAGGTCAGGCTCAAGGACGTTGACATCCCGAAAGGCGGCGAAAACTTGTTGGCCCAGCTTCAAAACGAGAGGGACCAGGCCCAGGCCCGCATCGCCAATTTCCGGCGGTTCGAGATCGACACATCGGCGTTCAAGGAAGCCGGCCGGAAGCGTGAAGGCTTGACCGAGTTGGTGGCCGAATGTGACCGGATCGATGAGGCTCTGAAAGACGGCGGGCCGGTCAAGGCGGCGATGGCCGCGGGCGGCCAAACACTGCCGATCAATGTCAAGCTGCTCAACGCCTGGGGCATGGCGGATCTGCACTGGTTCGACAACGGCGAGATCCACCTGCACGGCCGGCCGATTGAGTGGGCCAGTCAGTCCGAACGGCAGCGCGCGGCCTGCTTGATGGGGATGGCCCTGGCGGAGGTCTCGGGCGTCGGCGTGGCGGCGATAGACCAGGAGTTCGATTCGTTCGATGAGCCGAATCGCAACGCCTTACTCGGCGCTATGACCGCGTGCCAGCTCAACAACGTGCTGATATTCAACAGCACGGTGAGGGATTATCGACAGATGGAGTTGCCCGATTGGCTGAGCGTGTTCGGCGTCGAGCAAGGAAAGTTTCAACGGATTCATTAGGATTTTTTCTCCCTGGTATCGACAGGCGGCGTGACGAACCGTTCCTCTGGCCGCCTGTCATGCCTATACAGGATGATATCCATGTCATGCACCAACTAACTGAAAAGGAGATTCACATGACAGCCACCTACCAAGAAATCCCGCTCAAAGACATTGTGCTCAGCGGGGACAATCAGCGCAACATCAACGTCAAAGATGAGCGGTTTCTGGAGCTGAAAGCCAGCATCGAAGCCGGCGGCGTTCGCGTCCCGATCATCGTGCATAAGAACGGAAAGGGGTTCGTGCTCAGCGCGGGCGAGCGCCGATATCAAGCGTGCAACGCCTTGGGCCTAAAGACCATCCCGGCCGTCGTTCACGAGAAGCTGGAAGACGAGGACGCCCTGGACGTCATGTACATCGAGAATCAATTCCGCGATAACCTTAAGCCGTGGGAAGAGGCGATGCAAGTGATGCAGTATATGGATCGTCTGGGCGGTGACGCCAAGCGGATTGCCGCGAAGATCGGCAAGAGCGAGGGGTGGGTACGGAAAAGGGCGTATATTGCCACTGGCCTGGTGAAATCGTGGAAGAATATTTTCGTCAACCCGAACGTCGATCCGCGATTTCAAAGCTGGACGCTCTCGCATCTATTACAGATCGCCCGCCTGCCGGGGCATTTACAGGAGCAGGTGTACGAGCAGTACAGGCCGAATTGGATGCGGCCGCAAAGCGTGTCGGCGGAGGAGCTGAACGAGAATATTGCCGCGATGATGCACCTGCTGTCGAAATGCAAGTGGAATCTGGACGATGAGACGCTCTGTCCGAAAGCCGGGGCGTGCTCGACGTGCACCCAACGGACGGGTCACCAGCCGATGCTCTGGTACGACAGCGACGACCAGGCCCAGGCCGGCGACGAGTGCCTCGATCCGGAGTGCTGGCGGGCCAAACAGGGGGCGTGGCTGGCGCGACGGGCAAAAGAGTTAAGAGAAAATCACCCCAAGCTCATCCTGGTGGCGAAGGGATATCCACAGGGTCACGAAGCCGAGGCCATCGCAAAAAATGTCGGGACCTACTTATCGGATTGGGATTATAAAGTCGTCGGCAAATCGGCCAGGGGCGCCGAGCCGGCGATGTACGTCTATGGCAAAAGCGCCGGCCAACTGACGTATATTCAGCGCACGTCGCGCGAGTCAACGGTCGGAAAATTCAAAGGCGTTTCAACGCCCCTGAAAGAGCGACGCGCCCAGCTCAACGCGAAGCGGTGGGCCCAGGTGTTGATCGACTTGAAGGAGAAGGTCGAGGGGAGCACGAGTGAGGATGTCACCCTCGAAGACAAAGTGACGGGCCTCATGGGGCTGGTGGCCTGCTTCGGCAACTCGAAGCGATGGAGTGCTAATGCTGCGGTCAACGTCAAGGATATCGAAAAGCTCATGAAAGCCAAAAACGGGCAGGCCAAAGCCCTTGAAATGCTATGGCAGAGCTTCATTCCCACCCTGCGAGAAATGTTAACCTGGAGTGGGCCGATCACAAAGACACCGATTACTCTTTGTGAGGATGCGAAGTGGATTGCCAAACTCATTGGCCTGGGCGCAATAAAGATGTTCGAGGATGTCTCGCAGCGCAAAGGCTTCACCGAGCCGAAGTCCTGGTCAACCCTCAACGCCGACGGCACGCCGAAGTCGGAGATGCACGAAAAGAAGAAGAAAAAAGCATTAAAGGATTAACACCGTCTCATGGGCATACGTCGAGGGAACGTGGATAAGGTCAGGGAGGATATCGACCGCATCATCGAGCGGTTGAGGAATACCTCTCTCTTAATCTCGGCGCTCTGCAAGAAAGAGTATCACGTCGCATATTCGACCTTCAAGCGGGAAATCCTCACACGCATCTCAGAGGATCAGTACCAGCAGATCGTTAAAAAGAAAAAGTCGCCGGCGACCGAATTCAAGAAAGGCCATGTTCCGGTCTCCTATCGGCCGATCGGCGAGATTTACATCGTCAAGGATAAGACGGGCACGCCGTATCGCTGGATCAAACTCAAAGACACCGGGCCGAGAGAGCATCGGCGAAAACCGTATGCGCGCTATGTATGGGAACGGCAACACGGGCCGATCCCCAAGGGCGGCATCATTCGCCATAAGGACGGCGATCCCCTCAATGACGACATCGATAATCTCATATTGATCGACCGGGCGGAAAACGCCCAACTCACGCGCCGATCGCCGCAGGCGGAAGCAAACCGATTAAAGGCTTTACAACAGGCGGCCAAGAAACGCAGGCAGGAATATTACAAGCGGAAACGGGAGCAGGCGAGGACGATGACGGCTCTCAAAAAAAAGAGATCGAAAGCCGATGCGGAGGACGCCCGCGACAAGCAAATGCACGAGCAGAATATCATCAACATCAGGGGGCCATTGACGGTCTGGTACGAGTGCCCGGGCTGTGGATACGAGTCCAAAACAGAGACCCTGCCCTGCCCGAAATGCGGGTCCATCGCCCGGTTCGAGAAAATCGAGCACGCGATGGATTATGTCAGATCCTGGAACGAAATGAAGGCCGGGGCGCCGATGGCAAGGAATGCGGTATGTTTGTAATCACGGAATGGTTTGAATAGCAGGGAGGCTTATGTCTGGATATACGCCACTTTTTAAGAGTATCGTCACGTCGTCGATATGGAATGAAGAAAATTGCACTCGGATCGTATGGATTACGATCCTCGCTATGATGGAACCCAATGGCGTCGTCGAAGGAAGCGTTCCGGGTCTGGCCCATATCGCCCGTGTTTCGTTGGGTGAATGTCAAAAAGCTTTAAAAATATTAAGCAATCCGGACCCACACAGCCGAAGCGAGGACGATGAGGGTAGGCGCATCGAAAAAGTGGAGGGTGGATGGTACGTCATCAACCATGATAAATATCGAGAAAAAGCGAAATTTAAGCCCAGAGCGGAATATTATCGGGAGTATCGAAAGCGGAAAAAGTCGGAAAAAAATCGCGACGAAGCGCAATGTTGCGCAACAGAAATGCAAACAAGCGCAACAAAAGCGCAAACTACCCATACCCATACCCATACCCATACTAGTAAAAAAGAAAATATTAAAAGAAAAAAGTTTATACCTCCAACGCTTAAAGAGGTTCAGGAGTATATCGAAGCTAATCCAGAACTTGGCAATGTTGATGCTGAAACGTTTTTTAAGGGCTTCAACGATTCCGATCCCCCGTGGCATGATACCCAGGGCAAACCTGTCAGAAATTGGAAACTCAAATTAAGAACATGGAGTTCGTATGGAAACAAACACAGAACCTGTCCACATCAAGGAAGTACTGGCACAGATGAGCATCCCGAGCAAGCAGAACCCTACATTCGGTAAATGCGAGAACTGCCACTTGCGCCCGAAGCACCGGGACAGGGCGTGGTGCGAGCGGTGCATTATGGTGTGGAAAAGGAAGCAAAAAATAACAGAGAGAAGGGCCGAGAGAGAAATATGTAGGCTTGTTGAGCCGCTGTATTGGAAAGCCAGGATTGATGAACTTCCGGAGAAGGCTCAAAGGATAATTGAGGAACTCAAATCATTTCAGGATGTGTTGTTTATCGATCCCATAGGAACGGGTAAGACGTATGCGATGGCCGCCATGATCCGCAAATACATCTACGAAGGTTACGAGTGCGAACGAATTAACTTTGATGATTTCTGCGTACAGGTGCGCTCGGCCATGTCGCCGGCATCAAAGAAAACAGAATGGGAGATGATCGAGCCCCTCAAGCATGTGGACAAATTGTTCATCGACGATCTTGGTCTAAGAAGCAAACAGGAAACGGACTTTGCTTATGTGACGTTCTATTCACTACTCAACAAACGCCAGGAACGGATGCTTCCCACCTTCATCAGCACAAACAAGAGCATTGATCGGTTGGCTCAGGCGTTCGATGCGAGAATTGCAAGCCGGTTACAGACGGCCGTTTTGATTGAAATGGGTGGCCCGGATCGTAGGACAAAACAATGAAAGGCTTCATCGACCATGATCAACAGGACCGGCTTCGCGAACATATTGAGATTCTTTACGAGGATCTCGAGCGCATCCCGCTCCGGAGTGATCGGAAGTTCATCGAATGGATACGGACACGTTTTGACGACAGGAAACGTACTGTCGCCGAGGCGGACCGGATTGGAACGATTGCCGCACAGCACGAGGCAATTATCAACAAACAAAAGGAGTGACACCATGAACCACATCGAAAAAACGATCAAGACGCTGGACGACGAATGGCGGTCGCTGAACGCCAAGTTGATCGAGCTGCACGAGCGGGCCGAACGCATCAAAGCTTTGGCCGATCAATTGCGTGAGACGTTCAAGGAGGCTTTGGCCGCCAGTCCCGGCGAGCCGGCAACGCGTCGAACAACTTCACAAATGAAACGAAAGCGGCCCCCAAAATTAACTCCGAGCGCAAAGCCGAGCGCCGCCGTTAACAACCTGGCGACGCGGGTCGGCGTTCGCAAGGGCAGGGCTCCGTTCTCGAAGTACAAGGGCGTGACGAAGGGGCAGAAAAAGCCGTACCGGGCGAGTTGGTGGGACGGGCCGGCCAAGAAGAACCGGCGGATCGGTGAGTACGAGATCGAAGAAAGAGCCGCGGCGGAGGCGGCCAAGGCCCGCGGCGAAATGGATCTCTATCGAGAGCTGATGGCGATCATCGAGCAGATCGAGAACAATCCAGACAGACCGGACGTGAAGCCGCCGAAACGATCGAAAGGATTGTTGGCGTCATTGGCGGACATAGACAAGCCCACCTCGATGCGTGCGGACCTGGAAAGCTACTATGAATGACAGGACTGCCAGACGGAGACCGATGCGCTCCCGCGGTCATGCGAGGTGTGCGGGGGGACCACGTTCCGTGAATTTCAGAGACCGAAAGGAGTCGAGTAATCATGCGATTGGAATTCTTTATTCCCGGCCAGGCCCGGCCGGCGGGCAGCAAGAGCGCGTACAAAAACAAAAAGACCAGCCAGATCATTGTCACGCACGCCAACCCGGCGACGAAGCAATGGATGGACAGCGTGCGATTCTTCGCGTTGAAGGCGGCCCAACGCATGGTCCCGACGACGGAGGCGGTGTGTTTGAAATTGATTTTCCTGAAAGACCGTCCGAAAGGCCATTTTGGATCCGGTCGGAACACGGGGATGATTCGATCCTCGGCGCCGGCGCATTTCACGACGGTGCCGGATTTGACCAAGCTGACGCGGGCCGTCGAGGACGGTTTGACGGGCATCGTCTGGAAAGATGACAGTCAGGTCATCGCGCAGGAGACCTTGAAACGTTACTGCCGGGCCGACGAAAAGCCCGGCGTGCAAATCATTATTGAAACCGTGAACGGATTGAAAGGATTTTATGATGGCAAGGAAAACGAAATCAGGGGACAAACCACAGGACACCTTTTCGGGCGTGTTGGGCGGGAAGGTGGAAACGACGGCGGTGATTAACCAGTTGACGGTGGGCTGCCACAAAGACAACATCAGCTTCACGTCGCTGTCGCTGGGCGGCGAAGAAAACGAGATCATCACCGACATGGTCAAAAACGAGCGGGACGTGTTGATGACCATTGCGCTGCAAATGCCGGACAAGCAGTTCCCGCCGATCCAGGTCAAGGGTAAGCTTAAGGGCTACAGTATTGCCAAGACGTGCGACAGCCCGAAGCTCATCAACATCCAGTTCAGCTCGAACCAGGTCCAGCAGCTCACGAACCTGATTCGCTCCGAGGAAGAGATCGTGCTGACCTTCACCGAGTGCGAGCCGGAGCTGGACTTCGAGGAAAGGGAGGAATGATTAGAAAAACATTCAAATTTCGGTGTTATCTGAACAAGGGAACCCAGCGACGGTTTTATGCCGCAATGAAAAATGCAGTGACGCCCATATGGAATGCGTGCGTTGCCGAACGCGAACAGGCACGCGAAGAGTACAAAGCAAAGCTCGATGAGGCATTCTGCGAGTGGGTCATTGAACACAAATGTGACATTCCGAAGAAGGTTGAAAAACAAATCACCAAGCGGATAGCAACGAAAGTCACCTGGCCGGGGAAATTCAGCCAGTATAAGCATTGCAGTCATACCGTACATCCTGAATACAAGCGATGGGCGGCAAAGATGGGTGAATGTACCGTAGCTCAGGTGGACGGCTCCGAGAAATCATACAGAGAGTTGAAGCGAAATGGGGACGAGAGAGCCAGACCGCCTCAGCCAAAGCACCTCCACCGCGCTCTGATGTTCCGATCTTCCGGCTGGACACCGAAGAACGCCGAGCAGTTGAACGAAATGGAGTCGCCGGCTCTTGTATTGAGCGGGGGCCGTGGACAACCCCCGCTTGGCCGAGTCAGAGTGCGGTTGCACCGGCCCGTCCAGGGAAAAATAAAGACGGTCAATATCACAGAGAAAAACCGCCGTTGGTACGTCAGTTTGTCCTGTGAAGTCCCCAAAAATTCCGGGGCGTGTGGCTCCGTGTCCGCAGAGAAACACGGTCGCAAGGCCGGCCGCGGGCAAAAGTACACTTCCACAGGTGGAAGCGACCCTGAAAAAGGGGTCGTTATCGACTTTCTGTTCTGGTCGGGCCAGTTTATGAGAGATTCTCAAGGACTCGAAATCCCGTTCCCTGAATTTTACTGGCGTGACGTCGAAAAGCTGAAAGGACTCAGCAGGAAGCTCAGCACAAAGAAATGGAAATGCCGAGAGTGCAGCCACGTGCATGATGAAAGACCGTATCCGCAGAAAGGTCGAGTCAAGGTCACCAAGCCGATATTCTGCGTGCATTGCCGGAAAGAATTATGGTATATCGACACCGCCAACAGAGCAAAGGCCCGGCATACGCTTCGCCGTTGGCATGAGCATATTGCAAACCAACGCATCGATTGGCTCTGGCACGTGGCCAGATACTACGTGCTGAATTACGAGCGAATCGTCATACCGAAGTGGCCGTTCAAAGGCGAGATTCAATACGCCGTGGACAACCAAGACGCCCGCAAGCTCTGTGACGCTTCATATGCCAAGTTCATTAATTGCCTGAAGCATAAGGCGAACGAGTTCGGCAGGACGGTTATCGAAGTCAAGGACGAACGGTACGAGGCGGAAGTGGCCCGGCTGGCCAAGGTTCGCCGGTATGAAAAAACCAGGACGATTCTGCGCGAGACGGACAAGGCGGTCCGTTGGGATCGTCACTGGCAATTTGCTTATCTCACAAAGGAAATAAAAACACTACATAACGATCCCGAGAAAGGAGACCCTGAATATGAGCAAGGCCAACAGCACGCCTGACAACGTCGCGAACGTGGAGGAGCAGCTTCGCAGGAAAAGTTACGAAAAGCTGCTCGAATTCCTGAATGACGATCCGGAGCAACGTGACATGGAGCTCGGACGCATAGCTTTAAAAACCGCCGTGATGGTCAATAAGCGCGAAGCCACGCAACTGCATCGAGAGGTGCTGGCGTTTTCAATTATCCAGGCCATCCACCGCGAGCCGGAGGCCCTGGCGAAATCGGCGGCGAGTTTCCGGCCGGACCTGAAAAAATTGCCGGCCTAAAGTCAAAATAAAATGCTCTTTGACAAGTTTTTTACGGGTCTGTGTAAGGCCCTGTCGCATCAAAGGCCCGTGTTCGACGGGTTTGAGCGGCAAGACTACGCATGTCCAATAGTGGACGTGACCTCGATTTGAGGGGTAGATACAACAGTGGACGTGACCTCGATTTGAGGGGTAGAAGTGGACGTGACCTCGATTTGAGGGGTAGATACAACTTGAGGCTCATCCGGGCAAGGGCGGCAAGAAGTGGACGTGACCTCGATTTGAGGTACGAAAATGAAACAAAGATTTTATAAAAGGAGACAAAAAATGTTGGCAGAATTAGGAACGGAAGCAATCAAAATGGAAGGGGTGACGGTGACATCGAGCATGATGATCATTGGCGTGGGTGTCGCCCTGGTGGTTGAGTTGGTCAAGGCGGCGCTGAGTCAATGGCCGGGCTTTACGGCGGAGATGCGAAAACCGCTCTTGCCGCTGGTGGGAATTGGGCTGTCCATGCTGGCGTTCGGCGTGGCGGGGATCGAGAACTGGCTGCTCGGCGGGATCGTGGTCGGCCTGGCCACCGGCGGGGGCTACGATTTCATCAAGGGAGTCACGCAGAAAGCCGCCAAGATCGGATCGACGGCGCCGCTGCTGGCGGTCCTCCTCCTGGTCAGTCTGGCCGGGTGCCGGGCGTACATGCAGCCGAATCTCAAACAACAATTCGAGCAGGCGACGATCTTGAGCCGGGCCTGGCTCGAAGACTGCGAAGGCGGGAACAATGAAGCGTGCGTCGAGGGCCTGCGGTTGTGCAACGAGACAATGGAACTCGTCGTGGATGCGCTGAACAATCAGGCGTCGAGCGAGGAAGGAGGTGACCAGTGACCGTGCAGGAATTAATTGACAATTTACCGGACGCCGTTAAGCCGATGGCCGAATTGTGGCTGCCCGTGATCCGGAGTTGGTCTCAAGATCAGATTGGGCAATGGCTGAAAGATATCATGACAAACTGGCAGGAAGGCTATTATCAACTCGTCAAAGGCATGGATGTGGCGAACCGGAAGGTCGAGCACGCCCGCCTGAATGAAGCGATCGAGCAAAGTAATAACGACTGGGCGGCGTTTGTCGAAACACAGCAGGAAATGATCCTCACCCTCTTCGCTGGTTTGCTGACGAAGGTGATGGGAGCGTAGAGACCACAAACGCGGCGGCCTGTTGCGTCAGCGTTTGAACGGGCAATGACCTGATGGGGGCCGCCGCATTTATGTTGGGTGAAGGAGTCAAAATATGAAAAAAAAAACCGGCACGCGAGAATGGGCCGTATCGACCGTCAATATTCAGCGGGGCTGTGAGAATAATTGCCGCTACTGCTACGCCCGCTACAACGCCGTCCAGCGGTTCAAACGATGCACCCTCGATCAATGGCGTCACCCGGCGATTGACCCGGCGAAAGTCGAAAAGGCGTATGGCCAACGGGACGGCGTCGTCATGTTCCCCTCCGCGCACGATATCACCCTGGAGAACGTGGAAGCCTGTTACACGGTCCTCGAAAAGCTGCTCGAATCCGGCAATCAGGTGCTCATTGTCACGAAGCCGCGATGGCGATGCGTGACGGCGTTGTGCGATTGTTTTCGGGAATATCGTGATCGGATTCTCTGGCGAATGACCATCGGATCGATCGATGACGAGGTCCTGCGGTTCTGGGAGCCGAATGCGCCCGGATTCGAGGAGCGGTGGATGAGCCTGAAATACGCTTTCATTTGCGGATTCAACACGTCGGTCAGCTGCGAGCCGTATTTGGACGACCAGGTCGAACTCACCTATCAAAAAGTGCTGCCGTTTGTCAGGCACAGCGTGTGGATCGGGATTCTCCGCCATTTCGAGAGCCGCGTCGATTTGACCAGTGTGACGGATGAACAATTCAATCGTTATATCGTTCCTTTGCGTCAAGCACAAACAAAGTTAGCGGTCCGACGCCTCGTCGAACGCATGGCGGATTATCCGCTGGTAATGTTTAAGGATTCTATCCGAACGATAATAGATAAATGATCTGATTACAGGGGTAGAAAGTGTCAAAACTAATTTCTCTCACTCAAGGAAAGTTTGCCATCGTTGATGATGAAGATTATGAATCAGCTTCCGAAGAAACATTCATCTCGTTACAAAGGTGTGTGTTGGGTCAAAAAAGAAAAACTTTGGAGAGCACAAATACAGATATGTAAGAAAACAAAAAGTCTTGGATATCATCATTCTGAAATTGAAGCAGCTCTGGCTTATGATAGAGCCGCTATAAAATATTTTGGCGAATTTGCCTGTATAAATTTCAGCAAATCATTGGAGCGTGACGAATGATGGATGAACGATATATCCTTTTTGGCGGCCTTTTTCAGTTGTGTTACTACATAGACCAAGACGGGGAAGAAGTTGAATATTTTCGTCGTTTGTGGTGGTTGTCAAAGAAGGGACCGGCCATGTGCAGCAAGGTCGCAAGAAAGCGCATTTATGTTTATACGTCCGGGCGTCGATTCCGGGGACGCGGCGTCCACCGAAACCTATGCCTAAAGTCGGGGAGAGGGTCTTGAGGATGAACAAACGCTTGAACACGCGTAAATCGCCTGGGGGGAAACTGGATCCAGAAATGGAAAAAGTGGCGATGGCGGCGTATCAGCGCGGCTTGATCGAAGGAAAAAATCGACACAAGGCGATGATTGAGCAAATGGCGATTACCAACGGCCATCTGTTTGAAATGCTGTCTGAGATCAATGGGTCGCCAGAGCCGTTAGAAGGCGTGCTTCTTTCGTTCGAGCTGGTCGATCAGATTATTGCCGCATTAAAAAGGCCCACCCGGAGCTGCAAGTTGGCTAAGTTGCTCCATAAACTACAAACACAATCCGTCCGAACGTTTAGAGCCCTGTTGCAGCAAGCGGAGGGCGAACTGATGGGCATTATTGACGAGGAACAACGGTCCACGATCGACTAAGACGAGGGACACAGGGGCGCCTTTGTACAGGGCTTAACTCATTTTGGCCGTTATATCTACCAGATATGGCAGATGTTAAAAAACAACGAAAACAAAAAAAGGCACAAACGAAATCGCCAAGCCCCCAAGCGTTCGCCTTTACCGTCAAGCAGCAAAAGCTCGTTGATGCTTACGACGGGGACATTAAGAAGGCGGCTAAGGAGGCTGGGCTGTCCTATGATTATGCCCGCCGTCTGGTCACAAAAAGTCACATTTTGGAAGCGATCAAAAACCGCCAGGAGACGGAGACGCGGCCTAAAACGATCGCCACGCGGCAACAGCGGCAACAGTTCTGGACGGAGACGATGAACAATGACGACGTGGAGATGAGAGACCGGCTCAAGGCGTCCGAGCTGCTGGGTAAATCGGAAGCGGACTTTACGGAAAATATTAACAATAAATTTCCCGACGGCGTACCGGACTTGACCGTGGTCATTGAAAAATAATGGGACTCATATACAAACTCCATCCGAAACAAGGACTTGCTTTTCAATCGAAGGCGACGGAGATATTATTCGGGGGGGCTGCTTTTGGAGGGAAAAGTCATTTGTTGCGCGTTGCCGCCATTGTATGGAGTGCTGTGATCCCCGGCTTGCAGACGTATCTATTCAGGCGTTTGTATCCCGACCTGCTTAAAAATCACATGCACGGACCGACATCGTTTCCGGCCCTGCTTTCTGAATGGGTGGATCAAAAGCTGGTTAGAATCAACTATTCGGACAATATCATTCGTTTTTGGACGGGTTCTGAAATTCATTTGTGTCACTGCCAGTACGAAAAAGACAGGTACAAATATCAAGGCGCCGAAATCCATCTGCTTTTGATTGACGAGCTCACGCACTTCACAAAAGTGATCTATGCGTATCTCAGGAGTCGCGTTCGGTTAGGCGGCTTGAAATTGCAGGAGAAGTATAAAGGGCTGTTTCCACGGATCATCAATGGATCGAATCCCGGAAACATCGGGCACAATTGGGTCAAGATGGATTTTGTCGATTTACAACCGCCCTACACATGTCACGATGCCCCCGAAGAGGATGGCGGGATGCTCCGGCAATACATCCCCTCCTTGCTCGAAGATAACCCGACGGCGAAGGATGAAGATCCGAATTACGAAAAAAGATTACAGGGCTTAGGCCGACCTGAATTGGTTAAAGCCATGCGCTGGGGAATATGGGACATCGTCGCCGGCGGGATGTTTGATGACGTGTGGGATCCGCGTATTCATATCCTTAACCCGTTTGACATTCCCGCGACATGGTACCTGGACCGGTCGTTTGACTGGGGCAGCACCCGGCCATACGCGGTGTGTTGGTGGGCCGAGAGCGATGGGAGCGATATCGTTCTCAACGATGGATCGACCCAAAGCACAAAAAAAGGGGACCTTTTTTTGTTTGCCGAACGGTACGGCTGGAACGGCAAGCCCGACGAGGGAACACGGGAGCTGGCGACCGAGGTCGCCCGACGGATTAAGAGCATTGAATCGCAGTTCAAGCGAACCGTTCACGCGGGACCGGCGGATTCGGCGATTTACGATACTCAAAACGGGATGTGCATTGCGGACGATATGGCGAGACTCGGCGTGACATGGACAAAGGCGGACAAAAGTCCGGGCAGCCGAATCAACAGTGCCGAACTATTTCGGCAAAGATTGAAAAACTCCATCACCCGGGAGGACCCGGGCCTGTACATCTTCGAGACGTGCCGGCACTTCATACGAACAGTCCCGGTCTTGCCGCGCGACGAAAAAAAACCTGAAGATGTGGATAGCTCGGCGGAGGATCACGTCTATGACGCCGCGCGGTACAGGATATTTTCAAAAAGGCACAGCATGACCGTTCGACAGGCGAGTTAGGAAGGGAGTTTGGATGACTGCGTCAAATCCAGGAGAATATTCAGGAGTGCCGTTTCAGGCAGTTGGTTCAGACGGGCGTGGTCAGTGAAATTCGTAACGAATAGGAATGTAAAAAAATGAAGGTGTGACATGGTGGAACAAGCAAAAGTCAATACACCGTGCTCGGCGTACCGCACGATGTCGTCAAGCTGGGGGTTGATCGACCATTTACTCGGTGGATCAGGACCGATGCGGGCCAATAGTTCGACGTACCTGCCCCGGTTCGATAAAGAGCAGATCAAGCACTACACCGCGCGAGTCAATCGGTCGATCGTGTATAGCGCCTATGCGGACACGGCCAAGAATATCGTCTCGAAGCCGTTCAGTCGGAAGATGACGTTCCAGGGGGAACTGCCACCGCCTCTGGATCAAATCGCCGACGATGTGGACGGACAAGGCAAGACCATCATGCAGTTGTCCCGCGAAGTGTTCACGCATTTCGTCAACCGGGGTCTGGGGCATATCCTGGTGGACTATCCGGTAACAGTGGATGAGCAGGGCGGCACGCCGAATTTGAAACAGGAACGCGATGCGGGATATCGACCGCGCTTTATCGCCATTGCGCCCGACCAGCTGATTGGCTGGCGGACCGAACAGGACGCGATCGGCAAGCCCGTTTTAACGCAGATTCGGATTTCGGAGACACGGACCGAGCCGGACGGCGAGTGGGGAGATCAGCCGGTGGAGTACGTTCGCGTGATTGAACCGGCGGCATGGCGACTGTACCGGTGCGTCAAGGAGGAGTATGTCGTGGTCCAGGAGGGCGTCAATAGCCTGGGCCAAATCCCCCTGGTCACGGGGTACGCCAATCAGACGGGGTTTCTGATGGCCGATCCTCCCTTGAGGGAATTGGCGGAGACCAACCTGGCCCACTACCAAAGCGACAGCGACCAGAGGAACATCCTGCACATGGCCCGCACGGTCACATTGTTTCTCAGGGGCTTCACACAGGACGAGGCCGACCATGTCGCGCTCGGTCCCAACCAGATCATTGCGACCACCAACGAAAACGCCGATGCAAAGTTCATCGAGCACGCCGGTCATGCCATTGAGGCCGGCCGAAAGGATATCGAAGAACTGGAAATGCGGATGGTGCAGTTGGGCTTGCAGCCGTTTACGCAAAAGGTGGGCAACCAAACAGCGACGGGCCAGGGCATCGACGAGTCCCGGGCCAACTGCGATATCCAGGCGTGGGTTATGGCGCTTGAAGATTTGATGTATAACGCCTACGCCCTGGCGGCGGAATGGATCGGGGTGGAGATGCCGGATGACTTTAAGCCGGACGTCTTTAACGACTTTGCGATTTGGATGCGAGCGGCTCAGGATGTGGATCAGCTCATTAAGATGCGTCAGGCCGGAGAGGTGTCGCGGCGGACGTTCCTGCGTGAAGTCAAGAGACGGAATGTGCTATCGGAGACGGTGGACGTGGAAGAAGAGGTGACGCAGATCGAATCGGAAGGCCCGGCCCTGGCGATGGTAGGCGTCAATGATGAGGGGGAGGAATAACAGGTTATGCCGATCGGCGCCGACAAATTCCCGGAACTGCCGTTCACGGTCAACGAAATGATCGCCGACCGGGTGATTCGTCACGCGCTCTATCTGGAGCGATACAAATCAAGCGTTGTTGTCGATCTTCTCAAAGAGTTTAATCAACGGTTGGGGCCGCAGTTGACGGAAGCGATCGAAAAAAACCTTCGCAAAGTGACCGCCAAAAACAAGGTGCTCCAGGAGCTGTTCAAAACGAACGGGGAGTTGGTGCGCGAAGAATATGCCTTGATGCAGTCCAGGCTCTACGCGCATGCGAAAGATTTTTCCGTCGCCGAATCACTCTTCCTCGTCAATGCCATGCAGAGTGCGTCACCGATTGCGTTCGATTTCGTTTTGCCAGCCCCCTCGCTCATAAAAAATATCATCGAGAACCAGGCCATGAACGGGGCGCTCGTTAAAACGTGGTTCGGCAAGCTCAGCACGGACACCGCCTTTGCCGTCAATCGGCAAATTCAGATGGGCGTAATCGAAGGGCAAGGGATTGACGCCATTGTCCGTCGAATCAAGGGTACAAAAGCCTTGAAGTATTCGGATGGAATTTTAAATAAAAGCCGCCATGAGCTTCAGGCTATCGTGCGAACGTCGATTGCCCACGTGGCGGAAGCAACATCACAGGAATTGTATGCCGCAAACCAAGACGTGATTAAGGGCGTGGAAATTATTGGGACGCTGGATTCCCGCACGTGCATCGAGTGTATGAATCAAGATGGAAAGGTGTACCAGGTGGATGAAGGTCCTCGCCCTGCGTTTCATTTTAATTGCCGATGCAAAACGGTCCCTGTGCTGAAAAGCTGGAAGGAATTAGGCATTAAAGGGCTGGGTGAGTTGCCGCCTGGAACGCGGTCCTCGTCGGCTATCACGACAGCGGAGAAAAAACGGATTCGCAAGTTACCGAAAGAAGAGCGGGAAGCGATTAAGCGCAAGCTCGAAGGCCAGATCCCAGCCACATTGAAGTATCCCGAATGGATCAAACGGCAGAAAGCGGACGTTCAAAATGAAGCCCTGGGCGTGAATCGAGCGAAACTCCTGAGATCGGGTAAGGTCACGTTTAAGCAGTTTTTTGACCGCAAGGGAAGCCTGCTGACGCTTGATGAATTGATGAGCAAAATTGATTAACAACCCTGTTTCGAGAAGGAAAAAAACAAAATAGACGATAATTTAAACG
The DNA here is from genome assembly GCA_016934255.1 of Sedimentisphaerales bacterium. Lineage (GTDB taxonomy): Bacteria > Planctomycetota > Phycisphaerae > Sedimentisphaerales > Anaerobacaceae > JAFGTG01. Next base: position 23,916 of record JAFGTG010000003.1, read on the forward strand.
TAAAGACAAGTGAATAACGTGCGGGTTTTCGTTGGGACCGGCCAGTCCTGACGAAACGCAAGAGTAAATCAACGGCTATGTAGGGGCCTACATCCTCTACGTGGCCGTTTTTTTTGCCCGCACGAAAACACTCAACAAAACAGGACGGGACGTCCGGGGGTTGGGAAAACCCTTAAACGGCGGGACGCCGAAGGAGAACGTGTTATGGCACTGGCAGCGATCATTAAAGATGAAGCGTACAACGGTTTGTCGAATGACCTCAAGAAGGAGTACGTCAAGCAGGATGACGGGACGTATCGGCTCGACGTGACACCGGTGGGGGATTTCGCCCTGGAAAACGTCAAGGGTCTCAAGACGGCCTTAAGCTCGGAGCGGACCGCGCGGGAGGCGGCGGAAACCAAGCTCAAATCATTCGATGGGTTGGATGGTGCGAAAGCGCGGGACGCGCTCAAGAAGGTCGAAGAGATGACCAACTGGAAGCCTGAAGACAAGGTCAAGGAGCAGATCGAGGC